>CAILZL010000037.1 GCA_903838705.1 uncultured Pseudomonadota bacterium
CTGATCAGCCAGCTCCATGGTGACCTTGTTGTGAGTAATGATGATGAACTGCACGTTCTTGGCCATCTCACGCACGGTATCGCAGAAGCGGATGTTGTTGTTGTCATCCAGCGGTGCATCCACTTCGTCCAGCAGACAGAAAGGTGCAGGATTGAGTTCGAAAATCGAGAACACCAGCGCCACTGCGGTCAGCGCCTTCTCACCACCTGACAGCTGATTGATGGTGCTGTTTCGCTTGCCCGGCGGACGCGCCATGATCGCAACACCCGCATTGAGCACATCTTCACCGGCCAGTTCGAGATAGGCATGACCGCCACCGAACAGTCGCGGGAACCGTTCCTTCAGACCGGCATTGACGCGATCGAAGGTATCCTGGAAGCGTGTACGGGTTTCCTTTTCGATCTTGCGCATCGCGGTTTCCAGCGTATCCAGCGCATCGGTGAGGTCTGTGTACTGACGATCCAGATATTCCTTGCGCTCGGACTGTTCCTTGAACTCATCAATTGCCGCCAGATTCACCTGACCCAGACGTTCAATCTTGCCGGATATTTCTGCCAGCTCCTGTTCCCATGCAGCAATCGTGGCTTCAGGTACCAGCTGGGCCAGCACTTCTTCCAGAATGAACTGAGTAGCAACGAACTGTTCTTCCAGCGTCTCACGACGCACCTTGTGTTCCTGCAGACTCATGCGCACTTCATCGAGCTGCTGGCGTGCTTCTTCAACACGGCGCTCGGTAGTCATGCGCGATTCATCCATTTCACGGATGTGCTGTTCTACGGTCTCCACTGCTTCGCGTGCAGAGGCCAGTTCCTGATCAAGTGTGATGCGCCGTTCCAGCAGTTCGGCCAGTTGTTCATCAAACATGGTCAGCGGAGATTCAGCCTCCAGCAACTGTGCCTGAAGCAGTTCGCGACGCTCCTGCAATTGCAACAGTTGTGACTCGATGCGATCTAGACCGGCAATAATCGAACCCAGCGCTGAACGTCTGGATTCCAGTGAAATTGCATGCTGCTGTGCTTCGGCACGGTCATCGTGCGCACGACTGCGCGCAAGTGACAACTCAGTACGCAATGAATCGCGCCTCTGTTCCAGCTCATGGCGCTCCTGTTCGTGCAGCTCCATTTCATCCATAGCAGCCTGCATGCGCCCGCGGGCAGCGCTGATCTCTTCTTCCGAACGCGCCAGTTCTACGGCGTGTTCCTGAGATTCGGCCTGCAACTTCACATGACGTTCGCGTGACTGTTCCACCCGCAGCTGCAAACCGCTGAGCTGTGCCTTCAATTCACTGTGGCTGCGGTGTAACTGGTTGCGCTGCTGCATGACTTCATCGCGCTGCGCTTCCAGATCTGTAAGCTGATTACGCACCTGCTGTGTCTCGGCCTGCAATGCAGCGTAACTCTCTTCGAGGGTTTGCAGCGTTTCACGCAGGCTGCGCAGTTCCTGTTCACGCGCCAGCACGCCGGCATGCGCATCCTGATCGCGGCTGACGCGCAACCAGTCACGACCGATCCACACGCCATCGCGGGTGATAACCGATTCACCGGCCTGCAACCGGCCACGCATGGCCAGCGCATCTGCCAGATCAGACACTACATGGACACCATGCAGCAGAGAGGTCAGACCTGCCGGCCCCTTTACATGCGCCAGCAGCAGCTCTGCACTGACATTGCCTGCATTGCTGTTTGACTGTGACAGGAAGCTGACCGTACCGGCGGACAGGGTATTCAGCACACCGGCCACATCATCCAGCTGATCCACACACACCGCTTCAAGATAGGAACCGAGCACGGTTTCCACTGCACGATCCCAGCCATTACTGACCTGCAGTTGCTGCGCCAGTCGCGGCCGGCTGCCCAGCGAATTTGCAGACAACCAGTCGGCCACTTTGCCCTGTGCCTGGCCCAGCGCGGCTTTCTGCAACGCCTCAAGCGACACCAGACGGCCCTGCGCCTGCTGCAATTCACGATTGCTGGCATCACTGGCCGTGACCAGCTCACGCTGGCGGGCACGCAACTGTTCTACATTTCCAACAACATCCTGCACGCGCGTTTCAAGGTGCTCCAGACGTTCACTGGCGGAAATATCTTCCTGCAACATCATCTCAATGCGTTGCGCGTATTCATCAATCGACAGATTGTCAATTTCTGCCAGCGTGCGCTCGCGCTGCGCAGTCAGACGCCGCAGCTGATTTTCAAGCTGTTCGATACGTGCACGCTCAACCTGTGCCTTTTCGCTGGCATCACGCGCCTGCACATTGAACTCATTCCAGTCTTCCTGCCAGGCCTGCATGGCCAGATCTGCATGTTCAAGCGCCTCAGCTGCTGCCGATTCACGCAGACGTGATGTTTCCAGCATGGGTTCAAGCTGTGCCACTTCATCCTGCAGGTGTTTGATCTGCTGGGTGTCACGCTTTGAGTGCTCGGACAATTCACTGTAATTGCGTTCAGTCTGTTGCAGATCCGCATTCTGTCTCTGCCGCAACTCACGCGCATGCTGGATGGACTGCTCAACCCGACCGATTTCTGCGCTCAGCCCATAATGCCGGCCCTGCACCGCAGCCAGCTCATCTGACTTGAGACGCATTTCTTCACGACTGGTTTCCAGATGCGACTCATGACTGCGCAACTCGGCAATCACTGACTGCATAGCCGTATCACGTTGCAGCAATGTCTGTTCGCGGACTTGCAGATCTTCGCCGATCTGGCGCAGCTTCATCGCCAGCAACTGAGCGTGATGAACGCGCTCTTCGCTCTTGAGGTTCTGATACCGGCGTGCAGTGGCAGCCTGGCGCTGCAAGCGATTCAGCTGCTTATCAACTTCTTCGCGCAGATCGTTCAGACGCTCAAGATTTTCCTTAGTATGCGAGATGCGATTTTCGGTGTCGCGGCGCAATTCTTTGTACTTGGAGATACCGGCTGCTTCTTCAATGAATCCGCGCAATTCTTCAGGACGCGCCTCGATCACGCGGGAGATCATGCCCTGTTCGATGATGGCGTAACTGCGTGCGCCCAGTCCTGTGCCCAGGAATAACTGAGTGATGTCCTTGCGGCGACAACGCGCGCCATTCAGAAAATAGGCGGACTGACCATCACGTGACACCACGCGCTTCAGTGACACCTCATTGAAACTTGCATACTGGCCGGACAGCTTGCCATCACTGTTATCGAACACCAGTTCCACTGATGCTGTGCCCACCGGCTTGCGTGAGGACGAGCCGTTGAACACCACGTCGGACATGGATTCACCGCGCAGATTCTTGGCGGAGATTTCGCCCATCACCCAGCGCACGGCATCAATGATGTTGGACTTGCCGCAGCCATTGGGCCCGACCACTCCGATCAGATTGCTGGGGAAGTTGACGGTGGTGGGGTCAACAAAGGACTTGAAACCCGCGAGTTTTATCTTGCTTAGTCGCATTGCAGCTGGAGTTTGGCGGTCGTGATTGATTGGCGCGGTAGTGTACGGGAAAGCACCGGCGAGACTCCAAAAAATTGTTGGCTGAACCCCGGAAAACAGCGTACAGACTTGGCCTCAAATCACGACTATACGTGACGCAGCGCGTATGTATAATCCGCCACTTGATCGCGCGACCTCTTGGGCCAGCAAGCATGATGGAGGCACAAAAAATGCCCGCGAAGAAAACAGAAAAAACGAAGAAACAAGCCAGCAAACCAGCTGCCGACAAGGCCGCTGCTGCGAAGAAAAAGCCCGCCCCTGTGAGCAAAGCCAAACCTGTTGCCAAGAGCACCAAGCCAGCCGCCGCAAAGCCAGCGGCCAAGCCTGCCAGCAAGCCCGTTGCCAAACCGGCAGCCAAGCCTGCTGTGAAAGCACCGGCCAAGGCCGCACCCAAAGCTCCCGCCAAGTCCTCAGCCAAACCGGCAAAGACGGTGGCGAAGACAGAACCCAAGTCAGCAAAAGTAACCGCAGCAGAAGCCAAAAAGCCTGCCGCAGTCACCAAGCCGACCGCCGCCCCGGCACCCGCTGCCAAGGGCGCAACCAGTAAACCCAGTGGCAAAGCAGACAAACCGCAAGCTGCCGCCACTACCAGTCAAAAACCCGTAGCAGGAGCCAAGAAAACCGCATCTGCTACACCGTCAGCGCCTATCAGGACTGCGGTAGCAGTGAAGTCTTCCACATCGAAGCCCATGAAAGAAGCCGTTTCCCTTAATGATGAAGATACCGAACTGAGCGGTAACTTCAGCCTGTTGGCAGGCCCGCGTAACGTCAAGCCTTACCAGCTGCGACGCGATGAAGACTACATGAACCAGTCGCAGCTGGACCATTTCCGCAACATTCTGCAGAGCTGGAAAAAAGACCTGATGCAGGAAGTTGATCGCACCGTGCTGCACATGCAGGACGAAGCTTCCAACTTCCCTGATCCGAATGACCGTGCCACTCAGGAATCTGAATTCAGTCTGGAACTGCGTACCCGTGATCGTGAACGCAAGCTGATCCGCAAGATTGAAGAAGCGCTTAACCGCATTGAAGACGGTAGTTATGGCTACTGCGTGGAAACCGGTGAGGAAATCGGGGTGAAACGTCTTGAAGCCCGACCCGTCGCCACCCTGTGCGTCGAAGCCCAGGAACGCCGCGAACGCCGCGAGCGTCAATACGGCGACAGGGATGATCGCTACCGATAATCGGCTCGTGTTCGGGCAGATGGTACAACCTCTGCCCGGCCTCACCTGCTGAACATCAGACCCGCGCGCGACCCATGACTTATCGTGGCCGCTTCGCTCCCTCCCCGACTGGCCCGCTGCATTTCGGCTCGCTGGTTGCCGCCACGGGCAGTTATCTGCAAGCCCGCAAAGCGCGGGGTCTGTGGCTGGTGCGCATTGAAGATCTCGATCCGCCCCGCACTGTATCGGGCTCAGCTGATCTTATCCTGCGCACACTGGAGGAATTCGGCTTCGCATGGGATGAAACTGTCATCTATCAGAGCAGCCGCACGGAGTCTTATCAGCAAGCCCTCCAGCAATTGATTGATCATCATCTGAGTTATCCCTGTTCCTGTACCCGCAGTGAATTGCAGGCATTGCAGAACAATGAACTGGAAGATCATGAGGAGCTGCGTTATCCGGGCCTGTGCCGAAACGGCCCGCTGCGAACCACAGGCTCGCACGCCTGGCGGTTCCGTGTGCCGACGGAACCGGTGTGTTTTACAGATGGCCTGCAAGGCGAACAATGTATTCACCTGCGTGACAGCACTGGCGATTTTGTTATCAGGCGCCGCGATGGCTGGTTCGCCTATCAGCTAGCCGTAGTAGTAGATGATGCGGCACAAGGTATTACCGAAGTTGTGCGCGGTGTGGATCTGCTGAGCAACACGCCCCGGCAGATTGCGCTGCAAATCGCACTCGGTCTGCCGACCCCGGATTACCTGCACCTGCCGCTGGCAACAGACAGGACAGGACAGAAGCTGGGCAAGTCCACCGCTGCAACGCCGGTAAACTCACTGAATGCAGTCGGGACACTGTGGAATGTTCTGCAATTCCTGCGGCAGAACCCGCCTGATGAATTACAGCACGCCACACTGAATACACTGTGGCAATGGGCCATTGAGCATTGGCAACCCGACGTATTGAAGAATATCCGCCAGCTTGAATACGTAGCCTGAAACAAAAACGCCGCCGGATATTAATCCTGCGGCGTCTGGTGTTTGCAGTCAGGCGCGAGTGATCGCGCCTGAATAGCAATCATCTATCAGGCATCGACATCACGCATGCTCAGACGCACGCGACCCTGACGGTCGACTTCCAGCACCTTCACACGCACTACATCGCCTTCATTGAGTTTGTCGCTGACCTTTTCGACACGCTCATTGCTGATTTGCGAAATGTGCACCAGACCATCCTTGCCCGGCAGGATGCTGACGAAGGCACCAAAGTCCATCAAACGGACTACCTTGCCTTCATAGACGCGGCCCACTTCAACATCGGCAGTAATGAGTTCGATGCGACGTTGCGCTTCCTTACCGGCCATGCCATCTACAGAAGCAATCTTCACCGTACCGTCATTATCAATATCAATGCTGGTGCCGGTTTCTTCGGTGATCGCACGGATCACTGCACCGCCCTTACCGATCACTTCACGGATCTTCTCCGGATCAATCTTGATGGTAATGATGCTAGGTGCCCATTCAGACATGGTGGCGCGCGAGGCAGACAGCACCTTGTTCATCTCACCCAGAATGTGCAGGCGACCTGCTTTGGCCTGAGTCAATGCCACTTCCATGATTTCTTTGGTGATGCCATTGATCTTGATGTCCATCTGCAGTGCGGTCACGCCATCAGCTGTACCGGCCACCTTGAAATCCATATCACCCAGATGGTCTTCATCACCCAGAATGTCGGTCAGCACGGAGAAGCGATCACCTTCTTTCACCAGACCCATGGCCACACCAGCAACCGGTGCCTTCAGCGGCACACCGGCATCCATCAATGCCAGGCTGCTGCCGCAGACTGATGCCATTGAGCTGGAGCCATTCGATTCAAGAATTTCCGAAACGATACGGATCACGTACGGGAATTTTTCCATGTCAGGCAAGACGGCATAAATGCCGCGACGTGCCAGATTGCCGTGGCCGATTTCACGACGCTTGGGTGAACCGATCATGCCGGTTTCGCCGACGCTGAACGGAGGGAAGTTGTAATGCAGCATGAACGGTTCTTTGCGTTCGCCAGTGATGGAATCAATGAGCTGTGCATCTTTGCCAGTGCCAAGTGTAGTGACCACCAGCGCCTGAGTTTCACCACGTGTGAACAAGGCTGAACCGTGGGTGCGCGGCAACACACCGGTGCGGATGTTGATCGGACGAACAGTCTTGGTATCACGTCCATCAATGCGAGGTGCGCCCGACAGGATGCGCTCACGCACAATCTTGTATTCAAGATTGGCCAGTTCCTTGCTGACTTCAGCAGCAGTGAACTGCGGTGCATCACCAGCAGACAGCGCTTCAACAGCGGCTTTCTTGATTTCGCCTACGCGGGTATAACGCGCCTGCTTTTCAGTGATCTGATACGCCGCAGTGAACGCGTCATGCGCCTGTGCGGACACAGCCGATTCAAGCGCAGTGTTTGCGGCAGGAGCCTGCCAGTCCCATGCAGGTTTACCAGCTTCCGCCTTCAGTTCGTTAATGGCATTGATAGCCACCTGCATCTGCTGATGACCGAACACCACGGCACCGAGCATGACTTCTTCTGACAGACAATTGGCTTCCGATTCCACCATCAATACCGCCTGAGCCGTACCGGCAACGACCAGATCCAGCTTGGAATCTTTCAGTTGTGATGCGGTCGGGTTGAGGATGTACTGGCCGTCCTTGTAACCCACCTTCGCAGCACCAATCGGACCCTGGAATGGCACGCCGGACAATGCCAGCGCAGCAGAGGCACCCAGCATGGAAGCGATATCAGGATCGATTTCCTTGTTGACGGAAACGACAGTAGCCACCACCTGGATTTCGTTGAAGAAGTGTTCAGGGAACAGTGGACGCAGTGGGCGGTCGATCAGACGTGCTGTCAGTGTTTCCTTTTCAGTTGGACGACCTTCGCGCTTGAAGAACCCGCCGGGAATACGTCCCGCTGCATAGGTCTTCTCTACGTAGTTGATGGTCATCGGGAAGAAATCCTTGCCGGGATCAGCCTGCTTTTTAGCAACTGCTGTCACCAGCACTACGGTTTCACCCATGGTGACCAGCACTGCACCATCGGCCTGGCGCGCCATTTCACCTGTTTCGAGCGTGACCTGATGACTGCCGTACTGAAAACTCTTTTTGACTAGACTCACGTTTATTTCCTGCCGCTTTTAATAACTTGAAAGATCCGCAGAAGATTTCTGCGTAAATGAAAAACGGGCTGCCACTTGAGGAGAGGCAGCCCGTAAATACCGGTTCGGTTAGCGTCTCAGGCCGAGACGGCTGATGATTTCCTGATAACGCTCAGGAGTGCGGCTTTTCAGATAGTCCAGCAGCTTGCGGCGCTGGTTCACCATCTTCAACAGGCCGCGACGTGAAGCATGGTCTGACTTGTGGTTGCCGAAGTGTTCGCTCAGACCATTGATGCGAGCTGACAGCAACGCGACCTGTACCTCAGGCGATCCGGTATCGGCAGGACCACGACTGAAGTCTTTAACTAGACTGCTCTTCTGCTCACTCGACAACATCTGCTCAACCTCGTTACTTCGAAATGCGCTGCGCGCCGGCAGCCATAACCACGACCTTAAACTGGGCGCGCATTCTATGTCGCGATTCCCCCAAGCTCAAGCGAAATCCGACACTTACCCGGCCGGCACCCCGGCCGCCGGCGAGACAAAAAGGCGCTCTGCGCGCAGTTCACCCTGTCCGTCGGAGCGTACCAACCCCAAAAACCGGCTATCCACGCCGTATGCCCGCCACAAAGAGGCTGCCAGCGACGGAAAACCCGGGACGGGTTTGCCATGAAACAGAGCCGTTTCCTGACCGGCATCCAGATTCAGTAAGGGCATCCCCAGCAACGCCGAATCGGCCGGTTGCAATAGCGCGTCCCTTGCTTCCAGTGACAGGTCAGCCAATGCATCCAGCGTCACCATCCGCGCCGCATCAAATGGATCCACCTGGATACGCCTCAACATGGTCACATGCGCCAGCGTCCCCAGCCGTGACGCAACATCCTCAACCAGCGACCGGACATAAGTGCCCTTGGAACAACGTACTTCAAAACCGATCTGGGTCTGGTCGAAATGCTGCAAGCGAATCTGTTCGATAACGATATCGCGCGGTTCCCGTTCAATGGTTTCACCACTGCGGGCCAGCTCATACAGGCGCCGGCCCTCATGCTTGAGCGCTGAATACATCGGCGGCACCTGTTTCTGTGCACCGATAAACGAATGCAGGACCTGCTCAATCTGCGCTTGTGACAGGTGGGGTACGGGCCTTTCTTCAATCACCACACCATCCGCATCGGCAGAGTCGGTTCTGCTGCCCAGTCGCGCAGTCACCTGGTAGGTCTTAGATGAGTTCAGCAGATAGCCACATACCTTGGTTGCCTGCCCGAAACAGATCGGCAACATGCCTGTCGCGAGCGGGTCGAGGCTGCCGGCATGACCTGCTTTCAACGCACGAAATAAACCGCGCGCGTTCTGTAATGCTGCATTGCTGGACAGACCTTGTGGCTTGTCCAGCAACAGGATGCCATCAACAGCGCGATCAAAGCGTTTGGGGCGGGATTCTTTCATCGCAGTGCCAAGCGGCGCATGTCATTTTGCAGCGGTCCGGCTGAACCGTCTTCAACGCTACTCTTTATCTGATTGAGACGCGTCTTCTGCGTCATCTACATGGCGTTCAATATCACTCTTTACAGCGGTGCTGATTGCCGCGCTCAACTGCGTGCCGTATTCAATCAGCTCATCGGCCACAAAAGTGAGCTGGGGTGCATGACGCAGATTAAGTGCACGACCCAGCGGGCCGCGCAGCAGCTTGGCAGCATCCAGCATGATTTCCCGGGTCAACTCCGGATTTTTGTCACCACCCAGAATGGAATAGAACACTTTGGCATGCGACAGATCCTTGCTGACCTGTACATCCACAATGGTCACAGGCCCCAGACGTGGATCGCGCAACTCACGTCGAATGAGTTCGCTCAGCACACGCTGGATCTGTTCGGCAACGCGCCGGCTGCGGGGAAATGCATTGGCCATTCAGATTCCGTAACCGTTACACGGTACGTGCCACTTCCGTACGGAAGTAACACTCGATCTGGTCACCCACCTGCACATCATCGTAGGCCTTCACGCCAATACCGCACTCTGTACCGGAGCGGACTTCATTGACGTCATCCTTGAAGCGGCGCAGAGACTCCAGTCCGCCTTCGAAAATGACGACATTGTTGCGCAGAACGCGGATCGGATTGTTACGCTTCACGTAACCTTCGGTCACGATACAGCCTGCAATCGTGCCCAGCTTGCTGGAGCGGAATACGTCACGCACTTCAGCCAGACCCACAATCGTTTCCTTGATTTCTGGTGCCAGCAATCCGGAAGCCAGCTGCTTCACGTAATCAATGGCTTCGTAAATGATGCTGTAGTAACGCACATCAATGTCACTGTCCTTGATGGCAGCACGCGCCGTACCATCGGCACGGACGTTGAAGCCGATGATCAATGCCTTGGAAGCAGCTGCCAGCGACACGTCGGAAGCTGTGATGCCACCCACGCTGCTCGACAGTACTTTCACATTCACTTCATCAGTGGATATCTGTAACAGGGCATCACGCAATGCTTCTGCACTGCCCTGTACGTCGGCCTTGATGATGATCGACACCACTGCCGATTTGCCTTCACCGGTCTGCGAGAAGATATCTTCCAGCTTGTTGGCACTGGCTGCCTTGGCCAGCTTGGTATCGCGGAACTTGCCCTGGCGATACAACGCCACTTCGCGCACCTTGCGTTCGCTTTCCAGTACCAGCAGATCATCACCTGCATGCGGTGCACCGGACAGACCCAGCACCACCACCGGCAACGAAGGTCCGGCAGAAGTCACCTGCTTGCCTGCCTCGTCAAACATCGCACGTACGCGACCGAATTCCTGACCGGCGATAACCGGATCACCTGATTTCAGCGTACCGCGCTTGATCAATATCGTCGCGACAGCACCACGGCCTTTTTCAATCCAGGATTCGATGACCACACCCGCAGCCATGCCATCGCGTGCAGCCTTGAGTTCCAGCACTTCAGCTTGCAACAGGATGGTATCCAGCAATTGATCAATGCCGGTGCCGGCACGTGCCGACACGTTCACGAACATGGTGTCACCACCCCACTCTTCGGGAATCACGCCATGCTTGACCAGTTCATTCTTGATGCGATCCGGATCAGCTTCAGGCTTGTCCACCTTGGTCACGGCAACCACGACCGGCACTTCAGCTGCCCGAGCATGTTCAATGGCTTCGATGGTTTGCGGCATCACACCGTCATCCGCTGCCACCACCAGAATCACCACGTCGGTAACCTGGGCGCCACGGGCACGCATGGCACTGAATGCAGCATGGCCCGGTGTATCGAGGAAGGTGATCATGCCCTTTGGCGTTTCAACATGATAAGCGCCAACATGCTGGGTAATGCCACCAGCTTCACCCGCTGCGACCTTGGTACGGCGAATGTAATCCAGCAAGGAAGTCTTACCGTGATCAACGTGGCCCATGACGGTAACCACTGGCGGACGCGGCAACAATTCATGCTGCGCTTCACCGCTATGCAATTCGTCATCCATTGCGCTTTCTTTCTGAGCGATGGCGTTGTGACCCAGCTCTTCAACCACCAGCACGGCCGTGTCCTGATCAATGGGCTGATTGATGGTAGCCATCACACCCATGTTCATCATCACCTTGATAACTTCAGTGGCCTTCACAGCCATGCGTTGTGCCAGTTCGGCCACGGTGATGGTTTCTGGAATCAGCACATCGTGCTTGACCGGTGCCACCGGCTTTTCGAAACCATGCTGTGTTCCCGCAGCCACCTGCATAGGCTTACGTGAACGATTGCTCTGCAGCTGCTGTTGCTGCTGCTGTTTCTTCTTCTTGAACCGGGCGCTGGCATCGGAAGACATGTGCAGTTCGGTACGACCGGAACCGGCACGCTCTTCAGGCTTGGCGCGCTCTTTGACGGCTTTAGCGGCCTTGGCCTCACGCAGTTCGCGCGCAGCAGTCTCAGCCTGTTCCTGCTGACGGCGTTGCGCTTCCAGACGGGCACGCTCTTCGGCAATTCGCTGACTTTCTTCTTCTGCACGCTGACTGGTTTCAGCCAGAATCATCAGCCGCAATTCGGCTTCGCGCTTTTCGCGCTGCAGACGCTCAGCCTCACGCTGCGCTGCTTCCATTTCTTCAGGCGTCAATACCGGAGCAGGCTCTACATGAACCACCACTTCCGGTTCCGGCGCAACTTCCTGCACTGGTTTCTGCGGTTTTTGCGGCTCCTCAGGAGCAGGCGCCTTCTCTTCCAGCAGACTGCGATTCAGATAGGTTTTCTTGGTGCGAACTTCCACATTGACCGTTCGGGCACGGCCCTGGGCAGTGGCCACCTTGATTTCACCCTGTGACTTGCGCTTGAGGGTAATTTTGCGTGGTGCAGCAGGACTTTCTTCACTACCGTGAGCGCGACGCAGGAAAGTAAGCAGTTCCATCTTGGCGTCGTCACTGATCAGGTCTTCAGTACCCGATACCTTGATGCCAGCTTCATCGAGCTGCTTCAAAAGTCGATCAACAGGCACATTCAAGCCTTTTGCCAACTGGGTTACTGTTACATCAGCCATACATTCTCCGCGCCGTCTGTCATCGACTTAGTGCATCAATCCTGAATTCAGAGCGTGAATTCAACCTTGCTGCCCGGCTTCTTCAAACCAATGCTTGCGTGCCGCCATGATCAGTTCACCCGCACGCTTTTCATTCATGCCCGCCATATCCAGCAGGTCATCAACAGCCTGCTCGGCCAGCTCATCACGCGTTGCGATGCCACGGCTGACCAGCTCATCAGCCAGTTCCTGCGTCATGCCTTCCACAAGGAACAGATCATCCGAAGCCTCGGAGACTTCTTCAGTGGCGATCGCACGCGTCAGCAGTACGTCACGGGCGCGGTTACGCAGCTCTTTGATCATTTCCTCATCAAAGTCCTCGATGGAGGCCAGCTCGGAAGTCGGTACATAGGCCACTTCTTCCACAGTCGAGAAGCCTTCCTGCACCAGGATAGCGGCCACTTCTTCATCTACATCCAGATCCTTCATGAACAGTTCGACCACGGCCCGCGCTTCGGATTCGCTCTTCTTTTCAGCCGCTTCGGTAGTCATGATGTTGAGGTTCCAGCCTGTCAGCTCGCTGGCCAGACGGATGTTCTGACCGCCACGGCCAATAGCCTGCGACAGTTTCTCTTCTGTAACGGCCACATCCATGGAATGCGCATCTTCATCCACCACGATGGAAACCACTTCAGCAGGCGCCATGGCGTTAATGACAAACTGTGCTGCGTTGTCATCGAAAGGAATGATGTCAACACGTTCACCGCAGATTTCATTCGAGACCGCCTGCACACGCGCACCACGCATACCGACACAGGCACCGACCGGATCAATGCGCTGATCCTTGCTCTTTACTGCGATCTTGGCGCGCACACCGGGATCACGCGCGGCGGCAAGAATCTCGATCAGGCCATGGCCTACTTCGGGTACTTCCAGCTTGAACAGCTCGATCAGGAATTCCGGTGCAGTCCGGGTCAGCATCAATTGCGGGCCACGCTGCTCGTTACGGACTTCCTTGAGGAAGGCCTTGATTCGATCTCCCACGCGCACGGGCTCACGCGGAATCATGTGTTCACGCGGAATAAAGCCTTCGGCGTTATTACCCAGATCAACGGTAATACCACTGCGATCCACACGCTTGACCAGACCGGACACCATGGTGCCCATGCGATCACGGAACTGATCCACGACGTGAGCGCGTTCGGCCTCACGCACTTTCTGCACGATAACCTGCTTCGCAGTCTGGGCGGCGATACGACCGAACGCCACAGATTCAAGCGGCTGTTCTACATAGCCACCGGGAACGGCTGACTTGTCGATATCCAGCGCATCTTCCATGCGCAGCTCCTTGTCCGGAAATTCCAGTTCATTGGAATCATCCGCAAACACCTTCCAGCGACGGAAAGTATCGTAGTCACCGGTCTTGGGGTTGATAGTGATCCTTACATCGATGCCTTCCCCGTAACGCTTGCGCGTGGCCGAGGCCAGGGCCGCTTCAAGCGCCTCGAATATGATCGCCTTGTCGACGCCTTTCTCGTTGGAGACAGCGTCCACCACCATCAGAATTTCTTTATTCATCGACATCAATGCTCTCCCGTTCGAGAGTTAAAGTTCCAATCCGGCAATAACAGGTAATCCGTCATTCATACACAGGGGCCAGCCGCGCCTTGCTGATACCATCCAGCAGCAACGTTACCGGCACACCATCCTGCTCAAGGGACAACTCGCGCTCATTCACCGACAGCAATTTGCCCAGAAACTTTCTGCGGCCATTCACCGGCAATACCATTTCAACCTGAGCACGTTCGCCGATATACCGGGCAAAGTGCGCAGGCGTACGCAGCACCCGATCCAGACCCGGTGACGAGACTTCCAGGGTGTATTCCACCGGAATCGGATCACGCTCATCCAGTACAGCACTCACAGCCCGACTGACGGTTGCGCAATCTTCCAGCTCCACACCCTGCTCGGCATCGATATACAGGCGCAGAAAGCCATTGCCGCGACGCGCCGCGTATTCCAGCTCCCACAGCTCAAACCCGAGCCCCTTTACAACAGGCTCCAGCAGCTCGGTCAGTTGGTCGCGCATCCCGCCTCCTGCACAAATAAAAAATGGGCCGATGGCCCATTGATAATGCCCAATCCCTGCCTGCCACCGCAGCGCCACGGTAGCTTCCCTGTTCCAGGCCAATTACACCCACACCTTTCAGTGATTCTACAGCCAGACTGGCGAATCACTGAACCAGAAATCAAAAAGCCCCTTGAAGGGGCCCGAAACCTGACTCAATCAGGACCTGACCGAGGTCAGGCATTGGTAGCGGGGGTAGGATTTGAACCTACGACCTTCGGGTTATGAGCCCGACGAGCTGCCAGACTGCTCCACCCCGCAACAGAGGCCGCGCATTCTAATGATGCCCAGTAGGGTTTACAAGACATTTACGCTACGCAGCCGCAGTATTTGCCCGTCAGGAGAATCCCCGGCAAATCAGCCGGTTCGGCGTACCGGGCGGCAAGCATAGGTCAGCCCCCAACCGGTAGAATCTAAAGGGTCCACGACTTTCCATCTATAAAATAAAACCATGTCACGTCCGCCACCCATACCGCAGCGCCCCGCACCTTCTGGCAAGCTTGCGCAGAACAAGCAGACTCAGCCTGAAGAGAATCTGCTTTTTCAGCAAGGTATGGCCCTACATCAGCAAGGGCAACTGGAACGAGCAAAGTCTATTTACGAACAAATACTGGCCAGACAACCCGGGCATTTTGATGCGTTACATTTGCTGGGAGTAGCAGCAATACAAAGCAATAACCCGGCGTTGGCAGTCGAATTAATAGGCAGGGCGATAAAGATTAATTCCAGTAACGCTCATGCCCATTCGAATATAGGCAGCGCGTTTCAAGCACTCAATCGTCTGGAAGAAGCCGTTGCCAGCTTCGACAGAGCGATCAGTATCAAGTCAGATTACGCTGAGGCCTACTACAATCGTAGTAATGCGCTGCAATCGCTCAATCGCCTAGAAGAAGCCGTTGCCAGCTACGACAAAGCGATCAGTTTCAAGTCAGATTACGCTGAAGCCTATGCCAACCGGGGTGTTGCGCTGCAAACACTCAATCGCATGGAAGAAGCGATTGCAAGCTACGACAAAGCGATCAGTTTCAAGCCAGATCATCCTGAAGCCTATTTCAACCGGGGCGTTGCACTGCAAGCGCTCAATCGCCTGGAAGAAGCAGTTGTCAGCTATGACAAAGCAATCAGTCTCAAGCGGGATCACACTGATGCTTACTTCAACCGGGGCATTGCACTGCAAGCGCTCAATCGTCTGGAGGAGGCAATTATCAGCTATGACAAAGCGATCAGCCTCAAGCCAGATCATGCAGAGGCTTATTTCAACCGGGGTGTCGCACAGCAAGGACTCAGGCACATGGAAGAGGCAGTTGCCAGCTACGCGAAAGCCATCAACATAAAGCCAGACTACACTGATGCCTACTGCAACCGCGGCGCTGCACTGCAAGCACTCAGGCGCCTGGAAGAGGCAATTGACTGCTACGACAAGGCGATCACCATCAAAGAGGATTACGCCGAGGTCTACTGCAACCGTGGTGCTGCACTGCAAGCACTCAGGCGTATGGAAGAGGCGGTTACAAGCTACGACAAAGCCATCAGTCTCAAGTCAGATCACGCTGAAGCGTATTTCAACCGCGGTGTTGCGTTGCAAGAACTTAATCGCCTTGAAGAGGCGCTATCAAGTTACATACAGGCCAGCTTATTGAAACCTGACCATTACTACCTGGCTGGCGCGCTTTTGCATACGAAAATGTTACTGTGCGACTGGAAAAATATTGAACCAGAAATTGATGCCTTAATCGAAAAGATAAGCAAAAACAAAAAGGCTTCCCCATGCTTTCCGTTACTTGCAGCGACTGACTTATTATCAATACAACGCAAAGCAGCTGAGATATGGCTTGATGACAAACATCCATTCAACCCATTACCCTCCCCTATTGGCAAATCACCAGGCAAAGAAAAGATACGAGTTGGATACTACAGTGCGGATTTCAGGGAGCACCCGGTTGCCTACCTGACTGCGGAGTTTTTCGAAAACCATGACAAAGAAAAATTCGAGCTGATAGCTTTTTATTACGGGCCTATCACTTCCGATCAGATGCATAAAAGAATGACTTTGGCATTTGATCGGTTCATCGATATTAAAAACACCAGCGATCAGGATGTTGCAAAAATCTCCAGAGAAGTCGGCATCGATATCGCGGTCGATTTGACAGGAATGACCAAGCACACAAGGGCGGGTATATTTTCTTACAGGGCAGCGCCAGTGCAGGTTAACTTTCTAGGTTATGCGGGAACAATGGCTGCAAGTTATTATGACTACATCATCGCCGACGGGACGGTTATTCCAGAAAGAAATAGAGTTCATTTTTCTGAAAAAGTAATTTATCTTCCAGGCTCGTTTATGCCCAGAGATACCACTGGCAAGCCTTCTGGAGAGATATTTACCAGAGAACAATTTCAACTCCCGGCGAATGGGGTTGTTTATTGCGCATTCAATGCAAGCTACAAGATTCTGCCAAACACATTCGATTCCTGGATGCAGATACTGAAAGGAGTGTCAGGAAGTGTTTTGTGGTTATCTGAATGTCATGTCACGGCAAAAAATAATTTACGACAGGAAGCGGAGATACGCGGAGTCTCTCCCGATCGAATCATTTTCGCAAAAAGGTTAGCAAGGGCTGAAGATCATCTGGCAAGACACAAACTGGCAGACCTGTTTTTAGACACGTTTCCATATAACGCGCACACCACCGCGAACGATGCACTCTGGGCGGGACTGCCGGTACTGACACGCACCGGCGAGAGCTTTGCCAGCCGTGTGGCAGCCAGCTTGCTTAACTGCATGGAGATGCCCGAACTGATAGCCAGCACACAATCGCAATATGAAGCCATTGCGATTGAACTCGGGACAAAGCCTGAAAAAATCAAAGCCCTTAAGGAAAAGCTGAAGCACAACAAGCTGAGATCCAGCCTGTTTGACACGCAGCATTTTACCCAGTGCATCGAAGCGTCTTTCACTCAGATTCTTGAACGCCAGCAGGCCAGCTTGCCGCCAGATCATATTTACATCGATAGTCAGTTAAGCTGATCTCACGCAGCGCCATCCGCAAAGACAATTGGCCCAAGAAAGCGTGGGAATGATGCTGAAGTCCAGCGATTCAGTGATTTCAGCTGATTACGCGGGCGCAGAGATCAAGCAGTAAACCGGGCAGTAATCCCAAGGCCAGCACAGCCAGACCATTGGCACTGAGTACGGTGCGCAATGCGACACCCGCCTGAATCGGACCATTGTCTACCGGTGCATCAAAGTACATCAGCTTGACTACGCGAATGTAGTAATAAGCGCCGATCACCGAGAAGAACACAGCGACACCTGCCAGCCAGGTATAGCCAATACCGATGATTGCTTGAATGACCGCGAGTTTGGCGGTAAAGCCCACGAACGGCGGCACACCTGCAGTACTGAAGATCAGCATGGCCATGACAGAGGCGAACCAGGGTGACTTCTTTGCCAGTCCCTTGAAATCATCCAGCGCATCAGATTCAAAGCCCTGACGGGACAGCAACAGAATCACACCGAATGAGCCTACCGCAGTCAGTACATAAGTAAGCGTGTAGAACATGGCTGCCTGATAGCCCTGCACTGTGCCCGCCAGCACGCCCAGCAGGATGAAGCCGACATGTGAAATGGTGGAATAGGCCAGCATGCGTTTGATGTTGGTCTGGGCAATCGCTACCACATTACCGATGGCCATAGACAACACGGCGAGTACGACCAGCATGGGGCGCCACTGTTCCACTGCGCCACCCAGACCATCAACCAGCAGGCGCATAGCCAAGGCAAAGGAGGCAATCTTGGGTGCGGAACCGACAAACAGTGTTACCGCAGTCGGCGCGCCGTGATAAACATCCGGCACCCACATATGAAATGGTACGGCACCGAATTTGAACGCCACACCCACCACCAGAAAGGCCAGACCAAAGGCCAAACCGAGGCTGTTCAGACCGATGCCCGGGATACGATTGGCAATCTGTGACAACTCCAGCGTTCCAGTCACCCCATAAATCATGGACATACCATACAGCAACATGCCGGAAGCAATCGCGCCCAGCACGAAATACTTCATGGCAGACTCTGCTGCAATACCATTGTCGCGATCAAACGCCACAAGGCCATAAAGCGAGAGCGAAAGCAGCTCCACGCCCAGATAAATGGTCAGCAGACTGGCCGCAGAAATCATCACCATTACGCCCAGCATGGCGAACAGTGCCAGCACAAAGTATTCACCTTTGAACAGGCCACGTCGTTGCAGATATTCGCGCGAGTACAACAAGCTCAATGCAGTTGCACCATAGGTTGAGAGTTTGAGCACCGTTCCCATCGGATCAGCAACGTAAGTGCCATGAAAGGTGATAACCCGCTCAGCTACACCGTACTGCACGGTGATGAATGCAGCGGCCAGCAACGACACCATGGTCAGCAGGAAGGTAACAATGCGCTGTCTGTCGCTGACGAACAGGTCCACAAGCAGAATCACGCATGCTGCGGTCAGCACGAAGATTTCCGGATAGGCAACTACGAAATTGAGGTTCGCTGACATGGTTCTGCTACTGACCTGATCCTGTTACGAGTGCGGTTGCCAGTTCATTCATCTGCTGCATCAGAGTGGAAGCGGCAATTTCGACATCATGATGTGCTGAACCAGATGCTCGACACTGGGCTTCATGACTTGCAGCAGCGGCGCAGGCCACAGCCCCAGCGCCAGTACAGCCACAGCCAGCACGGCCATCATGATGAATTCACGTCCGTTCACATCTTCGACATGCGCGACATGCTCGTTAGTGACGGTTCCGAAGATGACCCGCTTGACCAGCCACAGGGTGTAGGCAGCGCCGAGGATCAACGTCATGGCAGCGAGGAAGGCATACCAGAAGTCAGCCTTGAACGCGGCCAGAATCACCAGGAATTCACCAACGAATCCTGAGGTGGCTGGCAAACCTGAATTGGCCATGGAGAACAGCACAAAGAAGGCAGCAAAGATCGGCATCTTGTTGACCACACCGCCATAGGCACTGATTTCCCGGCTGTGCACGCGGTCATACATGACCCCGACGCCAAGGAACATGGCACCGGAAATCAGACCGTGCGAGATCATCTGCACCATTGCGCCGTCCAGTCCCATGGCTGCGCCCTGTATGCTGCCAGTAGCACGCACGATTTCCCACGCAAGGAATGAACCCAGCGTGACAAAGCCCATGTGTGCGATGGACGAATAGGCAATCAGCTTCTTCATATCCTGCTGCACCAGTGCGACAAAGCCGATGTACACCACGGCAATCAGCGACAGCGAAATCATCAACCAGTCCAGTTCATGGCTGGCATCCGGTGCAATCGGCAGAGAGAAACGCAGGAAACCATAACCGCCCATCTTCAACATGATAGCCGCCAGAATAACCGAGCCACCGGTAGGCGCTTCCACGTGTGCGTCCGGCAACCAGGTATGCACCGGCCACATCGGGACTTTCACAGCAAACGCCAGCAGGAAGGCAATAAAGATCAGCAACTGCTCATCCATTGTGAGCTTCATGGTCTGGAATGCGGTAATTTCAAAGCCGCCCGACTTCAGGTGCAGGTAGATCAGAGCGACCAGCATGAACACCGAGCCGAGGAAGGTATACAGAAAGAACTTGATGGTGGCGTACACACGACGCGGCCCCCCCCAGATACCGATGATGATGAACATCGGGATCAGCATGGCTTCCCAGAACACGTAAAACAGCAGGGCATCCAGTGAAGCAAACACGCCCACCATCAATCCTTCCAGAATCAGGAAAGCGGCGTAGTACTGTGTCTGTCTGTTTTCAATGGCAGTCCAGCCCGCCAGTACCACAAATGGGGTAATGAAAGTGGTCAATACCACCAGCGGCATGGCAAACCCATCCACACCCAGGTGATAAGTGGCATTGAAGGCATTAATCCATTCTCGATACTCAACGAACTGCATCGCCGCAGTCGTGACATCAAAGTTCATCCACAGCGGCAGTGACAGAACAAATGTAGCCAGCGAACCCAGCAACGCCAGCCAGCGTCCCGCTACTACAGCGCGCTCTCCCAGCGCCAGCAACACCACGCCGACGGCAATGGGCAGCCAGACAAGTACGCTCAAGATGGGCCAATCAATCATGCGATATGCTCTGCAAATTCTTCAGTGAGTGTTCAAGTAACCGGCTTTGCATCAACGCAGCCAGTGCAAAACAAACCAGCCAAGTGTGACAGCAAGACCAATAATCATCGTGAAGGCATAGCTGTACAGACGACCCGTCTGAATGCCGCGTATCACGCTGGCAAACCAGCCCACCGCGCGTGCTGAACCGTTGACCAGCAGACCGTCGATAAAAATGCTGTCGCCAACTTTCCACAGAGCCTGACCCAGATTACGACTGCCCTTGGCGAATACGGCGAAGTACACGTCATCGAAGAAGTACTTGTTCTCGAACAGTTTGTAGAGCGGCGAGAAGGCACTGGCGATCTTGCCGGGAACGTCGGTCAGCTTGACGTAGAACAGCCAGGCAAAGAACACACCGCCCATCGCCAGGAAGAATGGCAACTGGGTAATGCCATGTTCAACGAAACCAGCTGAACCATGGAACTCATGCGCCAGCTCGCCCAGCACATTGTGAGATTCTTCAACTACGATGGCTGAACCGAAGTAATCACCGAACAGCATAGGACCGATGGTGAACCAGCCGATGAACAGCGAAGGAATAGCCAGCAGCACCAGCGGCAAGGTCACCACCCAGGGACTTTCGTGTGGAACACCACCATGGTGACCATGATCATCATGCGCATGATCGTCGTGGGAATGATCGTCATGACCGTGTGTATGGTCATCATGCTTGTCGGCCACGGCATGGCTGTCATGTGCATGAGCAGCTTCACTGGTATCGAAGCGCTCCTTGCCGTGGAAGGTCATGAACACCAGACGGAAGCTGTAGAACGCGGTGATGAACACACCCGAGAGTACGCAGTAATATGCGAAGCGAGCGGCAGGCAGATGCGATTCGCTGACAGCTTCAATCAGCGCATCCTTGGAGAAGAAGCCAGAGGTACCGGGAAAACCGATCAACGCAAGCGAGCCGATCAGACAGGTCCAGTAGGTAATCGGCATGTACTTCCTGAGATTGCCCATCTTGCGCATGTCCTGCTCGTGATGCATACCGATGATCACCGAGCCAGCGGCAAGGAACAGCAACGCCTTGAAGAAGGCATGAGTCATCAGATGGAACACCGCACCGGCATAGGCTGACACGCCGAGCGCTACGGTCATGTAACCCAACTGAGACAGGGTTGAATACGCCACCACACGCTTGATGTCGTTGTTCACCAGACCCAGCAGGCCCATGAAGAAGGCCGTGCAGGAACCAATGATCAGCACAGTGTTCAGTGCCGTCTCGGACATTTCAAACAGCGGCGACATACGCGCCACCATGAAGATACCGGCGGTCACCATGGTTGCCGCATGGATCAGTGCCGAAATCGGTGTCGGGCCTTCCATCGAATCGGGCAACCACACATGCAGCGGCATCTGTGCGGACTTGCCCATGGCGCCGACAAACAGTAACAGGCAAGTAACAGTGATGGCGTCCCACGCATAACCCGGAATGATTTCCATGGTCTTGCCGGCAAAAGCATGATGAGCTGCCGCAAACACTTCGCGATAGTCCAGCGAACCCGTGTAATACAGCACGGCGGCAATACCGAGCACGAAACCGAAGTCACCCACACGGTTAACCAGAAACGCCTTGAGATTGGCAAAGATCGCCGTCGGGCGCGTGTACCAGAAGCCGATCAGCAGATAGGACACCACACCCACCGCTTCCCAGCCGAAGAACAGCTGCATGAAGTTATTCGACATCACCAGCATCAGCATTGAGAAAGTGAACAGCGAGATATAGGAGAAAAACCGCTGGTAGCCCGGATCATCAGCCATGTAGCCGATGGTATAGACGTGCACGCACAGTGATACGAAAGTCACCACCACCATCATCATGGCAGTGAGGCGATCTACCATGAAGCCGACATTCATCTGCACTCCATCACTGACCAGCCAGGTGTACAGATTGCCGTAGTAGTTCTGTGCTTCACCGGTGACCAGTTGCTTGAGCGTCAGGATCGACAGTACACAGGCAGTGGCCACACCGAGAATTGTCACAGTGTGCGCACCCGCACGCCCGATGAACCGGCCAAAAATACCGGCAAGAATCGCTGCAATCAGCGGAGCCAGTACGATGACTAAAAGAGTATTCTCCACGCCTTAACCCTTCATCGTATCGAGCTGTTCAACGTTGATGCTCTTGCGTTGACGGAACAGCACCACCAGGATCGCCAGACCTATTGCCGACTCGGCAGCCGCAACGGTCAGGATGAAAAACACGAATATCTGGCCATGCAGATCGCCGAGCTGGCGTGAAAACGCCACAAAGTTGAAATTGACGGCCAGCAGCATCAGCTCGATGCACATCAACAGCAGAATCACGTTCTTGCGATTGAGGAAGATGCCCGCCACTGACAGACTGAACAGCACGCCGGAAAGCATCAGTACATTGTGCAAACTGATCATGACTGGCCCTCTACGGTGTTACCGGTCTCGGGCTGCACTGCGGCAACCTTGACGATGCGCACCCGGTCCTTCGCCTTCACAGATATCTGCGCGCCAATATCCTGCACCTTCTGGCCGCTACGTTTGCGCATGGTGAGCACAATGGCGGCGACAATGGCGATCAGCAGAATGGACGCGGCCAGCTGCAGCGGGTACAGGTATTCGGTATACAGCAACTGTCCCAGTGCCTTGGTATTGCTGTAGTCCGCCGCATAGGCAGCTGGCGAAGCCACACTGCTCAATCCCAGCGCTTTATCGTCCTGTGACTTCACCCACACTACGCTGCCGATTTCACCAATTACCAGCAATGCAATGGGCAACCCAAGCCAGGCGTATCTGGTAAATCCGGCACGCAGTTCTTCAACTTTGATATCCAGCATCATCACCACGAACAGGAACAGCACCATCACTGCGCCCACGTACACCAGTATCAGGATGATGGCCAGAAACTCGGCTTCCAGCAGCATCCAGATGATGGCGCTATTGAAGAACGCAAACACCAGCCACAGCGCCGAGTACACCGGGTTGCGTGCAGTGATCACGCCCAGTGCGGAAACCACCAGCACGGCTGAAAAAACGTAGAACAGAATTTCAGTGAAGCTCATTTATCGGTACCGTGCGTCAGCAGCCTTGTCAGCGGCGATCATGGCTTCGAACTTGTCACCCACTGCAAGCAGCTTGTCCTTGGTCATGATGTTCTCGCCCCGGTTTTCCATGTGGTACTCGTGAATGCGGGTTTCCACAATCGCGTCCACCGGACAGGCTTCTTCGCAGAAGCCGCAGAAAATGCACTTGAACAGATCAATGTCGTAACGGGTAGTACGGCGAGTACCGTCATCACTGACTCCGGATTCAATATTGATCGCCAGCGCCGGACACACGGCTTCGCACAGCTTGCAGGCGATGCAACGTTCCTGACCATTGGCATAGCGGCGCTGTGCATGCAGACCACGGAAACGCGGCGATTGCGGCGTCTTTTCTTCCGGGTACTGCACCACCACATGCGGGCGCGCAAAGAACTGGCGGGCGGTGACATACAGCCCCTGGCACAGCTCCGACAGAAATAGTGTTTTAAAAATACTTTTCATGGTCTGACTCAGTTAGCCATCAGCCGGGCGAATGGCCCGATCTTCATGACGGCCAATACTGCTTCCACGGTGATCCACACCAGCGTCAGCGGAATAAATACCTTCCAGCCCAGCCGCATGATCTGGTCATAGCGATAACGCGGGAAGGTGGCACGGAACCACAGGAAGCAGAACAGGAAGAAACAGATCTTGAATACCAGCCAGTGCAGCCCGGAGGTAGTCAGGATTGCCGGAAGCGATTCCACACCAGCAAACGGCGACAGCCAGCCACCGAGGAAGAAGATCGATGTCAGCGCCGAGATCAGAATCATGTTGATGTATTCGGCGACGAAGAACAGCGCGAAGGCCATGCCCGAATAGTCCACATGGAAGCCGGCCACGATTTCCGATTCACCTTCCACAACGTCGAATGGCGCGCGATTGGTTTCGGCAATGCCGGAGATGAAATAAATAATGAACAGCGGGAACAACCAGATAAAGAACCAGTTCGAAATGCCGCCACTCTGTGCGGAAATGATCTGCCCGAGATTCAGCGAACCGGCCGCCATCACCACACCCACCAGCGCAAAGCCCATTGCGATTTCATAAGCCACTACCTGCGCTGCTGCACGCATGGCGCCGAGGAAGGCGTACTTGGAATTGGAGGCCCAGCCGGCGAGGATAACGCCGTACACTCCCGTTGAAGTGAGCGCCAGAATATAGAGCAGACCGGCATCCACATTGGCAACAGTAAAACCCGGCCAGAAGGGCATCACGGCCCAGGTAGCCAGTGCTGGAATCGCAGTGAGCAAAGGTGCCAGAATAAACAGGAACTTGTTTGAGCCGGTAGGCAGGATGATTTCCTTGAACATCAGCTTGATCACATCTGCGAACGGCTGAGCAAGCCCGCGGAAATACGGCAGACCGAACAGACGGATTCGATTGGGACCGATACGCGCCTGCATGCTGCCAATAACGCGCCGTTCAGCCAGCGTCAGGAATGCCATGAAAATGATGATGGTCAGGAACATCATGACGGCAGTCATGACAGTCCATGCCACCAGCCGTAACCAGTCAGGCAGGTTCAAGAAATCAAAGACCGGTTGAATCAGATCAGGGACGGCGTTCATGCCTGCTCCCCTGCTCTGGCTTGCAGTGCTTCATGTGTGAGCTGGAGTGCGGTTGCGCGACGCACGATGGCATCCACACTGTACAGCTGCACTTCTATCGCCTCAGCAGCTGAATGCCGCGCCACGGCAGCTGTATTGTGATAGCGATTATCTGCAATCACATTGCCGGTCTGGTTACGCAACTCATCGCGAATCTGTTCTGAGTTTTCATAGTCGAAATCTGACAGATTCAGCAAATTGCCCAGTACCCGCAGCACTTTCCATGCAGGGCGTGCTTCGCCCAATGGACTGGCTGCACCGGGCACACTCTGCCAGCGGCCTTCAACATTGACATAGGTGCCTGATGTTTCAGCAAAGGTACCGATAGGCAGAATGATATCGGCATAGTCTTTTGCGCTGGCGTAGGACGACAGAGCCACGACAAATCCGTTAGCGCGCATTTTTTCAATGGCACCGGCAGGCAGATCCTGAGCTTCAATCGATCCCACCAGCAGATAGGATTTCAGTTTTGCATCCAGCATGTCTGCAGCAGACAGACCACTGGCAGGCAATGACTGACCGGCCACACCGCGATGCGGCAGCACACCTGCCAGATGTGCTGCAACGGTATTGCCGCCATCAGCGATGTATCCCAGCTGTGCACCGGTGATCTGTGACAAAGCGGCCGCCAGTGCGCGCAACTGCGCAAAGCCACCATCGCGCTGCGCCAGCGCACCGAGCAGAATAATGCGTCGTTCACCACTGCTTAGCTGTGCCGCAATGGCACGATGAGCATCACTGGCCTGAGCCTTTGCAACCAGTGCATTGACACTCGCGGGAACGGTTACGCCCTTAGCCTGCGCGGCCGCAGCCACGACCGCGGCCAGGTGATCAACCATGCCGATGCCATTACTGGCCAGATAGCCTGAAACGGGGAACAGGTACTTATATGTGCGCGCGTTGATGAACGCGACCTGCGCGCCCCTCTTCACAGCGGCTTTACGAATGCGATGCGCCAGCAAAGGCGCTTCTTTACGCAGGTTGGAACCAATCACCAGCAGGCTGCCAGTTTGCTCCAATTCAGCAATAGAACACCCCAACCATGGAAATACCGGATCGAACTGCTGGTCGCTGCAATCACTGCGCTGCAAGCGATGATCAATATTATTGCTGCCCAGCCCACGCGCAATGCGCTGTGTCAGATAGGCTTCTTCAAGGGTGACCGACGGTGCAGCCAGTACACCGATCTGGCCGGCATCCTGTCGGGCCACTGCATTCAGCCTGTCGGCAACCGCATGCAGTGCAGTCTGCCAATCCACTTCCCGCCAGCTATAGCCCTCACGCATCTGCGGCTTGGTCAGGCGATCTTCGCTATACAGACCTTCGTAACTGTAACGGTCACGATCTGCAATCCAGTTTTCATTAATGTCTTCATTGACGCGCGGCACTACCCGCATCACACGCCCACGCAACACATGCGCGAACATATTGGTACCAACACTGTCATGCGGCGATACCAGTGGTTGCTGGGTCATTTCCCACGCACGGGCACTGTAGCGATAGGGCTTGCTGTTCAGTGCACCGACCGGGCACAGATCAATGATGTTGCCTGATAATTCATGCTCAACACTCTTCTCGATAAACGTGCCGATCTCGACATGTTCACCCCGACCGCAGGTTCCCAATTCCTGGAAACCCTGAATTTCCGAGGTAAAGCGCACACAACGGGTACAGTGAATACAGCGCGTCATGTCAGTCGATACCAGCGGACCGATATTCTTGTCCTTCACCACCCGCTTGCGTTCGGCATAACGAGCAACATCACGACCGAAGCCCACCGCCAGATCCTGCAACTCACACTCACCGCCCTGATCACAGATCGGGCAATCAAGCGGATGATTGATCAGCAGAAATTCCATCACTGCCTTCTGTGCAGCAATGGCTTTGGGTGACTTGGTGAAAATCTTCATGCCTTCGGCCACCGGGGTGGCGCAGGCTGGCAATGGCTTGGGTGCCTTCTCTACTTCCACCAGACACATGCGGCAATTGGCCGCGATCGGCAACTTGTCGTGATAACAGAAACGCGGCACATAATCGCCGCTGGCGTCCGTCGCATGGATCAGCATCTGACCCTTGCGCGCCTGCACCGGCCGGCCATTGATTTCAATATTGACGAGATCGTCGCTCATGTTTTTGGCTTAGATTCCAGGCTGTAGGTCAGAACACATCATGCAGCATCCCGCTGACCGGCTTGCACCATGCTATGACCATGTTCGACGTAGTATTCAAACTCGTGACGGAAGTGCTTGAGGAAGCTCTGCACCGGCCATGCAGCCGCATCGCCGAATGCACAGATGGTATGGCCTTCAATCTTGCCAACCACTTCCAGCAACAGATCAAGATCCTGTCGCGTGCCCTGACCGGCGACGATGCGCTTCAGTACACGATTCACCCAGCCCGTACCCTCACGACACGGCGTGCACTGACCACAGGACTCGGCATAGAAGAATCGCGAAATACGCTCCAGTGTCTTCACCATGCAGGTCTGATCATCCATCACAATCATCGAACCTGTGCCCAGTGACGAACCCACCTTGCGCAAGCCGTCATAGTCCATGGTGACATCGCTCAGCAATGCAGCCGGGATAACCGGTGTGGAGATACCACCCGGTATAACGGCCTTCAGTTTCCGGCCCTTCCAGACACCACCGGCTTCTTCCAGCAATTCATTGAAGGTAATACCCAGCGGCAGCTCAATGTTCAATGGTCTGGCCACATGTCCGGATACCGAGAACACCATGGTGCCGCCCGCGGTTGGCACTCCCAGATCCGCGAACCACTTTGCGCCGTTACGCAGGATGGTGGGAACCGAGGCATAGCTTTGCGTGTTATTGATGGTTGTAGGCTTGCCATACAAGCCAAAGTTTGCCGGGAAAGGCGGCTTGAATCGCGGACGACCCTGTTTGCCTTCCAGCGACTCCAGCAAAGCCGTCTCTTCTCCACAGATATACGCACCTGCACCGATATAAGTATGCAGATCGAAGTCTATGCCTGAACCTTTGATGTTCTTGCCGAGCAGACCCGCATCGTAGGCCTCCTTGAGAGCTGCTTCAAAGCGCGGGATCGGCTCGCCGAGAAATTCACCGCGAATATAGTTGTAACCAACGCTCGCGCCCATGGCATAGCCACCGATGGCCATACCTTCAATCAAGGCATGCGGGTTGTAGCGCAGGATGTCACGGTCATGACAGGTGCCGGGCTCACTCTCATCGGAGTTGCATACGACATACTTCTGTCCCGGTGCATTGCGCGGCATGAAGCCCCACTTCACACCCGTCGGGAAGCCTGCGCCCCCACGACCACGCAATCCTGAAGCTTTAACCTCCTCAATCACCTGTTCCTTGGTCATCTCACCGCGCAGGATCTTTTCCCACGCCTGATAGCCGCCGATCTTGCGATAGGTGGCCAGCTCCCAGGACCGCTCATATTTCAGCGGTTCAAAGCACACCAGATTTTTCTGTTCGAGCTTGTTCATGCTTGTTTGTGCTTACTTGAGACTGTCGAGAATCTCATCCACCCTGGCAGGCGTGAGATTTTCATAGAACACATGATCCACCATCATCATCGGCGCACCGGTGCATGCAGCCAGACACTCCTCTTCACGCTTGAGGAAGAAGCGGCCATCTGAAGTACTCTCACCAACTTTGATGCCCAGTCGTTTTTCAACATGCTCCAGCAACTCTTCGCCACCACACAGCATGCAGGAAATATTGGTGCACACTGACACATGGTATCGACCTACCGGCTTGGTCTCGAACATGGAATAGAAACTGGCCACCTCGTACACCTGTATGGGTGGTAACTGCAGGTATTCAGCGATCGCGTCCATCTGCTGCGCAGTCAGAAAACCGTTATTTTCATGCTGTGCGGCCCGCAATGCAGCCAGCACTGCCGAGCGCTTGCGTTCCGGCGGAAACTTGGTCAGCCAGTGATCAATTTCTTCTTTGAGATGAGCCGACAGTCCTGTCTGTACGGCATTGTGGTCAGTGTTGCTCACCGGTCAACTTCTCCGAAAACAATATCCTGGGTGCCGATTACGGCAACCACATCGGCCAGCATATGACCCTTCACCATTTCTTCCAGTGCCGCCAGATGCACAAAGCCAGGGGCACGGCATTTCAGACGGAAGGGCTTGTTAGCTCCATCTGATACCAGATAAATACCGAACTCACCCTTGGGCGCTTCAACTGCCGCATAGGTTTCGCCGGCAGGCACGCAATATCCTTCCGTGAACAGCTTGAAGTGATGAATCAACGATTCCATATCACCCTTCATCTGCTCACGTGAAGGCGGCGCAATCTTGTGATCTTCCAGCATTACCGATCCCGGATGCTTGCGTAACCAGTCCACGCACTGCTTGATGATGCGGTTTGACTGCCGCATTTCTTCTACACGCACCAGATAACGGTCGTAACAATCGCCATTCACGCCAACTGGAATATCAAAATCCATATGGGCATAAACTTCATATGGTTGCTGCTTGCGCAGATCCCACGCCAGTCCAGAACCACGCAACATCGGACCGGTAAAACCTAATTGCAGGGCACGCTCAGGCGATACCACGCCGATATTCACGGTACGCTGCTTCCAGATACGGTTATCGGTAAGCAGGGTTTCGTATTCATCAACGCAAGCAGGAAAGCGCGCCACAAAATCATCAATGAAATCGAGCATGCTGCCGCTGCGACGTTCATTCAGCTTGTCGACCTGTTTCTGGGTACGCCATCTGGATGCCTGATACTTCGGCATTGAATCCGGCAAATCCCGGTACACGCCGCCCGGTCGATAATAGGTAGCATGCATGCGCGCACCGGAAACCGCCTCATAGCAGTCCATCAGATCTTCGCGCTCGCGGAAGCAGTACAGGAACATGGTCATGGCGCCAATATCCAGACCGTGCGCACCCAGCCACATCAGATGATTCAGTATGCGGGTGATTTCATCGAACATCACGCGAATGTACTGCGCACGAACCGGCGCCTTGATTCCCAGCAGATTTTCAATCGCCATCACATAGGCATGTTCGTTACACATCATCGACACATAGTCGAGACGATCCATGTAACCGATGGACTGATTGAAAGGCTTGGATTCCGCCAGCTTTTCCGTACCACGATGCAACAAACCGATATGCGGATCGGCTTTCTGGATGACTTCGCCATCCATTTCCAGCACCAGTCGCAATACACCGTGCGCAGCCGGATGCTGCGGACCAAAGTTCAAAGTGAAATTATGAATTTCAGCCATGCTTGCTGCGCTTGCCTCAGGAATTCGCCGGACGCTGCGTCAGCGCTGCGTCATAACGGTTGTCATCGCGAATTACGCGCGGCACAAGCACACGCGGTTCGATGGAAACCGGCTGATAAATCACTCGGCCCTTGTCCTCGTCGTAACGTACTTCCACATTGCCGATTAACGGAAAATCCTTGCGGAATGGATGCCCGATGAATCCGTAGTCTGTGAGGATGCGGCGCAGATCCGGGTGCCCGTTGAACAGGATGCCGAACATGTCGAATGCTTCACGCTCAAACCAGTTGGCCGACGCCCAGACATTCACTAGAGAATCAATAATCGGCGCATCGTTATCAGCCAGTCTTACACGCAGGCGCAAGCGCACGTTATTTGTGACAGACAGCAGGTGATATACCACTGCAAAACGACCTGATGACGCATCCGGTAATTCTGCATTACGTGCCACGCCGCGACTGAAACCGGTCCCGGTTGATTTCAGCGTCGACCATTCCACCTGACCGTAATTCAGATAATCCATACCGGTCAGATCAACCAGCTGTTCAAACCTGAATGCGTCAGCATCGCGCAGCGTAGTACAGACAGCAATCAGATCATCCGCAGCCAGCTCATAACTCAGCTCGCCACAGGTTGAGGCAATGCGGGTCAGTCGCCCTGTAAATTGCGCATCAACGCGCTCAGCCATTGAATCAATGCGATTTGCCATGCTTGTGTTTACTTCCTGGCAATAGTGCTGGTGCGGCGAATCTTGTTCTGCAACTGCAGGATGCCGTACAGCAGAGCTTCAGCCGTAGGCGGGCAGCCCGGCACATACACATCGACAGGCACAATGCGATCACAGCCGCGCACAACTGCATAGGAATAGTGGTAGTAACCACCACCATTGGCACACGAACCCATGGAGATCACCCAGCGCGGCTCGGGCATCTGGTCGTATACCTTGCGCAAGGCAGGTGCCATCTTGTTGACCAGCGTACCGGCCACCACCATCACGTCCGACTGTCGCGGACTCGGACGAAACACTATGCCGAAGCGATCCAGATCATACCGGGAAGCACCGGCGTGCATCATTTCCACAGCGCAACAGGCAAGCCCGAATGTCATGGGCCACATCGAACCGGTACGCGCCCAGTTGACCAGATTGTCCACACTTGTAGTCAGGAATCCGCGCTGCTCCAGCGTCGCACTCAGCTCTGCTTCATTTACATTATTGGCTGGACCAATCAGTTGCTCATTGGCCTGATCCAGCGGGGTCGTAGCGGTTAATCCCATTCCAGCGCCCCTTTCTTCCATTCATAGATGAAACCAACCACCAGAATCAGCAGGAAGATACCCACCGCAGCAATACCGACCGCGCCGATCTTGCTGAGTGAAACCGCCCATGGAAAAAGAAAGGCTATTTCCAGATCAAAGACGATGAACAGGATGGCAACCAAGTAGTAGCGCACATCAAATTTGATGCGTGAATCTTCGAAGGGCTCAAATCCGCACTCGTAGGTGGATTGCTTTTCTGCGTAGGGTTTGCGGATACCGAATAAGGCACCGAAACCGAATCCCAGACCCAGCAGCAGCAGGGACAGGCCAGTGGCAACACCGAGAAAAATCAGAATTGGTAGATAGTTTTGCAGCATGGTCCAGAAATTCGACCGATATAAGCCTGCAGAATTGTACAGGACACATTGCGCAAGTCATACACCCTTGCAGCTGAAAGTCTTGATGATCCTGTAACACTGACGAATTACTCAGAGCAGGATGAAGCAGGAAATAACAGTTAAGGAGCGTGTAAAAGAAAAAGCCGGGCAGCTGCCCGGCTTTATTCTGACTTCAGTTGCGAACTGGACAACTGAAGAGTTGGTGCGGATGAGAGGACTCGAACCTCCACGACTTGCGCCACTACCACCTCAAGGTAGCGTGTCTACCAGTTCCACCACATCCGCATTACTTGCGCAGCAACCAGTGTGTTACTTGCTGGCTGGCTCCGTTACCGGAACCGGTGCTACCTGACCCGCCGCCGGGGTGGCCGGAACCGAGGCCGGAATCTGAATTCCCTGATCGCTTGATTGAGCACTTGAAGCGGCGCTTGCAGTCGCTCCAGCCACGCTATCAATGACACTGGTGTTTTTAACTTGTGTATTGCCCAGATAAGCCAGAGTCAGACAGGTGACGAAAAACAGACTGGCCAGAATGGCAGTGGTGCGCGACAGGAATGAAGCCGAACCACGCGCGCCAAACACGGTACCTGAGGCGCCCGCACCGAATCCGGCACCTGCATCAGCGCCTTTGCCACGTTGCAACAACACCAGACCGACGATGCCGACACACAGAAACAGGTGCAGGATCATGGTGGCAGTTTGTAACCAGTTCATATCAGTTCAACTCACTAGCAATTCAATTCAGGCTTAACCAGCAGCGGCACAAATTTGTAAAAATTCAGCAGCCTTGAGCGAAGCGCCTCCCACAAGGCCACCGTCCACGTCCGCCATCGCAAACAATTCCGCAGCGTTGCTGCCCTTGACGCTACCACCGTACAGAATCCGAAGTCCATCAGCGATCTGCGCGTCCTGCGTACCCAGATGCTTGCGGATGAACGCATGCACAGCCTGCGCCTGCTCCGGTGTGGCGGTCAATCCAGTACCGATTGCCCACACTGGCTCGTAAGCCACGATTGCCCTAGCAAAAGCAGCAATTCCCGCCAGCGCCAGTACCGCATCCAGCTGCGCACGAATCACGTCGAAGGTCTGCTCCGACTGCCGCTGCGCCAGCGACTCGCCTACACACAGTACCGGGATCAGTCCCTGAGACTGGGCTGCAACAAATTTGCGCGCCACCAGTTCATTGTCTTCGTGAAACAGTGAACGTCGTTCAGAGTGTCCGACCAGCACATACTGACAGCCGATGTCCTTCAACATAGCGGCGGAAACCTCGCCAGTAAAAGCGCCGGTACTTTCGGCACACAGCGACTGAGCTCCCACCGCAATCCGCGAACCCGCCAGACGACCGGCGATTTCAGCCAGATACACAAATGGCGGACAGACCAGAACCTCTGCCTGAAGCTTATCAAGCTGACCGGTCATGGCTTCCAGCAGTGCGGAATTTTCCGCACGCGAACCATGCATCTTCCAGTTACCTGCAACCAATGGCCGACGCGTGTTACTCATGCCTGTCCTGCTAACCGTTCCAGTCCCAGCCTGCGAAAGGCGCGGAAGCTTACTGGCGCCGCCCCTCAAAATCAAACCCAAGATCAACCTGCATTCAGACAGCCCGGGTGACCACCTGTACCAGCTCGGCCACCAACTGCCGCACCAGCTTCTCGTCCCGCCCCTCCACCATGACCCGGATGACCGGCTCGGTTCCTGAGGCTCGCAAGACTACCCGGCCCGTACCCGCCAGTCGCGCTTCAGCCTGCCGGACCGCTTCCTGTATGGCCGGTGACTTATCGGTGTCGATCTTCTGAGCCACCCGCACGTTTTCCATTACCTGCGGATACTTGATCATGGGTGCGGTCAGCTCGGCCAGTGACTTGCCGGTCTGCTGCATGACTGAGAGTACCTGCAAGGCACTGATAATGGCATCGCCGGTAGTTGTCCGATCCAGACATAACAGGTGACCGGAAGTCTCACCGCCCAGCACGCCGCCGGTCTCGCGCAACATTTCCAGCACATAACGATCACCCACCTTGGCGCGCCTGAAATCAATTCCCTGTCGCGCCAGTGCATGCTCCAGACCGAGATTGCTCATGACGGTACCAATCACGGGACCTTGCAGCCCCCCGGCCGCATGGCGCGCAGTTGCCAGCAGATACAGCAGCTGGTCACCATCCACCACGCGCCCCAGATGATCCACCATCACCAGTCGATCTGCATCGCCATCCAGCGCAACACCCACATGTGCCCGCACACCAGGTACCGTGTGCTGCAGCAACTCCGGCGAGGTAGAACCGCAATGAAGATTGATGTTCCGGCCATTCGGTGAACAGCCGAGCGGAATAATTTCAGCACCCAGATCAGCCAGAATGCGCGGCCCCACTTTGTATCCGGCACCATGAGCACAGTCGATGACGATTTTCAGCCCCGTCAATCTGACATCAGCAGGAATGCTGGCCGCACAGAAATCCTGGTAATGCGTTCGGGATTTATCGACGCGCTTGGCAAAGCCAAGCTGGTGAGATTCGCGGGTAATGGGAGGTGAATCCAGCAGTGCTTCTATCTGCGATTCAATTTCATCACTGAGCTTGCCGCCCTTGTCATCAAAGAACTTGATGCCATTGTCTTCATATGGGTTGTGGGATGCGCTGATCACCACTCCGAAGTTGCACGAAAATTTTTTGGTCAAGTAAGCGATTCCCGGCGTGGGCAGAGGACCAATCAGCATGACGTTGACACCCGCAGCTACCAGACCTGCTTCCAGCGCGGCCTCGAACATATAGCCGGAAACGCGCGTGTCCTTGCCGATGAGAACGGTACCACCCTCAGGTGCCAGCACACGTGCAGCCGCGCTCGCCAGCCGCAAGGCAAAATCAACTGTCATAGGTGACTGGCCGACACGACCACGTACTCCATCAGTTCCAAAATATTTTCTTGCCACACTCGCCCCGCTTTAAATTGTCTTTAGTCAATTATTAAATTTCATAGCCCGCTTGCAACAGTGCCTGTGCCATACGCACTGCGTCACTGGTTTGTGCAACATCATGGGTGCGAATAATACGCGCACCGGACAGCACTGCGGCCGTAGCCAGCGCCACACCACCCGAGAGTCGATGCTCAACTGGCCTGCTCAGGATCGCGCCGATGAGTGATTTACGTGACACACCCAGCAACATAGGTAATTGCAGTCGCGAAAACACAGGCAGGTGCGCCAGCAATGCAAGATTGTGCTCCGGTTTCTTGCCGAAGCCGATACCCGGATCAATCAGAATACGCTCACGCACGATACCCGCCGCTACACAGGCCTGCACTCTGTCAGTCAGAAAACCGCTCACCTCGCTCACTACATTTTCATAGCAGGGCGCCACCTGCATTGAATCCGGCTGGCCCTGCATATGCATCAGACACACAGCAGCCTGTGTCGCAGCAGCCACCTGCAATGCACCGGTTGATGTCAGGGCGCGCACATCATTAATTATTCCCGCACCTGCGGCCACTGCGGCACTCATCACTTCAGGTTTGCTGGTATCAACCGAGATAATCACATCCGGATGCGCAGCCCGGATCGCGTCAATTACCGGCACTACGCGTTGCAGCTCTTCCATAGTGCCAACTTCAGCAGCGCCGGGGCGTGTCGATTCACCACCCACATCAATGATGTCCGCACCCTCAGCGATCATGCGTGCAACGTGCGTAACTGCAGCATCCAGATCCAGATAACGGCCACCATCAGAAAAGGAATCAGGGGTCACATTCAGTACACCCATGATTCTCGGCGTACTCAGGTCAAGAACTTGTGATCCACAATGCAACAACATGGACGCGCAGGGAATAACGATTTCGGAGTGAAGACTGCAGCCAGATACAGAATGTATGTGACTGCAATCTTATGATGTTTATTGACTAGTGCTGACTGGCAGGCTTGCCGATCGTGCCATCGGTCGAATCTCTCTCGCGTGTTGTCGCAGAGGGAGCTGATGGCGTGTCATCCCAATCCTGAGGTGGTCTTGGCTCACGGCCGGCCATGATGTCCTTCATTTGAGCTTCATCAATGGTTTCATACTTGATCAGTGCCTGTGCCATCTTGTGCAGACAATCCAGATTGGCTTCAAGAATCTGTTTTGCATTCATGTAATTGGTGTCAATTACTTTCCGAACCTCGGCATCAATCGCGTTGGCAGTGACATCTGAAATCTGCTTGTGCTGAGTCATCTGCCTGCCGAGAAACACTTCACCTTCTTCTTCAGCATAAGACAGCGGGCCCATCTTGTCGGACAAGCCCCACTTGGTCACCATGTTGCGGGCAATTTCAGTTGCGCGCTCAATGTCATTTGATGCTCCGGTGGTCACGGCCTCCACACCAAAAATCATCTCTTCAGCGATACGCCCGCCGAACAACGTGGCAATCCGGCTTTCCAGCCGACGCTTGCTGGTGCTGTAACGATCTGCTTCCGGCAGGAACATAGTGACACCCAGCGCCCGTCCGCGTGGAATGATCGAGACTTTGTAGACAGGATCATGTTCTGCCACCGTCAGTCCGACAATGGCATGCCCTGCCTCATGATAGGCAGTGAGCTTCTTTTCCTGATCATCCATCACCATGGAGCGCCGCTCCGTGCCCATGATGAGTTTGTCCTTGGCTTTCTCGAATTCTTCCATCGTCACGACCCGACGATTCTGACGCGCAGCGAACAGGGCAGCCTCATTGACGAGATTGGCCAGATCTGCACCTGAGAATCCCGGGGTACCGCGCGCAATCAATTGTGGTTTGACATCATCTCCCAGCGGCAGCTTGCGCATGTGTACTTTCAGGATCTGTTCACGGCCACGCACATCAGGCAGAGGCACGGTGACCTGACGGTCAAAGCGACCCGGACGCAACAGCGCAGGATCCAGTACGTCGGGACGATTGGTCGCAGCAATGACGATCACCCCTTCAGTGCCTTCGAAACCATCCATTTCCACCAGCAACTGATTCAGTGTCTGCTCACGTTCGTCATGGCCACCACCGAGTCCGGCGCCGCGATGACGACCTACTGCGTCGATTTCATCAATGAAGATGATGCACGGCGCATGCTTCTTGGCCTGCTCAAACATATCGCGCACACGTGATGCGCCAACGCCGACAAACATTTCTACAAAGTCGGAACCGGAAATCGTGAAGAACGGCACCTTGGCTTCGCCGGCAATTGCGCGGGCCAGCAGGGTTTTGCCGGTACCCGGCGAGCCGACCATCAATACACCGCGTGGAATCTTGCCGCCCAGACGCTGGAATTTGCCCGGGTCTTTCAGGAACTCAACGATCTCAACCACTTCCTGCTTGGCTTCCTCGACGCCCGCCACATCGGCAAACGTCACCTGCACCTGATCTTCATTCAACATGCGTGCGCGTGATTTGCCGAACGACATGGCTCCACGACCACCTGCGCCACCCTGCATCTGACGCATGAAATACACCCACACCCCGATCAGCAGCAGGATCGGGAAGGACGACAGGAACAATTGCATAAGGAAACCCTGTCGCTCAGGAGCTGAAGCGCTGAAGGTCACCTTGTTGTCCTGCAAGGTACCGATCAATGCCGAGTTATCAGTTTCCGGGCTGTAGCTGAGGAATGCTTCCCCGTTCTTGCGCTTGCCGGAAATCATGTTGCCTTCCTGGAAGGTCACTTCACTCACGCCACCGCTTTTCACCTGTTCAAGAAAGGTGGAATAGGCAATGGGTTGTGACGAGCCATTATGCCCGCTGAAATTGCTGAACACGGCTGCCAGAATGACAGCAATGACCACCCAGAGAATCACATTCTTGGCTAAATCGTTCAAGACAAACTCCTAACTACCACCACAGCCTGATCGGGCGATTCCAAGGTGATTTTTTCAATAAAAAGCACGTCCGACACTACACCATCCGAAAGCCGCGCGCCAATACATATAGCTCAGGGCTGCGAGACCTTGATGCCTTGGGCTTGCGCGTCTTCACAGTTTCGAACAATCCTCGTAACCGCTGCATGAACGGATGGAAATCCCGCCCCTGAAACAGTTTGACCAGATAGTCACCACCGGGTTTCAAGCTACGCTCGGCGAAATCCAGCGTCAGCTCGACCAGATGCATCGCACGCAGGTGATCAACATCCCGCATTCCCGACATGTTGGGGGCGATATCCGACAAGACAAGGTCCACTTTGTCAGTGCCGAGCAAAGTCATCAGTTCTTCAAATACCGCATCACTGCCAAAATCACCCTGAATGAACTCAACACCCTTGATGGCATCCATGGGCAATATGTCCAGTGCCACGATCCGGCCCTTGCCATTCAGAACGCGAGCGCAGTACTGGCTCCAGCCGCCCGGAGCGGCACCCAGATCGACCACGCTCATGCCGGGCCTGAGCAGCCGGTCTGTCTGGTGCAATTCTTCCAGCTTGTAAATGGCGCGCGAACGATAGCCCGCTGCACGCGCCGCTTTTACGAATGGGTCACTTTCATGTTCTTCCAGCCACCGGGCACTGGATTTGGTTCGCTTTGGCATCAGAGATTTTTCAAGAATTTGACTCGTCAATCGGTAAACTGCTGGCCCGTCCACCCTGCCCGCTTCAGCACCATGTCACTTACCGAAAATCAGAAAAAACATTTACGTCGCCTGGCACACCCCAAACACCCCATCGTGATGGTGGGTCATGCCAGCGGTGAACCCGGCAAGATGGAAGCCATTATCAAGGAACTGGATGGCGCACTCGATGTGCATGAACTGGTCAAGGTTCGTGCCCGTCTTGATGATCGTGAGACACGCGATGCTGTATTCGCAACACTGTCCAACGCCACCCGGAGCGAGATGGTACAACGCATCGGCAATATCGGCGTGTTTTACCGGGCCAATCAGGAAAAACCCAGGGTCATCCTGCCGGACGCCTGATCCGGGGTCGCCAGACCAGTACGCCTGCAGCAAAACAGGCAGTCAGGAATAACACACTGGCCAGGCCGTGAAATTGACCGAATCGCGCCATGTTCCCCGAACTCCGTGCTGCATTCATCAGCGGCCGGAGCACAACAAAAAAAACCAGTGGCGCGGTCATTGCAATCCACACACAGCGACTGCTCACTGCATCCAGTTTGCCGCGTTGCAGCGCCCAGTAAATCAGGCCAAACAACACGCCTAAGAATGTCTCGCCATAGAACAGCTGCGCTGCAAGATTGCCGGCCTGGTTGCTGTCTTGTATCAACCAGAACAATGCTGGTACGACCATGCCACAGACAGTCCACAACCCACCCGCCCAGAAGGCGAGTACCAGTGCGGACAGTCGGTCCTCTCTAGACATATCTGACGGCAACGATTTCGTAACTGCGCAGACCATTCGGTGCGGCGACTTCCACTTCATCACCAACACTCTTGCCGACCATGGCGCGCGCAACAGGTGATGACACCGAAATCAGACCCGCCTTGATATCGGCCTCCGCATCACCAACGATCTGGTAAATCACCTTTTTGCCACCGTCTTCGGGTTCCAGTTCGACGGTTGCACCAAACACCACACGCTCACTGCCGGCCATGGCCGCCACATCAATGACCTCGGAATTCGATAAATGTGATTCCAGATCCTTGATACGCCCTTCAATGAAGCTTTGCGCCTCACGGGCCGCTGCATATTCGGCATTTTCACTCAGGTCACCGTGACTGCGCGCTTCGGCAATCGCCTGGATGATACGCGGACGTTCTTCGAGCTTGAGTCGCTTCAGTTCCAGACGCAGACGTTCTGCGCCTTTGAGGGTAAGTGGAGCACGCTTCATGTACCAATCTCTCTATGCAGATCCTGGAGCAGATTCACTTCAGAGGAGTCAAGATGATCCAGCGCCTCGCATGTTGCCAGCGCTGCATTGATGGTCGTGTAATAAGTCACCTTCCGATGCACAGCTTCACGACGGATCGACCGCGACTCCAGCGTAGCCTGCTTGCCTTCGGTGGTATTCACGATCAGGGTGATTTCATCATTCTTGATCATATCGACAATGTGCGGCCGCCCTTCACGCACCTTGTTGACTGTGCGCACCTGAATCCCGGCCGCCGCAATGGTCCTGGCCGTACCAGCCGTTGCAACAATCTCAAACCCGCGAGCCACCAGCTTGCTCGCCAGACTGGCGGCGAGTTCTTTGTCTCGCTCTCGCACACTGATAAGACACACACCCCGCGTAGGCAGCACGATGCTGGAAGCCAGCTGCGCCTTGGCATAGGCCTCACCAAAGCTGCGACCTGTTCCCATAACTTCACCCGTGGACTTCATCTCCGGCCCGAGAATCGGATCGGCTTCGGGAAATTTGGCGAACGGGAACACGGCTTCCTTAACCGCGAAGAATTTCATTGATCGCTCTCTGAGCAGATCCAGATCCTTCAGTTTCTCTCCCGCCATCACGCGCGCGGCCAGCTTGGCCAGCGGCACTCCGGTCGCCTTGGAAACAAAGGGAACAGTTCGCGAGGCACGCGGATTCACTTCCAGCACATAGATCACGCCATTCTGGATGGCAAACTGAATGTTCATCAATCCCTTGACCTTCAATCCCAGTGCCAGTTTGCGCGTCTGTGATTTCAGCTCCGTCTGCAATTCCGTACTCAGACTGTTAGGTGGCAGCGAGCAGCTGGAATCACCGGAATGAACACCTGCCTGCTCAATGTGCTCCATGATGCCACCGATGTAGACATCATCGCCGTCACAGATCGCATCCACATCGACTTCAATCGCCACATCCAGAAAACGATCCAGCAGCACGGGACTGTCATTCGACACAGTAACTGCTTCGGTCATGTAAGTGCGCAGATCATCTTCGTTGAACACCACTTCCATTGCGCGTCCACCCAGCACATAGGAAGGACGTACCACCAGCGGATAACCGATTTCACGTGCGGCGCGTACCGCTGCATCTTCAGTTCGAGCAGTGCGGTTCGGCGGCTGCCGCAGAGCAAGCTGGGTTACCAGTTGCTGAAAGCGTTCACGGTCTTCAGCCACATCGATTGCATCCGGGGTAGTGCCGATGATAGGTGCACCGGCGGCTTCCAGAGCGCGACATAATTTCAGCGGTGTCTGGCCGCCATACTGCACGATGACGCCCACCGGCTTTTCCTTGTCGATGATTTCCATGACATCTTCAAGTGTCAGCGGTTCGAAATACAAACGATCGGAGGTATCGTAGTCAGTTGAAACCGTTTCAGGATTGCAGTTGACCATGATGGTTTCGAAACCCGCCTCACGCAGCGCAAACGCGGCATGTACACAGCAGTAGTCGAACTCGATACCCTGTCCGATTCGATTCGGTCCACCACCGAGGATCATGATCTTCTTTTTGTCACTGGGCTGTGACTCGCATTCTTCCTCGTAGGTCGAATACATATAAGCCGTTGAAGTAGCGAATTCAGCTGCGCAGGTATCAACCCGCTTGTAGACAGGGCGAACGCCCAGTCGCAACCGGCGCCGGCGTACTGAAGCTTCATCGGTACCGATCAATCTGGCCAGGCGACTATCAGCAAAGCCTTTGCGCTTCAGGTGACGCAGACGATCTACCGCCAGCGCTTCAAGCCCTTCACTTGCCACCTGCGACTCTTCCTTGATAAGGTCTTCCAGCTGCACGAGGAACCAGGGATCAATTCCGCTCAGCTTGTTGACTTCTTCCATTGTCCAGCCGGCCCGGAAGGCATCGGCCACATACCGGATACGCTCTCCGCCCGGCATGCGCAATTCTTCGCGCAGACGATTGGTATCGCTTTCGGACAACGGTAGATTCAGCAGCGGACTCAGGCCATCAATGCCCACTTCCAGTCCACGCAAGGCCTTTTGCAACGACTCCTGAAAAGTACGGCCCATGGCCATGACTTCACCCACCGACTTCATCTGCGTCGTCAGCCGGGTATTGGAACCGGGGAATTTTTCAAAGGTGAAACGGGGAACCTTGGTCACCACATAATCAATGCTGGGTTCGAACGAAGCAGGCGTAGCGCCACCCGTGATGTCGTTCTTCAGTTCATCCAGCGTATAACCCACTGCCAGCTTGGCGGCGATCTTCGCAATCGGGAAACCGGTGGCCTTCGAGGCAAGCGCTGAAGAGCGCGAAACCCGGGGATTCATTTCGATCACCAGCACGCGACCATCGTAAGGGCTGACCGCAAACTGCACATTCGAGCCGCCACATTCCACGCCGATCTTGCGCAACACGGCAATCGACGCATCACGCAGGCGCTGATATTCACGGTCAGTCAAAGTCTGGGCGGGCGCAACTGTAATCGAGTCGCCGGTATGCACACCCATCGGGTCAAAGTTTTCAATCGAGCAGACGATGATGCAGTTGTCATTGCGATCACGCACCACTTCCATTTCGAACTCTTTCCAGCCGATTACGGATTCTTCAAGCAATACTTCGCTGGTCGGCGAAGCATCCAGACCGCGCTCGACAATCTCGATAAACTCTTCACGATTGTAGGCAATACCGCCGCCCGAACCGCCCATGGTGAAGGAAGGACGGATCACGGTCGGGTAGCCGATCTCGGCCTGTACGGCCAGCGCTTCTTCCATCGTGTGAGCGATACGTGAACGCGGGCTTTCCAGTCCGATTTCACGCATGGCGTTCCGGAATTTCTCGCGATCCTCTGCCATGTCGATGGCTTCACGCGAAGCAGCGATCAGTTCAACCCCATACTTTTCCAGCACGCCTTCACGCACCAGATCCAGAGCACAGTTCAATGCCGTCTGGCCGCCCATGGTGGGCAGCAATGCATCAGGTTTTTCTCTGGCGATGATCCGCTCGACTACACGCCAGTGCACCGGCTCGATGTACACCGCGTCCGCCATTTCCGGATCGGTCATGATGGTTGCCGGATTGGAGTTCACCAGAATGACCCGGTAACCCTCTTCTCGCAGCGCCTTGCAGGCCTGTGCACCCGAGTAATCGAATTCGCAGGCCTGACCGATCACGATAGGACCGGCGCCGATAATCAGAATGCTTTTGATGTCAGTACGTTTTGGCATCGCTTGGTCTTTCGTTTCGCGGTTTATTCATCTGCAGCACGGCGACGGACGCCGCTGGCTGCCGAGCGTTGCTCTATCAGGTTCATGAACTTGCCAAACAGGCCCTGCAACTCGTGCGGACCGGGGGCAGCTTCCGGATGTCCCTGAAAACTGAAAGCAGCTCGTTGCGTGTGCTCTATGCCTTGCAGCGAGCCATCAAACAGTGAGCGGTGAGTGGCGCGGACATTCGATGGCAAGCTGGCCTCATCCACCGCGAAACCGTGGTTCTGGCTGGAGATCGCCACCTGACCCGTGCCCAGATCCAGCACCGGATGGTTGGCACCATGATGACCGAACTTCATCTTGATGGTTTTTGCACCGCAGGCCAGTCCGAGCAACTGATGACCAAGGCAAATGCCGAACACCGGAATGTCGGTTTTCAGGAATTGCTGGATCGCCTCAATGGCATAGGTACAAGGCTCGGGATCACCGGGGCCGTTGGACAGGAAAATTCCATCCGGATTCATGGCCAGCACTTCCTCGGCAGAAGTCTGTGCGGGTACCACTGTCAGGCGGCAACCTGCATCCGACAACAGACGCAGAATGTTGCGCTTGACCCCGAAGTCATAGGCCACCACATGTTTGCGCTGACCCGGCCGCATGGGCGGACTGACCTCGCTGCCCCAGTGGGTACCGTCATTCCATTGATAGGTCTGTCGGGTACTGACCACCTTGGCCAGATCCATGCCTTTGAGGCCGGGAAATTTCTTGGCCGCCAGCACCGCCACCGCCGGGTCGAGCTTCTCACCCGTCATGATGCAGCCCGCCTGCGCGCCCTTCTCACGCAGAATGCGTGTCAGTTTGCGGGTATCAATATCTGCAATCGCAACAATCTTGCCGCGAGTCAGAAAACTTTCCAGCGACTCACTGGCACGCCAGCTTGAATGCAGCAGCGGCAAATCACGAATGATCAGACCGGCGGCATAAATCGAGCTGGACTCCATATCCTCGGCATTGGTGCCGGTATTACCGATATGGGGATAGGTCAACGTCACGATCTGACGTGAATAGGAAGGATCAGTGAGCACTTCCTGATAGCCGGTCATGGCGGTATTGAATACCACCTCGCCCGTTGTATTACCTTTTGCGCCAATCGAACGGCCGTGAAAGACCGTGCCGTCCTCAAGCGCAAGAACCGCAGATGCAGAGCTCATTCAGTGCAGCCCCTTCATTTAAGAAAGCCAAGAAACAGGTTTGTTAGCTCAAACCCTGGAAGCAGGCATACGGAAAGCGAGGTTGGCAGACACCGACCTCGTTAGAGAAAAATCACCCGCGTGCTAAGCGGTGCAGTCTACGCGAGCAGGACGCTTCGGTCTATCGGAAAACTTTGCATTTATAGTGTGTTTCGAGCTTGACAAGCCGCACTCGATATTTTTCCAGCGGACACACAACCAGGCTTTGCAGAATTGACGGCAATTACAGGCGCAGCACATCCCGCATGGAATACAAACCCGGTTGCCGCCTGATAAGCCAGCGCGCCGCATGCAAGGCACCGGAAGCAAACGCCATCCGGTCATGTGCCCGATGGGTAAGCTCGATACGTTCACCGGGCCCGGCAAAAGTCAGCGTGTGATCGCCCACGATATCACCACCACGCAAAACCGAAAAACCGATCTTGCCGGATTCGCGCGCGCCGGTCTCACCATGACGCGCCCAAACTGCATCCTTGTCTAATGTGGTACCGCGCCCTTTGGCAACCGCTTCGCCAATGCTGAGCGCCGTGCCCGAAGGCGCATCTTTTTTCAGGCGATGATGCGCCTCAAAAACTTCAGCATCATACTCCGTGTTCAACGCCTGTGCCGCCAGCTCGGCAAGCTTGAACAACAGATTCACGCCGAGACTGAAATTGGACGCCATCACAATGGGAATGTGACGTGTGGCTTCATGGATAGCCGCGAGCTGTTCCGCATTGTGCCCGGTGGTGCCGAGCACCAGAGGCACCTTGCCGGCTGCGCATGCCGCCACAATCGCAGGTGTACCCTGAGGCAGTGCAAAAGCAATGGCCGCCTTCGCACCCCGAACTGCGATTACCGGATCAGCACTGATCATGATGCCTGCGGCCGTTGGCCCCGCCAGTGAGCCCGCGTCCTGATTCACCCAGCGACTATCCGGTGAATCCAGTCCGCCGCTAAGTTTCAAATCAGTTGAGTTTTCAATGCCAGTCAGCAAGGTACGGCCCATGCGGCCGCTGATTCCGAGAATGGCAATAGGGGTTGTTTGTGTCACGATGAACCCGTCAGGTTGGGGACAGGAAGAATAAACGCCCATTCCCTTTGAAGCCAGCGCATCGCTTGCTGTGTTCAACAAGCCCTTTTTTACGTGCCGCCAATTGGTAATTCCACAACTGCTGGAACGCCGCACCTACAGCATGCAACTTCCAGCAGCGTTTCTTGAATCAGGCAGTTACGGAGTCGCGCCCATCCCTTCGGCACCCATACCGGCTGCCATGCCACCAGCCATTCCGCCTGCACCCATGCCACCTGCAGCATCCGCAGCACCGGGTGGTGCAGGGTTTGGATTGACCGTAGTCATCTGGGCATTCACGGCCTTGAGATAATTTGTCAGCCGGCCATCCAGCTCAGCCACTTTTTCAGGCATCTGTGCGGACAGATCGTTCTGCTCGGACAGATCCTTGGAAAGATCGTACAGCCTGCGTTCGTCTGTTTCGTAGATGCGGATCAGCTTGTAGTTGCCCAGCAGGATTGCCGACGCCGGACTCTGTGGATCGTAATGCGGCACATGAACCACAAACTCTTCACGCGGACGCTGCACTGTTCCCACGCCGCCATTCAGCAGCACCGAAGCAAAGCTGCCCCCCTCAACCGCAGCAGGCAACTTTTCCTTCACCTTGGCAAGCGCAGCAATCGTTGGCAGCAAATCAAGCTGCGTTACTCGAACATGGGAATATGAACCCACCTTGACGCCCGGGCCGGCAACCAGGAATGGCACGCGGATACCACCTTCCCAGACCAGACCCTTCGCACCATTCAGTGGCGCATTGTTCTTCGCGCCGATGGTGCCGTGATCGGTCGTATAGATAATGTAGGTATTGCTTGCCAGTCCCAGCTTCTTCACTGCATCAAGAATCTGTACAACGCTGTAGTCGGCATCCACCAGATCAGCCTTGATCTGCTCAGGGGTACGCTGACCCTGATTCGGATATTGCGAAATCTGCAAATAGAACGGTTTCTGGGCCTTCACCTGCCGCTCCATGAATGCAATGCCCAGCGCCGTAGTAGCCAGGGCCTGTTTTGGATTGGGCGTCTGTGAGTTATCCGGCCCGCCGTTGTTGTTCGGGCCATCGTTCTCGTCAAAGCCATGTTGCGACGGATTCACATTGCCGAGATGCCACTTGCCGAAGTGCGCAGTCGCATAACCAGCGGTTTTCAGCAACTCAGGTATCGTCGTTTCTGAAGTTGGCAATTCAAGCACGATTCTGGGTGGAATCAGCTTGGTGCTGATGGGGCCATCTTCCGTGCCATTGCTGACAAAGGTCATGTGCAGAGCAGCAGGACTGCGGCCAGTAAGCAAGCCTGCACGGGAAGGAGTGCAACGTGGTGAAGGTGCATAGCCATCAGAGAAGGTCATGCCGGCAGCGGCCAGACGTTCGATGCCCGGCGTAACGGCAGCAGTTCCCTTCGAGGCAGGATTGCGTTCATCCATCTGTGCCGAAGAACTGGTCCAGCCAGAACCTTCGCCATAAATCAGAATGAAATTGGGAGGTGATGCAGAACTTGCCGCATTCGCCCCCGCGCTCAGAACAAGCACCCCCATCAGGGCCAGTAAAAACATTTTCATAAGTATCTCTGGAATCGATTGGTTGTCACAGTTATTCGATCAGCTCGCAGAGTAACCGGCAGTGACCGGCGGAGCAAGAACTGAGGAAAGGGTTATTTGACTTGTATTTGCTAACCATGATTATTATGAAAGGCACTTTGATATTTTATGGAGCTTCATGATGAAAATTCGATTCTGCATATTTTCAATATTTTGCACTTGTATAATTCTGCTGGTTTCCGGCTGTGGCGGAGGAGCAGATAGTTCGTCGCCCCCACAAAGCAGCGCAAGCAGCAGCTCTTCATCCAACAGTAGCACATCAAGTTCTAGCTCAAGCTCCAGCAGTTCATCCAGTAGTTCAGTCGCCAGTAAGACGTGGGTAGGGACTCTACTACTGGAGAATAGCAGCAGTAACGTAACCGTCACGCCTAAAATCGCCATTGATGGAGCCGGCAATGCCATTGCCGTATGGGCGCAAATCAATGGCAGTATTTCGAGTATTTACGCCAATCGATATGTCGTTGGCTCTGGCTGGGGAACGCCTGTCATCATCTCCGGCAGTACCTTGGCAACGTCTCCTGTGATAGCGATGAATTCGTCCGGCAATGCTGTTGTTGCTTGGATATCCGGCACATCACCTTCAGATATCGCAGCCAACATCTATTCGACCAATGGAGGATGGGGTACTGCAACTATCATTGATAATAGTAGCGCGGCCGCTCAAAGTACCCCAGCAGTTGGAATTGACAGCAACGGCAATGCCTTGGTTGCCTGGGATATGCGAGACTCAACACAATCAACAAATCAGTACAGCATAATGTCAAATAGATATAGCGCTGGCAGTTGGGGAACCGCCACCTCTATTTCCGGCAACCAGTTATTAGCAATGCGCCCTCATGTTGTGTTTTCGCCAAATGGTAGTGCACTCGCATTATGGGAAGGAGCCGACTTACTTGGCACCGGAACAAAATTATTTTTCAGCAGTTTTAACGGTAGCAGCTGGGTTGCTGCCTCTGCTATAGAAACCTTAGTAACTAGTAATGGCACTTCAATAGGTGTTGACGGTACCGGTAATGCAATGCTCGTTTATGGATCGCATCCGAATGGGGTTGGCGTTAATAGCATCTATGCAAAACAGTACGTCGTAGGTTCAGGCTGGGGAGGGTCGTCCCTCATCGAGACCAGCAGCGTCGAGGCCTACAACCAACAAGTTGTTGTCGAACTGAATGGTAACGCCACAGCTATTTGGCAGGAAGGCGTCGCCACATCTAGGCTAAGTGCCAGCCGTTACACGGTAGGCAGCGGCTGGAGCACGCCAGTATTCGTTGACCTATCGGCATCAGCCAAGGGACTTCCCGCGCTGGCAACCAATGCGAGCGGCACCACAATTGCTGTCTGGGGACAAGTCGATGGAACCAGCTACAACGTCTACGCCAGTCAGTACTCCAGCACTAGCGGTTGGTCGACTCCAACTAATATCGAAAACCTGGCGGGTGGAACAAGTCCGATCTCTCCAGATGTTGCTGTGGACACTAATGGCAACGCATTGGTCGTATGGGGCCAAGATGTTCCACTGTCCATAGGCGCGAGTGTTTACGCAAGTCGTCTTGAGTAAATCAGCGACACAAACCTAATCGTTCTCAGCAGAAAGCGCCGCAGTTGCGGCGCTTTGTTAACAACGAATAACCCAGCATCTTCTCAAACGCCGGGATTTCTCTTCACCTCAGGAAGCCCGTATCAATTACGCTTTGAAAAACTGCTTCACGCCATCCAGCCATGAAGATTCGCGCGGGCTGTGAGTACTGCCATCCTTCTGCATGGACTTTTCAAACTTGCGCAGCAGTTCTTTCTGTTCTTCGTTGAGCTTTACCGGCGTCTCTACCATGACACGACAGAACAGATCACCGGTTGATCCACCGCGCACCGGCCTCACGCCCTTTTCTTTCAGACGAAACACACGGCCTGACTGTGTTTCACCCGGAATTTTCAGCACAACATTGCCATGCAGGGTCGGCACTTCGATGCTGCCACCCAGCGATGCAGTGACAAAACTCACCGGCACTTCACAGGACAGATTGGCACCCTCACGTTCAAAGATAGGATGCTCTTTGACACGCACTTCCACATACAGATCACCGGCCGGGCCACTATTGGCACCCGCTTCACCTTCACCCGAGAGACGGATTCGATCGCCGGTATCAACTCCTGCCGGCACTTTCACTGAAAGTGTTTTCTTGCGTCGTACCCGGCCCTGACCGAGGCAGCTATCACAGGGTTGACTGATGGTCTGACCCCGGCCCTTACAACGGGGGCAGGTCTGTTGCACAGCAAAGAAACCCTGCTGCATACGCACCTGGCCGACGCCATTGCAGGTTTCGCATTTGGATACTTTCGAACCCGGCGACGCACCCGAACCTTTACAGCCTTCGCATTCGCCCAGTGTGGTGAATTCAATATTCTGCGTATCACCGAACACGGCCTGTTCCAGTGACAGCTCCAGCTCATAGCGCAGGTCTGCACCTCGATAGACCTGCTGGCCACCGCCCCTGCGTCCGCCACCGAAAATATCGCCAAACACATCACCGAAGATGTCTCCGAAAGCATCCGCACCGGGATGACCACCACCGCCGCGCTGCGGATCAATACCGGCATGGCCATACTGATCATAGGCTGCGCGCTTGCGATCATCGGTCAGCACTTCGTAGGCGTGCTTGGCTTCCTTGAACTTGTCTTCGGCTTCCTTGTTATCCGGATTGCGGTCCGGATGATGTTTCTGAGCCAGACGACGATAGGCCTTCTTGATATCGGCTTCGCTGGCGGTCTTGTCCACGCCTAGTACTTCGTACAGATCACGCTTCGACATGATGGTCTTTCATCGCTATTAGTTCAGACATAAAACCGAGGTCAGCATACATGCACAAGCCGTCACTGCTTGAGACAGTGACGGCTTCGCGTATCAAAGCCCTGCAATCCGGTTACGGGATTGAACAGGGCGGATGTGCTTACTTTTTGTCCTTCACTTCTTCAAACTCGGCATCCAGCACATCGTCCTTGCCTGCATTGCCGGCAGAGGTATCCTGGCCGCCCGCTGCGGATGCACCTTCTGCACCTGACGACTGGGCATAAGCCTGCTGTGCCAGCGAGGCTGATGCTTCAGCCAGCGCCTGGGTTTTCTTTTCGATGAGTTCCTTGTCATCGCCGCTCAATGCCGTTTTCAGATCCGACAGCGCAGATTCAATCTTTGCCCGATCTTCGGCAGGAACCTTGTCACCCAGTTCCTGCAAGGTCTTGTCAGTGGTGTGCACCAGCTGATCGGCCTTGTTGCGCGCCTCAACCACTTCCTTGAACTTGCGGTCTTCTTCAGCATGCGCTTCAGCATCTTTCACCATGCGCTTGATCTCGTCTTCCGACAGACCTGAAGATGCCTTGATGGTGATCTTCTGTTCCTTGCCGGTCGCCTTGTCTTTCGCTGACACATGCAGGATGCCATTGGCATCGATATCAAATGTCACTTCAATCTGCGGCATGCCGCGCTGAGCAGGCGGGATGCCTTCAAGGTTGAACTGACCCAGTGACTTGTTATCACCCGCACGCTGACGCTCACCCTGCAACACGTGAATGGTTACAGCACTCTGATTGTCATCAGCAGTTGAGAAAACCTGCGAAGCCTTGGTCGGGATCGTGGTGTTCTTCTCGATCAGCTTGGTCATGATGCTGCCCAGGGTTTCGATACCCAGTGACAGCGGTGTCACGTCGAGCAACAGCACATCCTTCACTTCACCGGACAGCACACCACCCTGGATCGCAGCGCCCACGGCCACTGCTTCATCAGGGTTCACATCCTTGCGTGGTTCCTTGCCGAAGAAGTCCTTCACGGCCTTCTGTACCAGCGGCATGCGGGTCTGACCGCCGACCAGAATTACTTCTGATATGTCGCCGATCGACAGACCTGCATCTTTCAACGCAACGCGGCATGGCTCGACAGTACGCTTGACCAGCTCTTCCACCAGCGATTCCAGCTTGGCGCGGGTGAGCTTGATATTGAGGTGCTTCGGACCTGAGGCATCTGCAGTGATATACGGCAGATTGATTTCGGTCTGTTGCGAAGACGACAGCTCGATCTTGGCTTTTTCCGCAGCTTCTTTCAGACGCTGCACTGCCAGCGGGTCTTTGCGAACATCAACTCCGGATTCTTTCTTGAACTCATCTGCCAGAAAACTGATGATGCGGATATCGAAATCTTCGCCACCCAGGAAGGTGTCACCATTGGTAGCCAGCACTTCAAACTGCCGCTCGCCATCGACATCAGCCACTTCAATGATGGACACGTCAAACGTACCACCACCTAGGTCATACACGGCAATCTTGCGATCACCGCCCTGCTTGTCCATGCCGTAAGCCAGCGCTGCGGCAGTAGGTTCGTTGATGATGCGCTTGACGTTAAGGCCCGCAATACGGCCAGCATCTTTGGTTGCCTGACGCTGCGAATCGTTGAAGTACGCCGGTACCGTGATGACTGCATCGGTAACCGTCTCGCCGAGGAAGTCCTCAGCGGTCTTTTTCATCTTCATCAGCACGCGTGCCGAGATTTCCGGTGGTGACAGCTTCTTGTTCTGCGCTTCCACCCAGGCATCGCCGTTATCGGCGGCCAGAATCTTGTAGGACACCATGCCGATGTCCTTCTGTACCACATCGTCCTTGAACTTGCGGCCGATAAGGCGCTTTACTGCAAACAGGGTGTTCTGTGGATTGGTGACCGCCTGACGCTTGGCAGATTGACCCACCAGCACTTCGTCGTCCTTGGTAAAGGCAACAATGGAAGGTGTAGTGCGATCGCCTTCACTGTTTTCGATCACGCGCGGCTTGCCGCCTTCCATGATCGCCACACAGGAATTGGTGGTACCCAGGTCAATGCCGATTGTCTTTGCCATGTTGAAAACTCCGCGAAATGCTCTGAAAAAATGTTAGCCAGTTGGTTAGTAAGCCATTGCCGCTCTTTATGTGGGCAATGTGCCGGGATTCAAGTCCACCTCAATCCGGCGCACGGGCTACCAGCACCCGTGCCGGCCGCAGCAGTCGGCCACTGAGCTGATATCCCTTCTGAATTACGTTAATCACCGTGTTAGGGGCATGGTCTGCAGAAGGCATCATCGCGATCGCCTCATGAAATTCCGGATTGAACGGCTGCCCTTCCGGCGTAACTTCCAGCAGACCTGCCTTCTCGAAGGCTTTGGCGAGCAACTTGAGCGTGGCATCACTGCCGGCACGTAAATCTTCGGCGGTGGCAGTCTGCACAGCCAGACCCATTTCCAGTGAATCCTTCACGCCGATCAGTTCACCGGCGAATTTCTCCAATGCGTACTTGTGTGCGTTTTCCACATCGCGCTGCGCACGGCGCCGCACGTTTTCCAGCTCTGCCATGGCGCGCAAGGCCTGATCACGGGATTCATTGGCGCGCGCTTCAGCTGCTTCCAATGATGCCTTGAGGCTGTCCAGTTCGCTTACTTCGCCGGCGGGTTCATTGGCAGGCTGATCATTCACTTCAGGGGTATTCATCAATCCATACTCCAGACACAAAATTACCCAGCACCAGCCTTCACTGAAGACAGACCGGGAAACGGGGACAGAAAACCATCAGGATGCGCGGATGATGGGGACGAATTTGCAGGAATCAAGAGCCAGCGGCCATCCTGCCGTCAGAAGTCATCCGATGGCTCGCGCAGGCCCGGCTCAGGATTTGTTATTCAGCGCCGCGCCCAGCAATCTGGCGGTGAGATCCACAATCGGGATCACACGTTCGTAGGCCATGCGGGTCGGGCCAATAACCCCAAGCACGCCGACCACTTCCTTGTCGATGGCGTAAGGCGCAGTGATGACACTGCAATCATCAAAGATAGTGTGACCGGACTCGTGCCCGATAAAAATCTGCACACCCTCGGCACGCAAACTCTGGTCGAGCAGATGCAATACGTCATGCTGCTGGTTGAAAGCCTCGAACAATCTGCGCAGCTTTTCCACACTCGAAAGCTCGGCAAATCCCATGAGATTGGTTTCGCCTGCGATTACATACTGCATGGGCGGCCTGGCTTCGTCGGAAGCGACCACCTGCTGCGCCAGCCAGATCGCATCAATCATGCTCTGGTTCAGATGTTCACGCGTCTGCTTGAGCTGAGCCACCAGCTTTTCACGCACCGTGCTCAGATCACGTCCCGCAAATTGCTGATTCAGATAATTGGCTGCTCGGCGCAATTCCTCGCTGCTGTAAGTGCGCTCCAGCTGCATGACGCGGTTCTGCACCTCACGGCCATTAGTCACCAGCACAGCCAGCACCCGGTTATCAGACAGAGACAGAAACTCGATCTGGGTCAGCTCCTTGTGCTCCTGACGCGGCAGCGTGACCACACCGGCCAGCTGTGTAATCGAAGAGAGCATCTTGGAAGCGGCGGCAACCAGCGCATTCGGATCATCGCTGCGCGATACCAGTCCCTGCTGAATAATCTGAACTGCTTCAGTTTCAAGTGGTCGCACTTTGAGCAGCGTGTCCACAAAAAAACGATATCCCTTGTCGGTCGGTACGCGTCCCGCCGAGGTATGAGGTGAGGTCACAAAGCCCAATTCTTCCAGGTCAGCCATCACGTTGCGGATGGTCGCTGCACTCAAGGCCATGCCGGATTCGCGCGACAGGCTGCGCGAACCCACCGGCTGCCCCTCACGAATGTATTGCTCTACCAGCGTGCGCAGCAGTTGCTGGGCACGATCATTCAGGGTGTCATCATGCGAATCGAAGCTCATTTTGACTGGGGCACACAGGTCTCAATAGGGACGGATGCAATCGCACGCTATTGAGCCGGCCGGCCAGTGTCAAGCAAAGGCCGTAAATACCGGCTAAAGTAGCTCGCCTGCATTGTCAGTTCGCTATCAACAACACTTATGCCTGCCGCCAAACCAAAGACTGCCAAACCCGCTAAAAGCAAGGCTTCCGCCAGTGCTTTCAAGACTCTGGCGCTGCTCGGCCCGTCCAGTGACCCCAAGGTGGCCGAAACGCTCGTCACACTGGCAAAGCATCTGGTCAAACTGGGTCTTGATGTACTGGTTGACCGGCATTTTCCTGCGCCTGCGCCCAGAAAAGTGGCGATTGCCGATGAAACAGAAATTGCCACCCGCAGCGATCTGGTTATTACAGTCGGAGGCGATGGCACCATGCTGCGCGCGGCGCGACTGCTGGCGGGCACGGATGTGCCGGTTCTGGGTGTGAACAGGGGTCGCCTGGGTTTTCTGGCCGACATCAGCCCGAAAGACATGCTGAAGAGGATTGATAAAGTTCTGGCAGGTCAGTTCGAGCGCGGCTCACGTTCACTGCTGCAGGTAACCCTGATGCCAGCTAAAGGAAAAAAACTGGAACGACTGACGGTAAACGATTGCGTACTGCAGAAATGGGAAACGGGCCGGATGCTCGATTACGAAACCTGGGTGAATGGCAGGTACGTCAACACACATGGCGGCGATGGCGTCATCGTCGCTTCTGCCACGGGTTCGACAGCCTACGCTCTATCCTGCGGCGGTCCGATCATTCACCCGGATATGGATGCCATGGTGATTGCTCCGATCTGCCCGCATACCCTGTCAGACAGACCGATTGTCATCCCGGCCAGCAGCACCGTAGAGATTCGCCGTGTGCAGGATCGTGCTACCAAGGCGCAGGTCACCTGTGATGGCGACATGCTGGGTGATCTGAATGTGGGTGACCGTTTATTGATCGGTCCGGCGCATGCACGTGTGACGCTGCTGCATCCGGTAGGTCATGACTACTATCGTATTCTGCGCTCCAAACTGCACTGGGGACGCGGTGCACTGAGTCCGCTGCTGAGCGAGGAAGAGGCATAGCGATGTTGAGCAGCATCCAGATAAAGGACTTTGCCATCATTGATCACATCGAACTGGAGCTCGAAGCGGGCATGACTGCGCTCACCGGCGAAACGGGCGCAGGTAAATCCATTCTGGTTGATGCACTGATGTTCGTAACCGGCACACGGGCAGGTACGGACATTATCCGTCATGGATGCGACAAGGCTGAAGTGTCTGCAAGTTTTACCCTCACCCGGAACCCGCTCAGCGAAAACTGGTTCAAGGAACAGGACATTGCGCATGATGGCGAATGTGTACTCAGACGTCTGATGAGTCGGGATGGCCGCTCACGCGCATGGGTCAATGGTCAGGCCATGCCGGTACAGGCATTGAGGCAACTCGGTGAAACACTGGTCGATGTGCATGGCCAGATGGAATATCAATCCCTGATGAGACGCAGCGCCCAGCGCGAACTGCTGGATCAGCATGGTAATAATGCAGAAATTCTCGCTCGTGTGGCCGATAGCTGGTCATCGCTTAAATCATTACTCACACAGAGAGATGAAACACAGCGCAGTGCCGCTGATCGCAATGAACGACTGAGCCTGTTGCGCTATCAATTGAGTGAACTGGATACGCTGGCACCACAGGCGGATGAGCTGGCCGGCCTGACAGCTGAACGGCAACTGCATGCGCATAGCGGCAAGCTCGCACAAGGTGTCCGGCAGCTGGCTGAAATCCTGCGTGAAGATGATACTCACACTGCAGAACAGGTGATGTCACGTGCAGTGACCGTCGCGCGTCAGCTGGTGACTATCGATACACGCATGACAGGCACTCTCCAGTTATTGGAAGAAGCATTGATTGCCTGTCGTGAAGCAGCCGATGGCGTGCAGCGGTATGAATCCGAACTGGATGCCGATCCAGCCAGACAGGAATGGGTGGAACAACGATTGGCCGCACTCGAAACGGCTGCCCGCAAGCACCGCACAACCGTTGATGCATTGCCGCAAGTGCAGGAAAGTTGCCGCGCAGAAGTGATGCGACTGGAATCGCTGGAATTCACGCTGGAACAACTGAACATGCAGATTGAATCTGCCAGCAAGCGGTTCGCCGCTGACTGCAAGAAACTCAGTGATGCACGCAAAGTAGCAGCCACAGCATTAAGCGAGCGGGTCAGTAGTCTGATGCAGGGACTTGGTATGCCCGGCGGTCGTCTGGTCATCCAGATAAATGCCTTGAGCGAGGGCGATGCTAGCAGTCACGGTGCGGATGAAGTGGAATTCATGGTCAGCGCCAATCCGGGCCAACCGTTAAAACCACTGGCCAAAGTGGCATCCGGAGGCGAACTGTCACGCATCAGTCTGTCAATCCAGGTGGCAGCAGTTGAATCCGTCCCCTGCCCGACGCTGGTATTCGATGAAGTGGATGCAGGGGTTGGTGGTGGCGTGGCAGAAATGGTGGGGCGACAACTTCGCACGCTGGGTGAACGGGCACAGGTACTGTGTGTAACGCATCTGCCACAGGTGGCCAGTCAGGCGCATGCACAAGTCAGGGTCACCAAACTCACTGATGGCAAACACACACGCACTGCGCTGGAAATTCTGAACCACGCTGCCCGTATTGAAGAAATCGCACGCATGCTCGGTGGTACGCAGGTCAGCGATACGGCGCGCTCACATGCGGCTGAAATGCTGGCAGGTGCTGCTGTGTCACCCTCCAGAAAGAAAGCACGCCGATAGAACAGTCACGGCTTCTCATCAAGAAGCCACACCCCACCTACCCGCTTTTACGGTTGAAAGCCCGGGAAGATTCTTCTGACAAGTGCCTCGGGCAACAGATACTGCGGCAGACAAACCGCTGAATTGGATTGATGCAGCACATGGAGGCAGAGACCTATATCGTCACCCACCAGTGCAATCGGGGTTTCCTGACGAAGTGCCGCCATGATGAATTCACCATCTTCATTGTGATCGAGATGCTGGAACGGGTTGCGCGCCCAGACCTGCTTCCTGAAAACATAACTGAACCCGAACCCATAGTGATTCATTTCAAATGGAGCGTAGCCGGGCTGAAAAGTCAGGCATTCCATAGGCCCACCACTCCATCTGAAATGTAATCCGGATTTTTCCATCAGATTCCAGAACCCGTACTTGCGATACAAGTAGCTGTACAGAAAGAACCCTGTGAGCTTGATAAAGTCGCACTTTCTGGTCTGCATCTCATTAACCATGATGCGAACATACTCCGGCGAGTAATAGTCATCATCATCAAACTGCACGATGACATCGCTTCTGGCCTGATCAACCAGACGATTACGCTTTTCACCGATGGATATTTTTTGTCCCAGATGCTCATATCTGACGCGGGGATCATCGAGACCGCGCATGAAAGCGCTCGGTTCCGGGCTGTCGTCGAGTACCAGCCACTCAATGTCCGGAACACTTTGCTGAGCAAATCCCTTATAAGCAGCTGGCAGAAGATGTTCGCGGCCGAAGGTAGGTGTAATGATGCTGGCGATGGGTTTTGTCATTCAGATTTTCCGGAAACGATTCTCTATTCAAACAGGGCATGACCTTCGGCACATAATTGAACACCTTGATGAATAGCACCTGCTGCTGATACACCAAATCAACAACTCAGAAATCAGTTCAACCGGGACGCTGGTTTTTTTCTATACAGTCGATGCATCGACCATACAGGATCATTGAGTGTGCGGTTAAGGTATAACCCTGCTGCCTGGCGATTTCATGCTGCCGCTGTTCAATGCTGCTGTCCATGAACTCTTTCACTCTGCCGCAGTCAATGCACACGATGTGATCGTGATGCTCGCCTTCATTGAGTTCAAATACGGCGGTTCCGCCTTCGAAATGGTGGCGCGTCACCAGACCCGCAGCCTCAAACTGGGTCAGCACACGGTACACAGTGGCCAGACCGATATCTTCGTGGGTTTCAAGCAAACGCCGGTAGATATCTTCGGCACTCATGTGGCGCGGCTCTGCGACGCCCAGAATGTCGAGAATTTTCATGCGCGGCAGGGTTACCTTGAGGCCCGCCTTACGCAGATCAGTGGTTTGCACGCTCGACTCCTGCAGGTTCTGCTCGATATAGGATCAATACTCGTGGTCACGTGTTTTCGGTATGATCCGCAGGGCATTATCACGTAATGCCGGTCCCACCCACAATCTTTAAGATGATGCACACATCCATGCGCCCCTTTCAATCCGCTGTCCGACTGCACACCTGCCTCTCAGCCAGCCTGCTGCTGGCATTGTTACTGGGAAGCAGCGCCTGCGTTTATCGAATCCCGATCCAGCAGGGCAACTTTCTTGAAGCCAAGGATGTCGATCAAGTGACGGTGGGCATGACCCAGGCGCAGGTGCGTTATGTACTGGGCACTCCGATGGTCGTCGATCCGTTTACCAAGGATCGCTGGGACTATGTTTATTATCTGAAGACAACCCGGATGCAAACCCCGGTACAACATCACTTTGTGGTGTATTTCGAGCAGGGTAACGTCGCCCGTATTGAACGGCCCGAAACCCCCAAAGGATAGACGTTATCCGTATAGCGCCTTTGCACGCTGAGTAAATGCAGTCACCAATGAACCACAACTGGCTTCAAAAGCCTTGCCCATCAGCATATCCAGCATTCCATTTTTGAATTCAAACTGAATCTGCAAATCCACCCTCGTTCCGCACGGCTGGCCATCGGTATCAATGATCTCGGTGAAACGCCAGCAACCTGTCAGTTGCCTGAAGGGTCCATCCACCAGTTGCATGGTCATCTGGTGGGGCGCACTCAGCTGATTGCGGGTAGTGAAGTGCTCTTTGACACCGAGACGCTCCATTTCCAGCCGGCCGGTCAGTTGGTCAGCATCACGAGACAGCAATTTCGCAGCAGAAACCCAGGGCAGAAACTCGGGATAGCGCTCGAAGTCCTCTACCAGCGCAAACATCTGTGCCGGGGAGTACTTGACCAGGGCGTTTCGCTTGACTTCACGCATTGTTCGAATTCAGTTCATACCAGCAGCTAGTGTAACGGGATATCACCCACACCTGTACAATGCAGGTCATTCTTCATGCAAATCGTCATTCTTCTCAATGAGCAAGAAAAAGTCCGAAAATAAGAGTGCTTCCATCGCCGAAAATCGCAAGGCACGCTATGATTATTTTATTGAGGACACCTATGAAGCAGGTATCGCCCTGCAGGGATGGGAGGTCAAGAGCCTGCGAGCCGGTCGGGCGCAACTCAAAGAAGCCTATGTATTTGTCAAAAATGGCGAGGCATTCCTGTTCGGCGCACATATTTCAGCATTGCCCACTGCTTCCACGCATTTCGTACCCGATCCGTTGCGCACCCGCAAACTACTGCTGAACCGCAGAGAACTGGAAGAATTAGGCAGCGCCGTTGCACGCAAAGGTTACACGCTGGCGCCACTGGAACTGTACTGGAAAGCAGGTCGGGCCAAATTGCGTCTGGGTCTGGCCAAGGGCAAGCAGGATCATGACAAGCGCGACACCGAAAAGGAACGCGACTGGCAGCGCGACAAAGCACGCCTGCTACGCAAGTAAGCGACTACCAGCTAGAGCATTTCTTCGATGAAGTAACGTGGCCGACGCTTGGTCTCGAAATATATTTTTGCCACGTATTCACCCAGCACGCCGATGCTGAGCAACTGTAATCCACCGAGAAAGTAGATCGGGATAACCGACGAAGCCCAACCGGGCAGCGCATTGTCGGAAAAAAACTTCACCCATAGCACCCACAGAATCATCGCCAGACTGGTAAACGACACCAGCAGGCCGATGACAGAAATCATGCGCAATGGAAATGCAGTGAATGAAGTGATGCCATCCAGCGCAAGTCTCAACATTTTTCTCAACGGATACTTGGATTCGCCAGCAAAACGCTCGCTGCGATCATAATAAACAGATGTAGACCGGAATCCGATCAGGGGTACGATACCGCGCAGAAACAGATTTACTTCCCCGTATTCCTTGATGGCTTCGACAGCCCGGCGACTCATCAACCGGTAATCGGCATGATTGAACACGACCTTGACGCCAAGCGTATTGAGCAACCTGTAATAACCTTCGGCGCTGAAGCGCTTGAAAAACGTATCCACATTGCGCAGCTTGCGCACACCATAAACCACTTCGTGACCCTGAGCATACGCATCGATCATTGATTCAATGGCGCTGACATCATCCTGCAGATCAGCATCAATACTGACCACCACATCACCCTGTGCCGAAAACAATCCGGATATCAAGGCGATCTGGTGACCCCGATTTGCAGAGAGCTTCAGGCCTTTGATTGCAGGATGCTGCGCATGCAATTCGCGTATCAGCTCCCAGGTCCGGTCCTTGCTGCCATCATCAACATAGAGCACATGACTTTCTGCTGCCACCTTCTGTGCAGACACGAGTTTGTCCAGCAAGGCGAGCAGTCGCCGGGTAGTTTCCGGCAGTACTTCCTCTTCGTTATAGCAAGGCACCACAATCGTCAGTTGCGGTGTGGACAGGATCGACGATGGAGGTACTTGAGGTAGCATTTAATTATCTGTCTTGTTCTTTCCAGAACCATCACACTGACATGTTCGCCACATCGTTTCTGGCAAACACATAACGACGCAATAAAAAATAACTCAGCAGGGAATAGGGAATGATGCCCGCCGTCTGAGCCAGATAGCTATTCAATTGCAACACATTGATACAGAAATGGACACAGGCAAGATTAACCAGATAAGCACAGACCAGCACCAATGCGTAGGGCAGTATCTTGGCATGGAGCGACTCTCTGTACTGAAATGTCCAGCGGCTGTTCACGTAATAGCTGACCATCACACCCAAAGCATATCCCCCCAGATTGGCCTGGGTATCCGGCATATCCAGAAACCACTTCAGGGCGAAAATGGTGCCCAAACCAACTGCCGTATTCAACAGACCAGTCAAGCCGAAGCGAATCAGTGATGATCCAGTCAAAACCCGTAACCGTTGACGCATGTAAAACCAATCCTGCCTGAAATCAATTTATTCTGCCCAATGCTAGCTTTGCTATCACATGGCGCAGACCATAAACTCCTGAATAATACCGGACAACCCATAGCTTGAATCCGACAATGTTCAATCCAATTGATCCAGATGCCCGCGAGAACCAGCCCGACACACATGGCCTCCTGAAATCCATGTTGTGTTATCTGGTGATATTCAGTGTGGCTTACTGCTGTTTCATGGTTAACAGGGGCAACCCTGCCAATCTGTTCTGGGATGAGAATTATCATGTAACTTCAGCAGAGCGATACCTGGAAGGCATCGCACATTTCGAGCCACACCCGCCATTAGGTTTGATGCTGATCGCCGCTGGCGAATCATTGTCCGGCACCAATAAATCCATCGACAAACATGCCCTGGCTGCGACCAAACAGATCAATGGTGACGCCATGCCAAAGAACTTTGACTACACCGGCATGCGTCTCATGCCGAGCCTGTTTGCCGTGCTCGGTTCACTGGCATTTTATGGACTGATGTACCAGCTGTTCCGCCACCGGCTGCATGCCCTGCTGCTCAGTGGTTTGTATCTGTTCGAAAATGCGTTCACGGTGCATTTCAGGGCCGTGCATCTGGACAGTTTCCAGATGTTCTTCAGCATCGCATTTCTCTGGCACTTCGTTTCCCTGTGGCAGCGCACTGTGCCGATACGCGTCTGGCAATATGCCAGCCTGGCCTCTCTGGCAGCGCTGGCCATCATGGTCAAAGTAAACGCCGTGGTTCTGCTGGTGCTGTTTCCTGTGCTGTATTTCAAGGATGCAGGCACTATTGGCAGCCGTTCCATTACACAGTGGATCAGGGATTTCGCTACGAAAAGTGGTGCAGCGATAGCCGCAATACTGCTGGTTTTCTATGCGGTTTTTTATGTACACGCAGCCCTCACCCCGCATCTGCCTGATGCCGAGAGCAGCGCAGGCAAGCAGGATCTGGCCAACATGTCTGTCGAATATCATCGCTATCTTGAGCAGCATCTGCCCCTGACGCCCGGCATCGTCATCACAATCGCCCATGACTACTTCAAGTTCATGGACAAAGATCATCTGGGCGTACCCAAACTCGATACCAAAAAAGTGGGGGAAAACGGTTCCCACCCGATGCATTGGCCGTTCCACGACCGCAACATTAACTACCGCTGGGATTCGGCTGATGGCAAAACCGCATACGTGCAGCTGGTTGGCAACCAGCTTTCGTGGTACTCCGCCACGCTGGCCGTCGTGTTCTGTATGGCCACGATCCTCAACTACCGGCTGTTTGCCCTGCCGTTACGTTGCAGCCTGCGCACTTACCAGCTGATCGAGGTATTCACGGGGCTATATGTTGCCTTCATGGGCCTGCACCTGTGGCTCATCACACAAAGAGTGATGTATCTGTATCACTACTTTCTGGGCCTGATGATCAGTTACGTGCTGCTGTCACTGGTGTGGCAGTACCTGGCGGAAGTGTATGAGAAATTTGCCCGCAACCGGACCCTGATACTGGCCTGCGTAATGAGTGCATATCTTGGCTCGTATCTGTTCTTTTTACCTTTTTCCAACCACACTCCGCTGACCAAGGCCGAGTGCGAAAGGCGCAATATCAGCATTTCGCACATCGTAGATTGCCATTAAATCGGCATTACGCAGCTTTCGCCCTTGTTATTTCGGAATGTGCCCCTACACTAGCTGCGTGGTACAGGAAACTGCGCCACACTGGGGGCGACCGGTTTCGACGTGGGTTACGAAACTCCAGGTGCATGCCGAGGTGTGAGATCCTCGTTAAACAGCTTACAAACTTATAGTTGCAAACGACGACAACTACGCTCTGGCGGCTTAATCCCGCCTAACCTCCGCCTGGTATGTGCTTGTGCATCCAGAATCGGGGGACGCGCTCACAAGATCGCATGTCAGTGTGCTGAGGGCTGACCTGCTAAACGACTCCTGAGCTGGCTGTGCGTCTTCCCTGTCCGTCGGGTAGCGTATGGCGAGATACAAAGACGATGACTAAGCATGTAGGTCTTGTAGCGTAGGACTTGCGGACGCGGGTTCGATTCCCGCCGCCTCCACCATACACAAGGGCTTGGATAGTCTCCGGGCCCTTTTTCTTGCCTGAAATCCCCGCGTGGCGCGGGGTTCCTGCCACCTGTGCTGCGGGCGGCCACCTGACCCGCTCCAGCGCCGGCCGGCCGCTTGCCGAGTAATGCTTCCCACCCCCAAACAATCGTTCCCGGCTTCCCGCTTTCCCAGCGGGAACGCGCAAGGGGTGGGAACGATTTACCGCCAACAAACACAAGGGTTTAAATCGTTCCCGGGCCAAATCGTTCCCGGGCCAAATCGTTCCCAGCCGAGCCGGGAAGGATTAAAACCCAATGAAATCAACGCATTCCCGGGTTCCAGGTGTTTCCTCTCTAAAGAGAGAGTGAGCATTGGGAATGCTCACCTCACGCGAGTGTTGATGCTGGCCGGACCGGGAAGCGGCGGCCCGCCCAGGCAAAAGGGGTCCTTCCTGGCGATATTCCAATACGGGGGGCGTGAGCGCAGCATTGCGCTACCGACTGCAAAGAAAACAAGGTTTGCAGGGTTTGCGGTTCGCACCCGGAGGTTTGGGCTGGTGGGCTGAATGCCCCGTCAGTGCTGGCATGCGCAGGACAAACGCAACGCCGAAGGTGCGAACCATGGTGCGTACCGGGTTTGCAGGTTTGCACCCCGGCGCACAAAAAACCGCCGCTTTGACGAGCGATGCAAGGGGCTCCAGAAGCTGGACACCCTTACCACTCCGTGATGACCTCCAAGAAATGGAGAGCACCTGTGGTGGCGCGATAGTCGATAAAGCTCCATTCATGTAGACTTTCACCGATCTACATCGACTTTCACTCAGACCAATTGAGCGCCAATCCCATGAACACCGAACCGTGGGTCACCGCCGAGCATGTCGCCCAGCACTTGGGCGTGGCCAAGGACACCGTTTATCGCTGGCGTGAGCGCAAGGGTCTGCCTGCGCACCGTGTAGGGCGACTGTGGAAATTCCAGTTGTCCGAGGTGGATGAATGGGTACGCGCAGGCGGCGCGGATGAAACACAGAACAATTTGACAGGAAAACATGCATGACCACGCATCTCGCAGAATTGCTGAAAGACAGCGCGTACCGACTCGATCAATTTAAACCCGAACAGATCGAAAAGCTTGAATCAGCGATTTCATTGAAGGAGTCTGGCAAGAAAGCTGCGCCCTACGTTAACTGCATTGTTCGCGGCAAACCCATCAAGCTCACTCCGGAAGAGGCTGTCCGCCAGCTCTACCTGCTGGTCTTGCGTGATGACATGGGCTACCCCGTTAGCCGGATGGAGCTTGAGTACGAAGTCACTTTTGGCCGCGAAAGGAAACGTGCAGACATCTGCATTTTTGACAAAGACAAAACCACTACACCATACATCCTTGTCGAACTGAAAAAGCCCAAACTGAAAGACGGCAAGGAGCAGCTCAAGAGTTATTGCAACGCCACCGGCGCACCGATGGGGGTATGGACCAACGGCCAGCAGATTTCCTACTACCACCGCAAAGACCCGAATTACTTCGAAGACATTCCGGCCATTCCGTCTGCACACGAGAAGCTATCTGACATCCTGTCCGAACGCTGGACCATCGACGATCTGGTTAAGTTGGACAAACTGGTCAACGAGCGTAAATCGCTGAAAGACCTGATCCTCGAAATGGAGGACGAGGTTCTGGCCAATGCCGGTGTCGATGTGTTTGAAGAGCTGTTCAAACTGATTTTCACTAAGCTCTTCGACGAGATGGAAAGCGGGCAAGATCGCAAGCGCCACCTCGTCTTCAAGAATTACGGCGACACCGAAAGCGAACTCAAGGCCAAGATTCAGGACCTCTTTGAGAAAGCCCAAGACACATGGGAAGGCGTGTTCCCTGCCGGTGCAAAAATCGAACTCACCCCTAGCCACCTGGCGGTGTGCGTGTCCTCGCTGGAAAAGGTCAAGCTATTCAATTCCAACCTGGAGGTGGTGGACGAGGCTTTCGAATACCTCATCAACAAATCCAGCAAGGGCGAGAAAGGCCAATACTTCACGCCGCGCTACGTCATCGACATGTGCGTGAAGATGATGAACCCGCAAGAGCACGAAACCCTGATCGACACCGCATCAGGCAGCTGCGGCTTTCCGGTGCATGGCATTTTCCACGTATGGGAACAAATACGCCGTGACTTGAAAGACCCGACCGACCACCTGTTTACCACGCAAAAGAAAACCGGACGCTATGCCAAATATGTGGTCGACAAGGTCTTCGCTATCGACTTCGATGAAAAAGCCGTGCGCGTGGGCCGTACGCTCAACCTGATCGCAGGCGATGGACAAACCAACGTCTTGCACCTCAACACGCTGGACTACGAGCGTTGGTTCGAAAAGACCGGCGACGACAAAAATCCAGGCGATGAAGTGTGGAAAGACGTCTACGGCGAGGGCTGGAAGCGTCTACGCAAACTGCGCGCCGTTAAAAACGAAAACCGTGATTTCCAATTTGATGTACTGATGGCTAATCCGCCTTTTGCCGGCGACATCAAGGAAACCCGCATCCTCTCCCGCTACGATCTGGCGCGTTCAGTGAGCTTCGACAAGGTCAGCAAGGTAGATCCAGCAGACAAGCACATCGTGGATGCTACGAGCCGCGAGCCCAGTTTCCCTGAAGCCCTGCACGCCAGCCATGAAACCATCTACCAGATGGGCGACGGTACTTACCGTAAGGTCAGGGTCAAGCACCAGACCAACGTCGGGCGGGACATTCTGTTTATCGAGCGCAACCTTCAGTTCCTCAAACCCGGTGGGCGCATGGCTGTGGTGCTGCCGCAAGGGCGTTTTAACAACGCCTCCGACAAGGCGCTGCGCGAATACCTCGCCGAGCACGGCCGCATCCTTGCCGTAGTTGGGCTGCATGGGAATGTGTTCAAACCGCACACCGGCACCAAGACCAGCGTGCTGTTTATCCAGAAATGGAACGATGATCCGATGTCAGGCGCGCATTGCCCGAAGGTGGCAGACTATCCGATCTTTTTCGCCACCATGCGTGAGCCTTCCAAGGACAACTCTGGTGACAAGATTTATCGTGCCGCACCTGATGGCCGACCGCTGCTCGACCGACACGGGCATTTGATTGTTTGTCACGATTTGTTTAATCACGATGGCATCACAGAAGACGGAATTGCAGAAGGTTTTTTGCAATTCTGTGCACGAGAGAATCTGCTAAACAAGACTCGATCGGAGTTCCAGCCTGAATACTACAAAGAACTTATCGAGAAACTAGAGATAAGTGAAATACATCATTCCGTTGCTGCGTCTGCAGAAAAAACCGGGCGATTTGATAGCGCTTTTTTCAGCAAAGACTTGCAGGAAATTAGAATTCTTTCCAAGAGCTGGCCAAAGCTTGGCACCTATGCACAACGAATTGTATGTGGACCTTTTGGCTCTACGATACTTGACACCAACTATGTTTCTGCCGGGCTGCCCATGCTTCGCCCCTTCAATATACGCGGATTAAAAACAGATTCGGGAGAGGTTGTTTATCTCAAACCAGACTTCGTCTCGGACAATGGGTTAAAAACATTTGAACGCGGTGACATTGCTTTTGCTCGAGTTGGGGATGTCGGATGCGGGGTGATTGTTCAGCCAGAGGTTACGATTAGCCCAAATATTATTGCAGCTTCAATCAATAAATCATTAATTAATCCATTTTTTCTAGCTGCCTTTTTTAATGGAAAGTATGGAAAAAGGCAGATAGAAGGCTCGGTCAAAGCAGTGGCTCAGCCAACAATTTCAACTGAAATTATTCGCGAACTCAAAATACCAATCACTAAAAAAGAGCTGCAGGATGAAATTCAAAATAAATTCGAGGAATACGAACTACTAATAAAGCGTGCGGAGAAAATACTTGAGTCAACAAAAGTAGCTGTTGAAATCTCCGTTGAGAAAGGCGACGACGTCGCATTGCGTTACCTCAAGGAGAGTTTGTAAAAATGGCCAATACTTTTATTGAAAATAGAGAGGCATGGCTGAGACTCTCTGACATTGATTATCTCGGGCAGTTCGTTAAAGTCTGGCTTGCCTTCAATGCTTGGTATCGAAGCGCTTATTCCGAGTCGCAGGATCGAAAGATTATTAACGAATTAAAATGGAATTCCAACCCGATTGGAAATGCGCTGCGGCCATTCATTGAAACCCAGTCAGAGGACGCCGAACAGTTTCGTAGCGATATCGGGTACCTTCACCATCGACTAGAGCATTACGAAATTCAGACTGGGAAAGACGATGCAAAGCAGAGAATTACATTCCGAAAGGTATTCCTTAAAGATCGCCTGCCGCGGGTTGAATTCGATAACTCTTACGGATTTTCATTCAAAGTCGAACGAAAGCATGCTGGGGGTATGGAGTCCACAGTAATCAATAAATCAGGCAATCCAATCTTTCAGCATGCGCAAGTTAAATACGATCTTGCAGAGTTGGCAGCACAGCAAGGATTCGTGGCTCTTCGCTCGAACCAGCAGAATTGTTTGAGAGAGTTATACGAAAAATCTGCGCCAAAGGAAATTGTCGATCTACTGTCCTCCAGAGAGCTTCCGGTCATTAAATGCGGTTCATATTCATTCTATTGCAATCGAGAAGAACTTTTCGCTGCTGTCGTCGAGGTCGTCTATCTCATGAGGTGCCATCTCTTTCATGGAGAGCTATCCCCGACTCGACAAGCATCGGAATGCTATGAACCCGCATATCGAATTATTCGGCGTTTCCTAAACTGCCTGTCATAGGTAATCAGGCTGGATGCGATATGACAATTGACTACGCCACCCTCGATACCCTGCGCACTCACCACCCCGCGTGGCGGCTGTTGCGCTCGGACCATGCACCGCTGGTGGCGAGTTTTCTGCAGCGGGTGTTCGTGGCACCGAATGTGCGGGTGATGGCAGCTGCGGATTTGGCCGAAGCGTTGGAGGACGAGCTGTATGCCTTGCGCCTGCACTTGGGCGACAGCGCCTTTCCTAAACCCGCGCTGGAGTACCTGAACGACTGGGCCGCGCCCGACAAGGGCTGGCTGCGCAAGTTCTACCGCCCCGGCACGGACGAGGCGCAATTCGATTTGACCCCCGCCACCGAAAAGGCCATCGCCTGGCTGGCACAGCTCAGCGAACGGCAGTTCGTCGGCACGGAATCACGCCTGCTCACGCTGTTTGATCTACTCAAACAGATGAGCGAAGGCAGTGAGGCCGATCCGGCCAAGCGCATTGCCGAACTGCACAAAAAGCGTGATGACATCGACGCCGAGATCGCCCGGGTGCTCTCAGGCGATGTGCCGCTGCTAGGTGACACAGCGGTGAAAGATCGCTTCCAGCAATTCATGCAGGGTGCGCGCGAGCTGCTGACTGACTTTCGCGAGGTGGAACATAACTTTCGTCAGTTGGACCGGCGCGTGCGCGAGCGCATAGCGCTGTGGGAAGGCAGCAAGGGCGCGCTGCTAGAAGACATCATGGGCGAGCGCGACTCGATTGCCGATTCCGATCAGGGCAAGAGTTTCCGCGCCTTCTGGGATTTTCTGCTCTCCAGCCGACGGCAAGAAGAATTGACCGAGTTGCTGGATCGCGTGCTCGCACTGCCCGCGGTGGCGGACCTGAATCCGGATACCCGCACCCGCCGCGTGCATTACGACTGGATGGAAGCGGGCGAGCATACCCAGCGCACCGTCGCCGCCTTGTCACAGCAATTGCGCCGCTTTCTGGATGACCAGGCCTGGCTGGAAAACCGCCGCATCATGGATATTTTGCACGGCATCGAGAGCAAGGCACTGGCGCTACGCGATGCTCCCCCTCCGGGCAGCGTGATGGAAATGGCTGAGTCCTGCGCAGATATTGAGCTGGCAATGGAGCGGCCCCTGTTCACCCCCGCCATCAAACCCGTGATTGCCGATCTGGCCTTGCAAACGGGTGATGAAGATATTGACCCATCGGCATTGTTCGATCAGGTGGTTGTCGACAAGGCGCGGCTTACCCGCCATATCCGCCACGCTTTGCAAGATCGCGCCCAGATCACTTTGAGTGAGCTGGTAGCGAAACAGCCCTTACAACAGGGGCTAGCCGAGTTGGTGGCCTATCTGCAATTGGGCAGTGAAGCATTCAACACCGTGGTGGACGAAGACACCCCCGAACCCATCCGCTGGCAGGCAGTGGCAACGGATGGTCAAGTTATTACCCGCAGTGCGCGGCTGCCCCGCGTGATCTTCATGCGCTGAAAAAGAACACAAGCTGAGGCAAGGGATGGAAGAGGAATTTTTGAACACAACACCGACTACACACCCGATGGTGGCTCCAGCCGCAGATTTGTCGGTTTTGCTGATCGGCTTACTCAAAGGTGTGCTCTACCGGGATGGCGATGAACGCCAATGGGCAGCTCTGCTGAACCTGCAAGCACGAGTCCGTGATTACGTGTCGGTGTTGAATCTTGATCTGGTGCTGGATGAGGCAGAAGGATATGCATTCCTGAAAAGCCGTCCCGAGCCTGCCGACGACGATTCATCACCGCGTTTGCCCCGCTTGGTGGCGCGCCGCCCGCTGTCCTTCGCTGTGAGTTTGCTGCTTGCATTGCTGCGCAAGAAGCTCGCTGAGTTCGATGCGGGCGGTGGCGATACGCGGCTGGTGCTCTCCCGCGACGACGTCGTCGAACTGGTGCGGGTGTTCCTGCCAGATGGTCCGAATGAAGCCAAACTGATCGATCAGATCGAGACCACGATCAACAAGGCGGCCGAACTGGGTTTTCTGCAGAAGCTCAAACCCGCCGGTGGCGCGGCAGTCGGGCCCGCGACTTTCGAGGTGCGGCGGATTCTGAAAGCCTTTGTCGACGCCCAATGGCTGGCCGAATTCGATACGCGCCTGGCCATGTATCAATCTCAGCTGGCGGGAGTGAGCAACACCAAGGAAGGTGCCGGCCATGAATGATCCGCAATCACTCAGCCTGGACTTCTGCGCCGATGACACGCTGTCGGGCTTTCGGCTTACGCGGCTGGAGGCATTCAACTGGGGCACCTTTGACGGCCGGGTGTGGACGCTGCAACTGGATGGCAAGAATGGCTTGCTTACGGGTGATATTGGCTCGGGCAAATCCACCTTGGTGGATGCCATTACCACTCTACTGGTGCCTGCTAACCGGATCGCCTACAACAAGGCCGCCGGAGCGGACAGCAAGGAAAGAACACTGCGCTCCTACGTGCTGGGGCACTATAAATCCGAGCGCAATGAGGTTACCGGCGCGGCCAAGCCGGTGAGCCTGCGAGACCACAACAGCTACTCGGTGATCTTGGGTGTTTTCCACAACGCAGGCTACGACCAGACGGTGACGCTGGCGCAGGTGTTCTGGATGAAGGAGGCTCAGGGGCAACCAGCTCGGTTCTTCTTGGGCGCGGAGCGTGCACTATCTATTGCAACTGACTTTTCACATTTCGGGTCGGACATTGCCCAGCTGCGCAAGAAGCTGCGCGGGCTTGGCGCTGAATTGCACGATAGCTTTCGACCCTATGCGGCATGGTTCCGTCGGCGCTTCGGCATTGAAAACGATCAGGCGCTGGAATTGTTCCACCAGACGGTGTCGATGAAGTCCGTGGGTAACCTGACGGATTTCGTGCGCAGCCATATGCTTGAACCCTTCGAGGTTGGCCCGCGACTGCAGGCCTTGATCGGCCACTTCGATGATCTCAATCGCGCCCATCAGGCCGTACTGAAAACCCAGCAGCAGGTCGAATTGCTCACGCCTCTGATTGATGACTGTGGCCGCCACAAGGCGCTGGCGGCCGAGGTCGACAGTCTGCGCGGATGCCGGGATAGTCTGAGACCCCACTTTGCAGGCCTGAAGCTTGGGCTTATAGATAAACGCCTGGGCTCGCTGGCAGAAGAATGGGAGCGCGTGGATGCACAAGTACAAAAACTGGATGCTGCGCAGGAGACGCAAGGCCAGCAAATAGATGAACTGAAACAGGCCATCAACGACAACGGCGGCGACCGACTAGAACGCCTTGCCGTCGAAATTCGCAAAAAAGAGCAGCTGCGGGATACCCGTAAAGCCAAGGCCAGTCGCTATGGTGACCTGGCCGCCGTACTGGGTGAGCCACCTGCGACCGATGCCACCACCTTCGTCGTGCAGCGCGGCAAGTATCAAAACTGGCGCGAGGATGCACGCAACCGCGATGCTGATCTGCAAAACACCCTCACTGAACACGGTGTGACTTTGCGCCAAGGCAAGCAAGAGCATGACCAACAGACTTTGGAGATCGACAGCCTCAAGCGCCGACGCAGCAACATTGATGACCAGCAGATCCAGATCCGCGCCACGATGTGTGCGGCACTAGGACTAAACGTGGAGGAAATGCCGTTTGCTGGTGAATTGATTCAGGTGCGTGAAGACGAGCGCGATTGGGAAGGCGCTGCCGAACGTTTGCTGCGCGGCTTTGGCCTGGCGCTACTGGTTCCGGATGCGCATTACAAGGCCGTAGCCGAATGGGTGGATGGTGCCCATCTGCGTGGCCGCCTGGTGTACTTTCATGTACGGTCACGCAAGTCCGCTGAACTGCCCGACCTCCACCGTGATTCCTTGGTACGCAAGCTGGCCATCAAGCCAGACTCACCGCACTACGATTGGCTGGAACGCGAACTAGCCCATCGGTTTGACGTCGCGTGTTGCGCCACACAAGAGCAATTCCGTCGCGAGACCCGCGCCATCACCCGCGCGGGCCAGATCAAAGACCCGAGTGGCCGACACGAAAAGGATGACCGTCACCGTATCGATGATCGCAGCCGCTACGTACTGGGCTGGAGCAATAGCGCCAAGATCGCGGCACTGGAAGCCAAGCGCCGTCAGCTGGAAGCTCAGCTCGGCGAGGTTGGCAGTGAAATCAGTATTGTCCAGAAACAACGTGATGAGCTTGCCAGCCGTCTTGATGCGCTGACCCGTCTCGAAGAGTTTACGGCGTTCGACGAGCAGGATTGGGCCAGCGTTGCCACCGAAATTGCACAGTTGGTGGATGAACGCAACCGGCTGGAGTCAGCATCGGATGCACTCAAACAGTTGAACGAAAACCTGCGCACCTTGCAGAAGGCGCAGAAGGAAACAGGAGAAGAGTTGCAAACTGCGCGCGAGAAGCGCGCCAAAGTGGAACAGCGGCGCTCTGACGCGCAAGATCTCCGACAGCAAACCATGGAGCGGCTTCATGGTTTTGTCATCGACGATGCATTGTTGGCAAAGCTCGAAACTATGCGCGCCGAGGCGTTGGGGGAACACCAACTCACGGTTGAATCCTGTGATAACCGCGAGCAGGACGTGCGCACCTGGCTGCAGTCAAGGATTGACGCCGAGGACTTGAAGCTCAAACGTCTAGCGGAGAAGATCATCAAAGCCATGGCCTCCTTCAAGGAGACATTCAAGCTGGAGACGGCCGAGATGGATGCCAGCCTTGAAGCGGCCTTTGAATATGAAAACCTGCTGACGCAATTGAACCGCGACGATCTGCCGCGTTTTGTTTCGCGCTTCAAGGAACTGCTCAACGTCAACACCATCAACGAAATCGCGAACTTCAATGCTCAGTTGGCCCGTGAGCGCGAAACCATCAAGGAGCGCATCGCCCACATCAACAAATCGCTGGGCGAGATCGACTACAACCCTGGCCGCTACATCGTGCTGGAGTCGCAGGCCAGCCCTGACGCCGAGATCCGCGACTTCCAACAGGAATTACGCGCCTGCACCGAAGGCGCTGTCACAGGTTCGGATGACGCCCAGTATTCCGAAGCAAAATTCCTGCAGGTCAAGGCCATCATCGACCGTTTCCGGGGGCGCGAAGGGTTGTCCGAACAGGATCGCCGCTGGACAGCGAAAGTCACTGATGTGCGCAACTGGTTCCTTTTCGCCGCCAGCGAGCGCTGGCGTGAGGACAACAGCGAGCACGAGCATTACTCAGACTCCGGTGGCAAGTCGGGCGGGCAAAAAGAGAAATTGGCCTACACCATTCTGGCCGCCAGCCTGGCCTACCAGTTTGGCTTGGAGTGGGGGGAGTTCCGTTCTCGTTCCTTCCGCTTCGTGGTCATTGATGAGGCCTTCGGGCGCGGTTCTGATGAATCCGCCCAATACGGACTGAAGCTGTTCCAGCAACTCAATCTGCAACTGTTGATTGTGACGCCGCTACAGAAAATCCACATCATCGAGCCTTATGTCTCCAGTGTTGGCTTCGTCCATAACGAAGGGGGGCGAGCATCGAAGCTGCGCAATCTGTCCATCGAGGAATACCGCGCGCAGAAGGCATTGATGCCAGCCCAATCTGCGCAGGAGTCTGAGCCGTGACTTGGACTGGCCCAAAAGAATTGAAAGCGCAGTTGGCTCGGCTTTGGGAGCGCGGCGAACTGCTGCGAGACGCAGTGACGGGTAATGTGCGTTTTCCTTTGCGCATGTCCCTCAAGTCTCCAACTTCAGCGGACATCACAGATCGTTTTAACGAAGTTCGCGATTGGGCTGCCGAATTGGCCGCAACGAACTCAGTGAGAGTGGAGTGGCAGAAGCTCAGGCACCGTGTCCAGGGCGCACAAAAGTTGCCGGCCTACGTGTGGGTCGAGACGCTAGCAGATGCGTTGACCTGGTTAGGTAAGCGCAAAGATTGGGAACGCTTTTCGGCACAGGTTTCCACTACTCGGCAAACCCATCCAGTCTTGCTGCCGTGGTTGGAGAGGCGCCCGCAGCAGGCGCTGGATCTGTTCGCCGAATGGCCTCAATTGCTGGCCGTGGTGACATGGCTCGTCGATCATCAACGTCCTGGCATTTATCTGCGGCAGGTGGATTTGCCTGGGGTTCACAGCAAATTCATCGAAGCACATCGTGGCGTGCTGGCTGAGTTGCTCGATCTGGCATTACCAGTCGATGCAGTGGATTCTGGCAAAACCGGTATCAGTCAGTTTTCTGCTCGATACGGCTTTCTGGAAAAGCCGACGCGCATTCGCTTCCGCGTTCTTGATCCGTCGATTCGGGTCTTGCCCGGTTTGACATCGCCTGACGTGACGCTGGATGCCTATAGCTTCAGTTGCTTGGATCTCAACGTGCAGCGTGTATTCATCACGGAGAACGAAACAAACTTCCTGGCCTTTCCGCCTGCTTGTAATGCCATCGTAATTTTCGGTGCTGGTTATGGTTGGGATGCACTTTCCCGCAGCCGTTGGTTGAACAACTGCTCAATCCATTATTGGGGTGACATCGACACGCATGGCTTCGGCATTCTGGATCAGCTTCGCGGCCATTTTGACCATGTGGTTTCGTTCTTGATGGACAAGGCGACGCTCGATGAGCACGCTTCCGTTTGGGGAAGTGAGGACAAGCCACTTCGCGTGGACTTGCACCGGCTAACGCCCGAGGAGAGCGCCCTCTACGACGCCCTGCGCGACAACCGCATTCGCCCTGGACTGCGGCTAGAACAGGAGCACATCGGTTTCCACTGGCTATCTCATCGCCTTCAGCACCTTGATGGCACTGGCACATCCAATTCAGCAGCCTTGCCATAGGACTAAAAAAGAACTATATTTAGTCTCGTAAAGTCTGGAGCACAGCCATGCGCTACTCATCACAAGTCAAGCCGATCAGCTATCTCAAAGCCAACGCAGCCGAGGTTCTGACGCACCTCGCGGAGCAGCGTGAACCTATGGTCATCACCCAAAACGGCGAAGCCAAGGCCGTCCTGCAGGACGTCGCTTCGTTTGAGGAGACGCAAGAAACACTGGCCTTGCTAAAGATCCTCGCGTTGGGCAATCAGGATGTTGCCGCTGGCAAGGCCAAGCCCGTTGCTGACGTCGTTGCCCGCTTGCGGGCCAAGCGAGCCTCAGTCTGATGGCAGGCACATCTGCCAAGTTTGAGGTCTTACTCACCGAGGGTGCGGAGCACGACTTGGAGGCCATCCATGATTACATCTCCGAATTCGACTGTGTTGCCAACGCCAACTATGTGTTGGATGAGTTGATGGAAGTTGTGAAGAGCTTGTCGAAATTCCCAGAACGCGGCAGTTTCCCGAAGGAACTGGTCAGTCTCGGCATCAAAGAATATCGCCATACATTCTTCAAGCCATACCGGGTGATCTATCGTGTAACGGGCAGCCAAGTCATCATTTATCTGATTGCTGACGGACGCCGTGATATGCAATCAGTACTGGCCCGCCGGTTGCTTGGCGCTTGACCCGCAGCAGACCGCGCCAGAGCTCACAAGCTCGGGAGGCCAGTCAGCACGTGGTCAACCGTCCGCCACCATTAACCCAAAGCCCAACCCTTTCCGGTTGGGCTTTTTTTTCACATGAAATGTCAGTGAGAGGGCTTAGTCCGAACTTACGCTCATACAGCTCTGCGGTAGCAAACACTACGCCACAGTTCGTACCCCAGACCGCATTTCGATCACCTTGTCTGGCACATGGTGACGCATCATCTTTTAGAATATTTTAGATTAGCGTCAACCAAATGAGTGAAGTTTCGTTCATATATAAGCTACCCGGTGCAAATCTCACCTATAGTGAAGTCGGGTAGTTCTTCAATTGGTCAGTTTGACGAAGGAGTCAACAATGTTTGGCAAACTCATTTCAACAACAGTGATGGTGCTCAGCGCATCCGTTGCGCTCGCACAAAATGCGCCTCCCGCTGGAAATGCACCTCCCGGCGCACAGGGCGGTGGAAGAATGGATCCGGCAGCCCGTTTCAAGGAACTGGACAAGAACAGTGACGGCAAGCTCAGCCTTGATGAATTGTCAGCCGCTCCATTTGGTCGTGGCGGTGCCGGCGGTCCTGCAGCAGGTGCCCCCCCTGCAGGCGCACCCGCCGCTGGCGGTGATGCAGCAGTTTCTGCTGCCGATCGCTTCAAAGCAGCCGACACCAACAAGGACGGCTCATTAAGCGTCGAAGAATTCACCGCCATGATCCAGAGCATGCGCGGCGCTGGCGGCGGCGGTATGGGTGGTGGTGCTGGCGGCGGTGGTGGCATGGGCGGCGGCTGATCGCCGGGTTACCCTGCTTAGTCATCCCGACTCTGCAAATAATGAAGCCCCGCATTTGCGGGGCTTTTTTATTAAGGATCATCAACAGCCTGGGATTGATGTATTACTTATTCACCATACAAACTGGAGTTCCGTGACTTTCTCCAATGGCATATTCCAGCTGATTAACATCAGCCTTGATATAACCTAAAAACCCGGCAGCTTCTGCATAACTTCCGAGGAGTTCCGCCAGATCTTTTCTCTGCTCTCCCGTCAAAGCAACACCAATTGCGTGATGATTACGATCCATAAACCAGATCCTCTCAGGCACAGTTCTGGATACTGAATCGACCATCCACCCTTGCACCCTGAGATAGCTTTTCTCTTCGTCAATGACCGTATATTGCTCAACCTCAAACCCGCATTTGACATCACTGGTCATACTCCGAGTTTGATCAAACTGTTGCCGCAAGTCTTTCCATGGGTAGCGGCCGAAGGCAGACAAGTTCCGTTCGACAACACTTTCAGCTACTGGGTAAATATTCTCGGGTCTTGGATAAACAGACTTGATGATCAAACCATCTTTTATACCAAGTTCCAGCGCCAAACCCGCAACATCCCGGTAAAAGAGAAACTTGCTTCGACCGTTCAATGCAATTTGCTGATAGGGAATAAAGATGATTGCGAATAACGCAAGCGCCACCATCATCAATATAAAATGCCGCGCAAATAATCCAAGAATCAATGGAGAAAGCCACACCAGCACACAACTCCAGGCGCAGATCACGAAAAACACATAGCGACTGGTGAATGCCATATTCAATCCTTCCAGTTCGTTATATCGAACCCCGCCACTGGCCAGAGCAGACATCCATGCAAAAACCAGAAACAGGAACAATACGAGCTCTGTCGATTGACTGGATAACAAGAAAGACTTTCCACGAACAACCTGTATTGCAAATCCAGCCATCAGAATGACGCTGCCTATAACAAAAATCAGCCCGGAGACAAGTGCAATGCTTTGCGCCGACTGATGCGTGGATCCAAACCCTATCCCCACGTAAAAAAACAAAGTACCAAAATAATAAAGCAGGTAACGATAGATAAACCCATCCTGTCTTGCCAAAGTAGAAAGCAAGGATGAATTAGACGTATAGATCCAACCATTGAAATACAGGCTTATAAATGCGATTGCAGCCAGCAACAAGACAGCCGCCAGCACGCACTTTCTCATGTAACCGAGATTGATCTGGCGCCAGAACAGAACAAATGCCAGGAATAAAAGGGGCAATACCGCCAACCCACTTGCCAGATTAATACCAGCCAGAATGGCCAATATCACTGCTCCGGAATAGTACTTAATAGAAAGTGGCGAATCCAAAAAGAGGTGAAACAAATAGAATGCAGCCAAGGGCAACAGCTGGGATAAGATCAAACAGGTTTGAAACCAGTTAATCAGATTTTCATTATTCGAAAACTGAAAAAGCCATGCCACCACGAACAGTGACAAAGCAGTTTGCCCATACAAGACCGTTGAATCGTTGTTAATTTTCTTTAGCAGCTGGCAAAACAATGCCGCCATGCCGATGATGGCCAGATAAGTTGTAGAAGTTTCGACTTGATCTGACACTCGGCTTGAAAGAGACGGGGTTACTGGGTTTGATGGTTGTGCGACCAATCAAACAAACCCATTAGGAGTAACCCCGCATGAATGTTGTAAATCAACCCATCGTCAAACACA
>CAILZL010000038.1 GCA_903838705.1 uncultured Pseudomonadota bacterium
CATGTACCCGCCGTACCCGTACCGAAGTGGCCGCCATTCATCGTGATCGAGCCGCTGACGGTATAGGTCGGCGATCCGGTCGCACAGGAAACAATCACGCCCCAGACATTGCCATTGATGTTGCTGCCAGAGCCATTGGTGACTGTACAAGTCTGGCCAGTGGGCTGACCGCTCACCGTCACCGCATAGCTTGAGCCTGCAGATAGTGGTGCCGGGAAGATGAAGCTGCCATTGGCTGAAATCGGTAGAGCAGTACCCCCGTTGTTCTTCAGGCTCACCGAAAGACCGGTACCCAATCCAAAAACGTTGCCGGCAACGGTGTAGGAATTAGCTGAACATGAAACGCTGAGATTGGTGATATTGGCACTAATGATCGTGCCAGAGCCATTAGTAACCAGACAGGTCTGTCCATCTGGTTGGGTTTGCACCGTGACCAAGTAATTGTTGCCGGAAAGTACGGTATTCGTGAAGTTAAAGAAACCATTTGCATTTAGCGTCAATGCATTGCCACCATTATTCAGTAACGTCACTGACCCAGTTAGACCAGAGACATTGCCACCTACGGTGTAAGGATTGGATACACAACTGACATTGACATTCGTGACGGTAGAGCCTGCAACGGTTCCAGAACCGTTGGTCACTGTGCAGGTTTTTCCCGCAGGCTGAGTATCCACTGTGACCTGATAAGAATCACCATTCGCAACCCCTGTTGGAAAAACAAATGAACTACTGGCATTGACCGTGAGTGTTTCGTCCCCTGCTGCAAAACGCAGATTCGGTCCGAAGAAACCGTTGGCATACACACCGCTTAAATCACTGGTGGGTTTATCCAACGTATTGGCAAAACTCAGCAGTGAAGAATTCACGATATGCAAGCCGCTGGCAGTGGTAGGAGTCACTCCATAAACACCAAAATGATCGGCGCTGGAGAAAGCACCAATGGTGTACTGCCCTGCTCCAAGCGTCAGACTGGATACAGGCAACCAGAGGAAATTGCTATTAGGCAGATCATTGAGCTCGACACCCGTCAGATTGGTATCGAAGACACTGCTGGCCAGCAGTGATCCACTGCTATTCCAGATACCAACAGTGGTATCAGCATTAAAGTCAGTATTGTATAGACCCAGATAGGACAGCGTCTTGCTGCTATCAAGACTGAACGACCAGCCAACCGTGCCTGCACCAGTGAATGTGGCAGGATCGGCCAGACCAGCACTCGGGAATGAAACCGCAGTATTCGTACCAGCCAGCGAAGCAGTCGCAGGCGTCACCACCTTCACGAGCTTGACAGCCTGACCAATGGCCAACCCGGTAACGTTGCCACCGATTTTATAACTGGTAGCAGAACTTGTACTTGAGCTGCTACTGCTCACTGAACTACTGGCGCTTGAGCTGCTACTGCTTACTGAACTACTGGCGCTTGAGCTGCTACTGCTCACCGAACTACTGGCGCTTGAGCTGCTACTGCTCACCGAACTACTGGCGCTGGAGCTGGTACTGCTCACTGAGCTACTGGCGCTGGAGCTGCTACTGCTCACTGAACTACTGGCACTGGAACTGGTGCTGCTGATTGAACTACTTGTTGAGCTGCTGGAACTTGGACTGGTATCTACCGCCCCTCCACCACCGCAAGCGGCTAGTAGCAGCAGATTGCTCAGCAGAAAACCCAGTCGGACTTTATTCATGTTCGCTCAAGCCTGATTCAACTCTGTGATCACAGTGATCACATCGGTTGAATGAGCTTAAAGGAGCCACGCAAGAGTGTAATTGGATCAGGCCAACTGAACGCAAGGAATGGGAACCAGTTCCCGATTTATGTCACTGATCGACCACCTGGACTGAATGAAATTTCATCGACACCACAAAAAACAACGGCGGCCATTGGCCGCCGTTGTTTATCTCTAGGTTAACCTTGCTGCGATTAGAAAATCGTCAGCGAAGTTGGTCCTGTTCCGGCAGTTTGGCTAAAGCTCGGTGTGGTTGCATTCTTCAACGGATATGGCAACGAGGCCGTCGAATCCAGCAAGTACGCTTGGATCGAATCGCTGCCCTGGTTAGCCACGTAAACTCTGTTTCCAAATGGCGAACCGAACCCAGTGACGATACCCATAGGATTGGTACCCGCAGCAATGGTGCCGATGCCATTCAACGAGGTATTTGGAGCCAGTTGGCCACCCGCACCAATCGTGAACTGCACCACATTGCCATCGGCAGTGGTCACGAACACCGAGCTGTAGTTGGCAGTGATACCAACAGGGCCCGCAGCAATGGATGAAACTGACGCAGGTGATAGTGGCGTTAGAGACCCTACCCCTACCGCCGCACAAGTAGCATCACCCAGCTGGCAGATGCTGAATTGAGAGATCGTGTTGGAGCCCTTATTGGTTACATAGAGGTACTTAGCGCTCGGGTCGACCACTGCGTAGTAAGGATCTGTGCCTACAGGAAGGGTGTTCAAGGTAACACCACCCGCGCCCATCGCACCCAGAGCCGACAGACCATTGCCCGTGATTGAGAACTGGGAAACAGTGTTGTCATTACCATTCACCACGTAGGCGAAAAGTGAGTTTGGATGGATCGCAATACCCCGCGGTCCACTGCCTGATGTACCTGCAACCGCATCAGGCTTACCGGTACCAGTTACGTAGTAAGGAATGGTAGTGATACCAGACAATTGACCGGCACCAGCACCACCAACAACGGTGTAACCGAGAACCACACCACCCTGATTATCCGTCACGAATGCACTCATTCCACTTGGGGTAATTGCCATACTAAATGGAACGCCACCTACCGCAGTAGCTGGTACAGCCACAGTTGAATTCAATGTCTTTCCTGATGCTGACAGTCCATAGTTGTACACATACACATTTGCAGCGCCATTCACGGTTGAAGAACCCTGATTTAATACATAGGCATTCATGCCGCTCGGATTCAGGACGACGTTTATGGGCTGATTGAAGTTCACGCTGGCAATTGTCCCCACAGCTGCGGATTGCGTGAACACTGGCGTAGTAGCATTCGGTACAGGTGTACCTGATGCATCAAAGGTGTACTGCGTGACCGAATTGTTGGATGTATTGGCCACAAGCATGAACGAATCAGCAACGTTGTTCAGAGTACAGTTAGCAAATGCATAGCTAGTAATTGCAACTGTTGTCACCGTACCACTGCCGTTATACAGCGTACATGTGCGTTGTTGAGCGCTCATTACAGGTTGAGTTATCGAGACTGACCATGGCGTACCCACCTTCAGATACTTAGTGAAAGTTGCAGTGCCCGATCCTGGACCAGCTGAAGTCATGGTTACCGTTTCACAGGCAGGAGCCACAGCCGCGTTACAGCTGTAATTAGCACCTGCAGTACCAGTCAATGTGGCAGTGGATTGTGTCGTAATTAATCCATTGCCAGCAGTGTAGAAGTTGAAAGGTACTGCTACTGCCACTTCATATGGTGTACACGTAACCGTGATGTTCGGATTTCCATTAGTAACGGTCCCAGAGAGAATACCAGTCGTGGAATCATATGACGCAGTTGGGTCATTAGGTGCACTTAGCAAGCAGGTGTTGTGCAGCGGGTTTGTTCCTGATGTATCTACCAGGTTGCCTGCCTTGTTATTACCACCCCATGGTGCTATCAACTTAGCCGTATAAGCTGTACCAGTTGAATGGGTGTAAGTTGTCACGGTTGGTGCGACATACGGACCCGCATAGGAGTAGAGCGCGGCCGTAACCGGAGTGAAGTTATAAGCACCATTCGTCGGGGCCGGTACCACAGGGCAACTCGGAAGAGCTGGCAGCACAGGCGCCGTTGTCTGCCCAGCAATCAATGCTGAGGACGCATTTGAATTTCCGGATGTAGAGGTCGCAGAAGGCGCAAGATTACCCGTGCTCCCGCAAGTCCCCTCCACACTAACTGAGTACAGATTAGTACCGCTGAATACCATCGTGTTATTCACCGCGAATACACGCGTCGTATAACCCGTCACAGCCGTATCAGCCGCCCAGGCAGTCGGCGCAGCGAGCGTAAATACGCCATTTCCTGTGAACTGCTGGTCATAGGTATTTGTCGTGCCGCCATCGACCGTTTTCACTTCGAGCTGGATTGGAATTACGGCCGTTGCACTGCTGGCTGGCAAGCCGACTATGGTGCCGCCAACCGTGTAGGTGGTCGTCGTGCAGTAATACACCACGTTGGATGCATTCTGGTTACCGGCACCGGCGTTACCATTAATGCCAACAGGGTTACCGGCGGCCAGAGTATAAGTACCAGCTGAAGCGCTGTAGTTATACAAGGTACAGCTCACTCCATAAGGCTGTGCACTGGTGGTGACCGTGAACGTAGTCAGGGTTGGGCTCTTGAAGTGGATCTGATCCGGGAAGTTCCAGGCGATGCACTTGCCAGCCGGATTTGCAGTATTGATTGGATCAGCACAGGTGGTTGCACCCAGGCCTGTGCCCGTGATCTCGGATACGCTGTTACATACACCTGATGTGGTGGTTCCCTGACATACGTCATTGCTACCCGGTGTGTAAGCCAGATTGATACTCAGCCCCATGCCCGCAGCAGGCAGGCTAGCGAGCGGATCGGCCAGAATCACGGTGCCGCCCACTGTATAGCTGTTGATAGTGCAGGACACTACGACGTTGGTGACATTGCCGGCCGGAATGTTGCCCGAAGCATTCGACACCAAACAGGTCTGACCCTGCGGCTGTGGCCCCTGCACCGCAACCACATAAGCCGTGCCATTGGCATAGGCACCTGAAGCCGGGAGGGTAAAGCTGACATTTGAACCGCTGCCAGTTACCTGTGCGGTATCTGTTCCAATTCCGCTTGCCAGCGTCAGGGTATTGCCCGAACTGAGACCGGTGACCGTACCACTGATCGTGCCGTTGTCACAGGAAATACTTACAGAGGTGATGTTGCTGCTTGCTACAGTGCCAGAACCATTAGTAACCAGACAGGTCTGACCGGAAGGCTGAGTTCCCACTGTCACACTGTACGCACCACCCGTTGGCGAAACCGTAGCCATATGGAATGCGCCGCCGGTAGTAGTAATCGGCGTTGGATCGCTACCATTATTCAGAAGCACCAGACCGGTACCTATCAGGCCAGTGATGGTGCCGCCGACATTGAAATTGTTAGATGAGCAAGTGACATTGACTGTAGTGATGTCCCCACCCAGAACAGTCCCTGTCGGGTTGGCCAACTGACAGATGGGCACACCACCACCTGCAGGGCTTGGCTGGGTCTTGATCGTCACGGTATAGGCCGTTCCTGACAGCAGCGAGGGCGCAAACTGATAAGAGCCGTCTGTGCTCAGGGTCAGGTCGTTGGCACCATTCAACTGCAATACAACGTTGTAGCCGGTGCTGGACAGGCCGGTGAGATTGCCGCCCACTTTATAGGACTGGGTCACGCAGGTGAGATTCACGTTGGTCACATCACCGGTAATTCCACCGCTCGGGGCAGTGCCGTTAGCAACGGTACAAATCTGACCAACAGGCTGTGTCGTTACAGTCACATTGTAAGGAGTGCCGTGGTTCAGTTTGGCGGGGAAAGTATAGGTGCCATTAGCAGAAATGGTCACTGCACCAGTGCCATTGTTGATTACCACTGACTTGCCCGTGCCAAGGCCTGAGACCGTACCGCCAATGTTGTAGGTGTTGGTTGTGCAAGTCACGTTAACTGTTACGGCAGCGGCGGCAATGATGCCGGAGCCACTGGCCACAGTACAGGTTTGACCCACAGGCTGTGTTGATACCGTCACAGCGTAGGCTTCACCGGTCTTCACGGCTGTAAAAGCATTATTACCATTGGCTGTGACAGAGAGCGTCTGTACCCGGGTTGTATCCGTTGTCGGCAGCGACGCGATCGTTTTGGTTAAGCCCAGTGTGTTACTTGAAGCCAAGCCTGACACATTTGCGGTAATAGCAAAGGTAGAGCGATTGCAATTCAGCTGAATGGTATTGATATCAATCGGCGCAGATAGATTCAGCGTGCCTGTAGCATTTCCCAAAGTACAATTCAAACCGGGACCCTGCGAAACAATTGAGACCGTATAAGATTGCACAGCACCCATGCTGTCCAAGAGCTTCAGCGGAGTGCCAAAAGTGAATGCTCCACCGCCTGTTCCGACGGCACCAGGGGCACTATTTCCTGTGGCACCTAATGTGAAGTTCTCAGAGAAACCGTCATTAGCGCTGTTTTTCAAAACCACCGTACCCTTCAGGTCAGCAAAATTGCCGCCTATTACGAAGGTATTAGTAGTACATGTGATATTCACATTGACTACATTCGCAGTGGCAATAGTCCCAGTCCCATTAGCTACCGCGCAGGTCTGACCAGTTGGATTGGTACCCGCAGTAACCGCATAGCCGAAACCTGATTGCACAGGGGCTGTGAAGGTATAGGTACCATTAGCAGAGAGAACCAGCGCGTTGGCGCCTCTATTCAGCAAGGTGACTGCACCATTCAGTGCATTAAGTCCAGTAACCGTACCACCTACTGTATAGCTACCTGCAGGGATTGAGCTGGAGCTTGAGCTGGAGGAGCTGGAACTGGAGCTGCCCTTACCCCAATCACTCACGTCATCACAGGCACCGAGCGCCAATCCCAACATGCCTATTAACAGGCATTGAAAAAGTCCCTTGATACCAGTGATCTTTAGCATGACTCCCCCAAAGGTTTATGTTCTATGGGCATTATTACACACCTTTTTTCAAAGAAGCCAGTCCCGTAACACATGAATCAGGCAACTTCGTCACAATACTTTTCCAAGGCAAAGCCTTCAAAGTTTTTGCTCGATTCAAACACTCAAGTCTTACTGGCTATCCGACATGTGATCACGTCGCCAGAGGACTGTATTACCTGATTAATTCAGCGGACAGGATGCCGCTTGCATGCCACCAATCTGGCTTCTTTCAGAAGCTGTAATGTCGGTGCGGAACATTGAAGCACACACCAGACACAATGAACTTGCGTCTGGTGAACTACGCGACTGAATCTATTGCGAGAGACAGGCATGCATCAGGGCTTCCTGCTCTCTCCGCCTAGCGGCCCCCGCTGTCCCTGCCCCTGTCCTTGGCCCCGCATCTGCATGCCCTGCCCCATCATCATCCCGCATCCCGGAAACCCTGATTGATTGCTACAGGCCTGCATCATTTCCTGACGACAGTCGGCGAAGTCCCGATCCGAACGCAGGCAAGCCGCCATTTTTTCATGCGCCTGAGCCATCTGCTGGCGCATTTCCCTGGTGGGTGCTGCGGGTGCCATGGGCGCAGGATCAGCTCCCCAAGCGAGGGCACCTATGACCAATGACAAAGCCGTGATGGCGACGGATGACTGAAGAGCTTTGCGGTAAATCATGACGATACTCCTCAATATAAACGTAAATAGCACGAACCGAATCTAACCCCCTCGTTTGAATCCCTGTCATGCCCCACCTACCTGCAGCGAAGAAAACACCTCCGGCGGAATATGACCGAGCACTGCCTGTTCATCCTGATGCACCAGATCTTTGTGAACCTGAGCAACCACCCTGTTCATCAACGACTTTGGCAGTACCTGACGCAACAACCCGAGGAATGCGGGTTCTGCCATTAGCACCAAGCGGTCGAATGCATGTACCTGCAACGCCGATTCCAGCTCCCGGGCGATGTGATGCGCGAAAACCTCCGCCTCATGCTTCAGGGGCGTACGCTCACTACCCGTTCCGTGATGCGCCACCGCACCCCGCCTGCCACCGGGCGTGGCGGCATGATCGAAGACACGACCGGGCCGATCCGACTTGAAGTCACGATCATGCAGGTGCGCCTGTGGATCCGTGATCTGACCCGCCAGACGCAGCGAAGAATGAACATGGTCTGTATCGTAGAAACGCGCCTCACCGCGATCCGCAACCACAATCCTGATTCGCATGGACATTCTCCCGCCACAAGAAGCTGATGACATACACTTTCGCCTGCGTCTCAGCATCCATCCTGCGCACTGAATATGACACTGCCAGATTCCACAGGAGGGTGCGGGTAATTCCCTATGAAACCACCGCTGACAACGCTTCCTGAATCAGACTGATGGACTGTTACAAGCTGAACAAGTGGACAGCCAATTTCAATCAAAGATGAATATCCAGCCGATAGACCTGACCCGCCCCTGGTACGCCTCGATTGCATCCACTGCCGCCACAGTCATCAGTCAGACCAACTGGCTGCAGGCACTCAACCAGCAAAGCCATGCCCTGTCGTTGACCAATCATCGCGGGCTGCCGGTTTCATTTGTAGAGCAATCCGCCCTGCCTGAATCGACCGCTTACGAATCATTTATCAGCGAGACGGGCTGCGTTCCAACCCGGAATAACTTTCACGACCTGTTCAATGCGCTGGTATGGCTCAGCTTTCCTGAAACCAAGCGGCAACTCAATGCACTTCAGGCAGCACAGATTTCCCAAGCAGGCATTGGTACTTCACGCGGAGCCACGCGCGATGCCGCTACCCTCTTTGATGAAAACGCAGCTCTGCTGGTCGTCAGAGACACGCCGCAAGGCTCGCGGCTGGTAGAAGCTCTGCGTACTCATCAATGGCACGCGGCATTTCTGGGGCAACGTGAACTATTCGGACCGGATGCCGAAGTCTGGCTGTTTGGTCATGCATTGATGGAAAAGCTGGTTACACCCTACAAGGCCATTACCGCTCACGCATGGGCCGTGATGACACCGCATGAATTTCATCTGCTGCCACACGTCAAGAAACGCGAGTGGCTGGACAGGCATGTTGCTAATCAACTGGCGTTACTAGAACCGGATCGGTTCAGCACACGTTGCTTTACGCCTCTGCCTGTACTGGGAGTACCTGACTGGTGGCCGCAACAGGATCAGGATTTTTATAGTGACGCCACGGTGTTTCGACCAAAGATAACAGTCAGTGATAATTCAGCAAGGTAATCAACGGCATCCAGCATCTGGATGCTCACAGGCACGAAGCGTAATTCTGGAACTAAACATGGGTGAAATTTAATTTGTGTAAAAATCTGGGAATGCACAGCATATGCGCGAATGAAAATCTGAAATTGACAACATGTTTTGAGTCGAGGATATGAGATGGGCGATCTGGATGAAACAGTCACTACTGCGGTCGAACATGCGCGAGAATCGCGCCTCAATTCGATTGTGGCCATTCTGGTTGCCCTTGCCGCGACAGCAATGGCACTCGGCAACGTAAAGGATGGCAATATCACCCAGAACATGGCACAGGCACAGGCCAAGATGGTGGATGCCTGGTCTTACTATCAGGCTAAAGGCACAAAACAGAACATCGCCGAAGCTACTTACGAGCAATTGCTCGCATTGAAAGCGGCGACAGAGGCACACATGAACCCTGAGCTCGACAAGAAGATCGAGCAGTTTCATGACCTGGCTAGGAAATATGAGAAGGAAAAAGAAACCATCAAGGCCGAAGCCGAGGGTTATCAGGCTGAGTACGATCGACTTAACATGCACGACGATCAGTTCGATCTGTCTGATGCCGCATTCTCAGTTGCAATTGCGCTCTTCGGTGTCACCGCCCTGACGCAAAAGCGTTGGCTGCTGGCGCTGGCCTCCGCGTTTCTTGCTATAGGCGTGACCTTTGAACTCGCAGGATTTCTGAGCTGGAACATTCACCCGGATAAGATCATGTCATGGCTATCATGAGCTTCTGATCTTCATCACCGGCTGGGGACGACTAACCACAAGGTATCGCAGGCTATTTCGCCTTTGGTGCAGGAATGGTGAATCGACACAACAAAGTATTGTCCACTACCAGATCCTGGCTCCAGATCAGCTTGGCGGCAGGCTTCCATGACAGATTGTTGTAATCGCCGTGTGGATTTACTTCATCTTCCGAATAAATAACTGCGTGAGGCCAGCTGCTATAGTCAAAATCCGCACTCTTCCAGTTGAGTGGCTCCGGGTCTATTTTGGACTTACAGACTTGTTCAGGATTCTTAGAGTGCTCACATTCCCTTCTGTTAAGGGGCGCCTTATGAATGACCGTGCATTGCCAGCTAGTATCTGACACAGCCAGCACCTGATTTGTCTCTGAATCAATGAACTGGGCGATAAAGCCACCATCGCCAACCATCTGATGGGGAGTTCCAATGTATTCCAGCCCGGTATCATTCTCTAAATGATCACGTATTACTATGCTCATCTTGGCTGGTAATGAAATCGGAAAGGAAAAGAGTTCGGCATTAAACGAACGTTCTGTCAGGAACGGCTCCGAGTCCTGCTTGATAAGCGTGTTGCCAGAATACAAAGCAAACCAATTGTCTGCCCAGATCTGGGCCTTGACCGTACGTGCCGTATTTGACGCAACTTTTACAGGAGCTTCCACCGCAGGGGCAACGCCAGCAACAACCAGCAATCCGGCTACCATCAAATTCCACTTGATAATGGTATTGATACCCATGGTGATGATCCTGTAAGAGATGAGGTTAGAGTATAGATGGGCAGCCACATTGTGCTGAACAAGAATTGTCAATCAGCCATCAGCTAAATTTCCCTTATTACTGAATGACGATATGCAACTGCGCGCATCAAACAGCTAAAAAAATGGCCGCATCGTTATGGGATAGCGGCCGAGGGGGAGATGGATACAGTCAGAGGTCATGAAGAGGGTCAGCACTCTACAAACTCCTACAGATGATCGTCGTGACATTTACTTAATGAACAGGCATTGATTCTGCTGCCAATGAAAGTCACTCTGAACCACTCTCGGTGGTGCAGTCACTTGTAGCCAATTCAAAGTATTTTCGTGCTAGTCACGCTCCCAATGACCTTCCGAAAGACGCCAGCCATCCCTTTCATGGAGCCATTTATGCGGTACATAGTGGAAGCCAGCGCGAGGCGCCTCCCAATGACCGTCCACCCATACGTGACGACCACCAACCCAGTTCCAGTATCCATCAATCCATATATGTCCGGGTGAAGGAGGTGCTCCATAGGCTTCTACACGAGCTACCGGTGGTGCAACTGCCACCACTCCACCTACATAGTAGCGATGCCGTCCCGGTACGACTATGCATCCCGCTACCAGCGACATGATAATCAGAAGGACTGTCATCCTTGAATGACTAGAAATAACGTTACGCATCATTTAACCCAGTAAATTCCAATGATTTTATGAAACAGCTAATATGCGAGAGACCCCTGGTAATAGCGGGGCCTCTCAGCATAAAGCCAGAACCGGCCTGATAATCAAGTTGCGGACTTGGGTTTAGTGGTCTTGGTCTGCTGTCCACACTGGCCTTTTTTAGCACCGCTCGTACCTTTGTGCTGAGCAGTACCCGCATGGGCTTTACCACCGCCACCCTTATGGCACCCCTGAGTTGCTGACGCACTGCTAGAGCCTGCAGAGGATCCTGTACTTGGCGCAGGAGATGCGGCACCAGCATTCAAAGCAACGGACAACAACAGACCAGCCAAACTTGCTTTTACAATTTTACTAATCATGATTAACACTCCTGAATGAGCTCAAAGACCATTGAGGAAGATCACTCAATCTTCCTGTGCTGGTATAGTCATGCCATGAGACTGAACAGTTCATGAACTGACGCAATTTACGGGTTAATTCTTCTTAATCCATTGGCTCAAGGGAGCACAGTCCTGCGAAATAAAAGGACTTCACGATGCCATTAAATTATTTTAAATACTGGTGCCAACGTCCCTGGCAATGCGGGCATCAAAACATTGCTCACTAAGAATAAAGACCCTCGTCATGAGCATTTGTATCTCTTTAATCACACGGCCCAGCTTTCCATTTGCGAAAAAAAGCCGCCTCGCAGCGGCCATATAGGGGGACTGGGTAGTATGCGGTGGTAAATGTACAGAACGCCCGCCATGAGTACTTTGATGCAGCCATCACTATGACCATCCGGCAGGCATCAGGTACCAGTGGGCAAATCAGCAGCGCTCGATCAAGCCTTACTCAAAAAAAGACCGCCTTAAACCAAGGCGGTCTTATGCCGCTCAACAGGCGGCTTACTTTTCAGAGGTGACTATCCCGAATTATTCTAGGAGAGAGCAATGCCTTTCTGTTTTCAACACACGACTTCAATGTAGCGACTCGCCGCAAGAAAAGGGATTGCTTCTGACATAAATGCGGAATGGTTGCCCCCACTCTATTCATGAAGCAGTCATTGGCAACCAGTGATATTTTGTTGTCTATAAGCAAAAAAATGGCCGCATCTTTGGGGATAGCGGCCGAAGGGGGAGCATTCACAGTACTGAACAACTGTGACAACTTGGTGACGCACATCAATCAGTAGCCTTGGATGAGGTAATTCCCTTTCATCAGCTCGATTGAAGCAAAATGAAGCATTTGGTCGTTGCGGGACTTTATTGGACGCAGCCGGAGCGGCAAATGGTGGGTTGGGTGGGAATCGAACCCACGACCAATGGATTAAAAGTCCAGTGCTCTACCGACTGAGCTACCAACCCGAATACTTGAAGAACAACGACGTGTTCCCCGGAAAGGGCGCGCATCATACCCGATCAGATTGGCAAATTCACTGACTATGATGATCAATTTCAGACCGATTGATATCGGGTTGGATCAGCCACGCCCAGCGCCGTAAAACCCTCACGACGCAAACCGCATGATTCACAACGGCCGCAGGCACGTCCCTGTAGATCAGCCTGATAGCAGGACACTGTTTGCGCATAATCCACACCCAGTTCCATGCCACGTTGAATGATCTGCGCCTTGCTCAGGTCAATCAGGGGCGCATGCACCCGGAATTGACTGGTGCCTTCAACGCCTGCCTTGGTCGCCAGATTTGCAAGCTGCTCAAAGGCTCTGATGAACTCAGGCCGGCAATCAGGATAGCCGGAATAGTCCACCGCATTGACGCCGATGAAGATGTCTGAACATTGCAGGACTTCAGCCCAGCCAAGGGCAAGAGACAGAAAAACCGTGTTACGCGCCGGTACATAGGTGACCGGAATCCCGGTCGATGTTTGCTGCCCCTGCTGTTCCGGAACTTTGATATTGAAGTCAGTCAGTGCAGAACCACCGATACCCGCAAAATCAATACGCATGGTGCGATGCTCAACCGCCCCCACGCTTCTGGCGACTGCATCTGCGGCCAGCAACTCGGCCCGATGGCGCTGCCCATAGTCAAAACTCACGGCATGACAGATAAATCCCTGCGCCTTGGCCATAGCAAGCGTTGTTGCTGAATCAAGGCCACCGGAAAGCAGCACTACTGCGTGTTTGTTGCTCATGACCTTGCTCATCACTTGCCCGGCGTCTCGCCCCACAGCACCTTGTGCAACTGTACCTGCAGACGTACGGGTAACCGATCCTGCACTATCCATTCAGCCAGCTGTGCCGGAGGCAGCTGCGCAAAACTGCTGCTGAAAAACACAGTGCAGCGCTCATTTAATCTGTACTTGCTTAATTGTGCTGTTGCCCAGTCGTAGTCATCACGGTCACACAACACGAATTTCACCTGATCCTGCGCAGTCAGCAGGTCGATATTTTCATAGCGATTGCGCTGCTGCTCCCCACTGCCCGGTGTTTTCAGGTCAACCACACGACGCACCCGCGTATCAACCTGTGAAATATCAAGTGCACCACTGGTTTCCAGTGACACGCTATATCCGGCATCACACAGAGCAGTGAGCAGCGCGATACAGCCCTTTTGCGCCAGCGGTTCACCACCGGTAACGCATACATGCCTGACACCATGTGCAGCAACCTGCTGCAGCACTGCGGTAATGCTGTGCCACTGCCCCCCATAAAACGCATATTCCGTATCACAGTAAGTGCAGCGCAAGGGACAACCGGTCAGCCGTACAAACACTGTCGGCCAGCCAACCGCATCGGCTTCGCCCTGGATGGATAAGAAGATTTCGGTAAGTTTTACGCGCTCACTGACAGGAAGATTGCTGTCAGCGCATTCCGGTGTAGACATGGCGGGGCGCTGCTGCGATCAGCGGCCTTCCGCCGTCATTTTAGTCAGACGCTGCTGCGCAAGCCGCGCTGAATTACTGTCTGAGTACTGTTTTATCAGTTGCTGCAAGGCGGCACGTGCCGCCTTGTAGTTCTTCAATTCATACTGGGTGTAACCCAGTTTCAGCAAGGCATCCGGCAACTTGGCGGAATCAGGGTACATATCAAGCACTGCCTGAAAATCGTGCTGCGCCTGATTGAAATCCTTGAGCCCGTAATGAGCTTCACCCAGCCAGTACTGGGCATTGTCCAGCAACTTGCTGTGCGGATAATTGCTCAGAAACTGGGTAAAGGCAGAGGCTGCCTCAGTGTATTTGAATTCTTTCAGCAGATTGAATGCTGTCTGGTATGCATCCGTATCAGCAACCTGGGCTGGTACGTTATTAGCAACCACAGAAACAGGTGGAGCCGCCTTTGCAGTCTCAAGTGTCTGGACACGCTTGTCGAGATCAGCATACAGATCGCGTTCCTGAGCGCGCAGCTTATCGACATTGTTCTGCAACTCTTCCAGTTGGCCACGCAGCGTGCGCAAATCATTCTGCAATGCATCATTCTTCTGCGCGAGCTCAAGCAGGCTCTGATTGTTGATTACCCGCTCAATGCGCAATACCCGACCATCCACTTCAACAAGTTTCTGATAGGTCGGGTCCTGCTCAGGTGGAGTCGTACAAGCCGATAGTATCAACGCACCCAGCAACCATGTGCCAGGTTTACAAAGATTGCCCGCAGCACTTATACGACTCAGTAACAGCATTGCTTAGTAACCAAACTCAACGCGACGGTTCTTGGCATAGGCTGCTTCATCATTACCGGCAACGGCAGGACGCTCTTCACCATAGCTCAAGGTAGCAACCTGGGCTTCACTCACACCCTGCAACAGCAGGGCGCGACGTACAGCCTGCGCACGACGCTCACCCAGACCGATGTTGTACTCACGTGTGCCACGCTCATCGGTATTACCTTCCAGACGAACTTTCAGACTTGAATTAGTCGCCAGGTACTTGGCATGGGCGGCTATCACAGCCTTGTACTCGGATTTGATTTCGGAACTGTCGAAATCGAAATAGACCACCATTCCCACCTTGTCCAGCGCCTGTCTGGCGGCCTGTTCAGCAGTCAGCTGCTGACCGGGGCGAGCCGTGGTACCGGAAGCGGGTGCAGTGCTGGCAGCTGTGCTGGAACTGCTCCCTTGAGAAGACGCCGGTGTCTGTACCACTTTGGGTGTAGAGCAACCCGCCAAAACGGCCACTCCCGTGATCAAAACAGCCAAGCTGACATTACGCATCTAAAAGCTCCTCTAAAAAGTCAAAACAGTAACAAAGTCAATTGATCATTTTGCCACAGGCAAGGGTCACCTGCAGCCTCATATTCGGTCATTTTATCGGAAAGGGGCCCCACACCGGCTCACGCACTTCACCTGCACTTGCCCCCATCCGCTGTTGCGAACGGCCATCGCTGGAAACCAGCGCCAGCACCCCGTGACCACGATCCTGAGAGGCATAAATCAGCTGCGCTCCATTGGGAGCAAAAGCCGGGCTTTCATCCTGACGCCCCTTGGTCAGCACCTGCAATGCGCTGGTTTTGAGATCCAGCAACGCAATATTGAATGCACTGCCTTCCTGATGCACCAAAGCCAGTTGCTTGCCATCCGGTGAGACCCTGGGACGGGCGTTATATCTGCCTTCGAAAGTCAGCCGCTTGGGCGTGCTGCGAGGATCAAACGAACTGACTTCGTAGATCTGCGGTGATCCGGAGCGATCTGATGTGTAATAAATCTTGCTGCCATCCATCGACCAGCACGGTTCAGTGTCTATTCCCGGATCAAAGCTGATGCGCGTCAGTACCTGAGAGGCCAGCTCCAAGGTATACACATCTACATCACCATCCTTGCGGGAAAGGGTTAACGCGAGCTTCTTGCCATCAGGTGACCAGGCCGGCGCGCCATTGATGCCCGCACGGGCCGACACCTTGGTACGCACGCCAGTGGAAAGCGTTTGCACGTAAATGGCAGCCGCCTTCCCTTCAAAAGACACATAAGCAAGACTCTGACCATCAGGCGACCATGCAGGTGACATGATGGGCTCACTGGAATTGGCAATGACACGCGGATTAAATCCATCTGCATCTGCAACTGTCAGTTTGTATCTCTGAGCCGGCGGTGTGCCTTCAACATTCAGATAGGCAATGCGGGTCGAGAACACCCCGGGCACGCCGGTCAGCTGTTCATAGATCAGATCTGCGATGCGATGCGCAGTAGCCCGTAACGCGTTACCGGTAGCAGGAATCTTTTCACCCAGCAAACGCTGTCCGTTAAGCACATTGTAGAGCTCATACTGCACCTGATAGCGATCGGCTCCCTCCGGCAACACCTTGCCCACTGCAATGTAGTTGCTCTTGAGCAGACGCCAGTCGGCAAACTGGATCTGGTCACCCGAACTGGGCTGTTCCAGCATGTCTGCGCGTGGGACGGGGGCAAAGCGCCCGCTGCGACTCAAATCACCGGCAATGACTTCAGCGACATCAACAGAGAGCTTGACCGGGCCCGGTATCGAAAAGGGAACTACCGCAATCGGGATAGCGTCATTCAGTCCCTGCGTTATCTCGACCACCAGCTGTGCTCGAGCCGGCAATACACATACCAGCCAGCCGGTGATCAATAACAGAAATCGACTTGAATACTTCATCCCTACTCCACAGGCTTGAATATGAACAACAGATTACGCTCGAACAGCCGCGCATCAGGTGGCGCCGGCAAGGGTGATGCGGCCTGCACCGCCGTTTCAATGGAAGTACGCACGGCCTGATCGCCATTACAACGACCGATCGCAACTGACAACACTGTTCCACCTGACGCCTGTGTCACTTTCACTTCGCATTCAAGCCCGGATTTTGCTGTCGGTGGCTTGTTCCAGTTACGCATGACTTTCTGCTGGATCAGCGCCACATACTGATTCAGTAACCCCGCATTGACTGCAGTCGCCCGCCCTTCTTCGTCAGCCATCTGAGCACGAAGTTCCGCTTCGCGTTCCTTCTGTGCCCTGGCTTCGGCATCCGCCTGACGTTTCATTTCAGCTTCTTTCTTCTTTTGCTGGGCATCGGCAATTCGTTTTTTCTCTGCTTCCTGCTGCTGTTTTTTCTGCTCGGCTTCAGCCGCCTTGCGTTGCTGAACCAGCTGCTTCTGCTTTTCCGCTTCAGCGAGCAAGCGTTTCTGTTCCAGAACTCGCTGTTCCTTCTGCTTCATCTGCACCTGTTGCAGGGCTTCCTGTTTGAGACGCTCCTGCTCCTCACCCTGCTGTTCAACTTCCGGCTGATCTTCTTTCGTTTCATCCACTGCCTGCGGTGCAGGCTTATGCGCCAGCTGATTCAATGTGTTGCGATCCACCATGACTGCCTTGATAGCCAGCTGAGGCACAATGGCCTGATGTGATGTCAGGTTAAACCCGATCAGCACCGCTGCCAGCAGCAGGTGGATGCCAACGGCACCACCCAGATATTTCCAGTCATCGCGCATCAAGGCATTCATCAGTTGCGATTAGCCCTGGCAACCGTGGCAGGATCGGTAACGAATCCCACCTGTTCTGCGCCCGCACGCTGCAACAGCACCATGCCCTGCACTACCTGGCCATACGGCACAGCCGCATCCGCCTTGACCAGCACCGTGGTGTCCGGTGCACGGCGCAGAACAGCGGATACCCGCTGCGTGACTGTCTCGGCATCGAGCGCTGCTTCGGGATCACTGCCGACACTCAGATAATATCTGCCGCTCTTATCCACACTCAGAATCAGGGGCGGCTGATCGTTGGGTTTCAATGGTTCAGCTCCCGCCTTGGGCAAGTCGACCTTGATGCCCTGCGACATCATGGGAGCAGTGAGCATGAAGATGATCAGCAGAACCAGCATCACGTCGATATACGGTACGACATTGATGTCGCCCATCAGCTTGCGGCTGCGTCGCGCCATCGTCTATCCCTCTTTGCCTGTCGCAGCGGGACGTGAGGTGGCGCTGCGCTGCAGAATGGTCGACAACTCCTCGACGAAGGTGTCGTAACGCAATTCAAGACGACTGACCTGATCAGCGTAACGGTTATAAAAAATGACCGCAGGAATAGCCGCGAACAAACCCATTGCAGTGGCAATCAACGCTTCAGAAATGCCCGGGCCCACCTGTGCCAGCGTGACTTGTGCGGCATTACCCAGCCCGTAGAACACACTCATGATTCCCCACACAGTTCCGAACAAGCCCACATACGGACTGGTTGAACCGATCGTGGCCAGCATCGCAAGACTCTTCTCCAGGCGATCCGTTTCTTTCAGCAGGGCTGCACGCATGGCACGGCGACTGCCTTCAATGATCTGATCGGCACCAATTGCGCCATGTTGCCGCAACCGGCCAAATTCCCGGAAACCGGATTCAAAAATGCTGGCCACACCATGCGCAGCCCCCTTGTGTGACTCCAGCCTGCGATACATGGCCGTAAGATCACCCCCTGTCCAAAATTCCTCTTCAAACCTGTCTGCATCCAGACGGGTTCTGATCAGCTCGGAACGCTTGCGCAGGATAATCATCCATGAAGTGACTGACGCCGCCAGCAGCAAGGCCATCACCAGTTGCACAATCAGGCTGGCATGCCCGATCAGTTCAAACACAGACAATTCATTCATGCAGTCAGACTCCCGATAATTATTTCAGGCAGAGGTTTTGGTTTGAACCGGCTTGCATCAATACACGCAACCTTGGTTCTGCCTTCCAGTATCAATTCACCACCGACCTGCTCACGATAAACCAGCTGTTCGAAACTGAGACTGGCTCTGGCCAGCCCGGTTACACGGCAGGTCACCTGTAGCAGATCGCCATATTGAGCAGGTCGACGATAGTTAGCTTCGATGCTGGCAATGACCAGCAATACACCATGCTGTTCCTTCAATGGTCCCTGCTCGATACCCAGTGCACGCAACCATTCGGTGCGCGCACGTTCCATGAACTTCAGATAGTTGGCGTAATACACCACACCACCCGCATCGGTATCTTCCCAGTAAACCCGAACCGGCCAGACGAATGTGCCAGCGGCAGTCGCTGTCATCATGCTCCGTTCTCATCAAACAGGTCCGGAGCAGTCGGGCGTTCCGGAATTTTAAGCCCAAAGTGCAGGTAAGCACTGCGTGTCGCCACGCGGCCACGCGCGGTCCGCATCAGGAAACCCTGCTGGATGAGATATGGCTCGACCACATCTTCTATCGTTCCACGTTCTTCACCGAGCATCGCGGCAAGACTCTCCACGCCCACCGGCCCGCCATCAAATTTCTCCATGATGGCCAGCAGCAACTTCCTGTCCATCAGATCAAATCCCTGCGGATCGACATCCAGCATGTCGAGCGCCGCCTGTGCAACTGCGGCACCGACCTGACCATCCGCTTTGACTTCAGCGTAATCACGCACGCGGCGCAACAGCCGGTTGGCAATACGCGGTGTACCACGTGAGCGCAGCGCAATCTGTCTGGCACCTGACAAATCCATCGCCACACCGAGAATGCTGGCAGAACGCTGGATGATATGAGTCAGGTCATCGACATTGTAAAACTCCAGTCGTTGCACGATACCAAACCGGTCTCGTAACGGTGAAGTCAGCAGCCCGGCCCGAGTGGTTGCACCCACCAGCGTAAAGGGCGGCAGATCAAGCTTGATCGAGCGGGCTGCCGGCCCTTCACCGATCATGATATCGAGCTGGTAATCCTCCATCGCCGGATACAGGATTTCCTCCACCACCGGACTGAGACGGTGAATCTCATCGACGAACAACACATCGTTGGCCTGCAGGTTGGTCAGCAGTGCGGCCAGATCACCCGGACGCTCAATGACCGGACCGGAGGTCTGCTTCAATCCGACTCCCAGTTCATTGGCAATGATATGCGCGAGCGTGGTCTTGCCCAGACCGGGTGGGCCGAATATCAAGACATGATCCAGTGCTTCGCTGCGCTTGCGCGCCGCCTCAATAAAGATTTCCATCTGCGTGCGGACATTGGGCTGCCCCGCATAATCAGCCAGTTTTTTGGGCCGCACGGCACGATCATAGGTGGCATCTTCACCCTGCTCACCCGCTGCAATGATGCGATCTTGCTGAATCATTATTTCTGCACCGCTGCCTTCAGGGCATGACGAATGATTTCTTCGACACTGCTGATGTTGGGATCAATTGCTTTGAACAACCTGCTGATTTCAGGCGGCTTGTAACCCAGTGCCAGCAAAGCACTGAATGCTTCGCCCTGTTTTCCCGCATTGCCTTGCGCACCGGTCAGTACCGGCAGGCTGCTGACCTCACCGAAACTCTTGATCCGATCACGCATCTCGATCAACAGGCGTTCTGCTGTCTTGCGCCCCACGCCGGGAATGCGTACCAGTGATTCCGTGTCGGCGCTGGCAACACATACCAGCAACTCATCTACATTGATACCAGACAGAATCGATAAAGCCAGCTTGGGACCGATACCGGAAACTTTCAGCAATTCACGGAACATCTGCTGTTCCCGTTCCGTGCCGAATCCAAACAGAATATGTGCATCTTCCCGAACCACCAGATGCGTATAGAGAAACAGCTCCTCACCCACCGCGGGCAGATTGTAGAAAGTGGACATAGGTGCATCCACTTCATAGCCCACACCGGCCACCTCCAGCATCAGATGTGGCGGCTGCTTGCTGACCAGCTTTCCGCGCAGTGAACCGATCATCGTCTGGCTCCTGAAGCAGACAGCAGACCTTGCAGCCGACGTGAATGCGCATGACACAGCGCAATGGCCAGCGCATCGGCAGCATCTGCCCCCAGTTCACCATTCAACTTCAGTAAGCGCTTGACCATGAGTTGCACCTGGGCTTTCTCAGCTGCGCCGGTGCCGACTACGGCCTGCTTGACTTCGCGCGCCGCATATTCGAACACACTGCCGCTCAAGTGGAAGGTGGCACTCAGTGCCACGCCGCGAGCCTGACCCAGCTTCAGAGCACTATCCGCATTGCGGTGCATGAATACCCGCTCGATCGCGATTTCGTCCGGCTGATGCTCGGTCACGATCGCGGCAACTCCAGTGAAAACCTGCCGCAATCGTTCCGGGAAAGAACTGCCCTGAGTGCGGATACCACCACTGGTCACATAGCTGATCTGATTCGCATTGCAATCCAGTACTGCAAACCCGGTCACCCGTGAGCCCGGATCGAGGCCAAGAATACGGGCACGCAAAGGCAATCTGAGCTCCGGGCCGCTGGTCAACTCTTCCAGGCTCTGCAAGCGGTGCGGATTGCGACGTACCCGGCGCGAAGTGGCGGCGCGGCTAGGCATCATCATTTGCACAGCATTGACTCGCAGTTGAAAACAAAATCACTCTCCACAGAGGCAGCGACCGGATTGGCGACAGGATACCTCGCGTATGATACCGGCATTGCCGAAGCCTGTGGATCAATGCTTGCCAACACCCACCCACAATTCTCTCGATTTTCCTGCACTGAACTCAGCGCTGGCAGCCATTTCGGCTGTGCTGCCCGCTGCGGCTGACAAAGATCTGATACGCGCCAGAGCCATCGCCAGCATTGTCCAGCCACTTGGTGTGGACGCTGACATCGTTAATGGAGCACTGCTCTATCCGCTGCTGGAAGCGGGCTGGCTTGATGAAGCAAAAGCGGCGGAACTGACCAGTCCTGACGCAGCACGCATTGCACGCGACAGTGTGCGACTCAAGCAATTCGAGGCCAGCGGAGTGAGCAGCAACCCGACACGCTCAGCTTCTCAGGCCGAGGCGCTGCGCAAGATGCTGCTTGCCATCGCATCAGATGCAAGACTGGTGTTCATCCGGCTGGCTGATCAGCTGAACCAGTTACGCAATGCCAAAACCATGCCCGCCGCCGAAGTGGAACGTCTGGCGCGCGAGACGCGGGAAATCTTTGCGCCGCTGGCGAATCGCCTGGGCATCTGGCAATTGAAATGGGAGCTGGAAGACCTGAGTTTCCGCTACCTGAATCCGGAAGCCTACAAACGCATCGCTGGCTGGCTGGCGACCAAACGTGCCGACAGAGAACGCTACATCAACGAAGTGCAGGCAGAGCTGCGTGCTGCCCTGGACAAGGCCGGAGTGAAAGCCGAGATCGCCGGACGGCCCAAACACATCTACAGCATATGGCGAAAAATGCAGCGCAAAGGACTGAATTTTGAACAGATATACGATGTACGCGCAGTCCGCATCATGGTCGAGAATATCGCCGACTGCTATGCCGCACTGGGCGTTGTTCACAGCCTGTGGCCCTTCATTCCCGGTGAGTTCGACGACTACATTGCCACGCCGAAAGACAATCACTATCGCTCGCTGCACACAGCCGTCATCGGACCGGGCAAACTGCCGCTAGAAGTGCAGATCCGCACCCGCGACATGCATGAACATGCCGAACTCGGTGTAGCCGCTCACTGGCGCTACAAGGAAGGTGGACGCGGCAATCCGGCCTATGAACAGAAAATTGCCTGGCTGAGGCAGATACTCGAACCTGCCGACCAAAGCGGTGATCACCCGGAAACCAGAACCGAATCGGAAGCCGACTTTCTGGATCGCATGCGGGTTGAACTGTTTGAGGATCGGGTCTACGCCCTGTCACCCCGCGGCGAGGTCGTAGATCTGCCCAAAGGCGCCACACCACTTGATTATGCCTATCACGTACATACCGATCTGGGACATCGCTGCCGGGGCGCAAAGATCAACGACCAGATCGTGCCGCTGACCTGCCAGATCAAGAACGGCGATACGGTAGAAATCATTACCACCAAACAACCCCAGCCCAGCCGCGACTGGCTCGCTCCGTCTCTTGGCTTTCTGGCTTCGCCGCGCAGCCGCGCCAAGGTTCGTGCCTGGTTCCGCAAACAGGACGAAACGCAGAACATCACACAAGGACGGCAATTACTTGAGCGCGAACTGCAACGGCTGGCGGTCAGCTCAGTCACGCTACCGGAATTGCTGGATGAACTGCATCTGCCCAATGCCGAGTCGCTTTATCAGGCACTGGGTGAAGGTGAGATGACGCTTGCTCAGGTTACCGGCGCCGTACAGCGACGCGCACGCCCGCAGGAACTCAGCGAAAAACTCATTCGCAAACCCGTCACGAACAAACCCGTTGAAGGTATCCGTATCGACGGAGTCGGTGACCTGCTGTCGAATTTCGCACGTTGCTGCAAACCAGTACCGCCAGAAGCCATTGTTGGCTACATCACAGTGGGCCGGGGCGTCAGCATTCATCGTGACAATTGCACCAGCTTCAAACGCCTTCAGGCACGACATCCGGAACGTGTCATCGCTGTGGACTGGGGTAGCAGCGCCGGACAGGAATTCAGCGTGGATATCATGGTGAGCGCCTATGATCGCCGGGGTCTGGTACGGGACATCAGTGCCGTGCTCGCTGATTCGAAACTCAGCATTCAATCGATGAATACGCTTACCAGCAAGGACGGTCTGGCTGACATGCAGTTACGCATCGTGGTGCACAACCTGGAAGAACTCTCCACCGTACTCGGCAGGATTCAGGGATTGCCCAATGTAGTCAGCGTAAGACGCAAAGTCTGAGTCATGCCCGGGCTGTGATAGAGATAAACCATCCCGGCAAGTAACATCTGCCCCCGGTTTGAATGAAGTATCGTCAAGACGAATCCGGCCTATGGCTTAACCCAGTTCAACCTGTTAAAACGAATAACTCATAACTGATGAGGCCACAACAAGATGCCCGTCACTCCCACACCGGAAGTTACAAACACCTCGCGGCAGCAGCAAACCAGACCTGAACCGCCGTTATTGATTGCGCCCAGACAGAACTTCAACACCGGATTTCTGCTTTCGATGGTAGTGCTCGGCCTGATTTATGCCGTCTGGATGTACCTGCGCCAGACCATTACCGGCAGTAATCTGGGTGATGCAGCCACCGGTGTATTGCTTGGCATCTACATCTGTTCACGTCCGGTCAGCAACTTGATGGACATGCTCTATACACAGAACATCCGCTGGAATGAACTCAGGAAACGTGCCGGCATCATGTGGCTGGTAATGAACTTCATCACGACATTTGCCGGATGGGCCACCATCGTGCTGGGCGCAACCCGGATGGTGCGACCTGATTGAATGCATGGTGACAGATACACTGTTAGGCTTTCCTTCACTCAGCACCAACCTACGTCACTGTTAGCTCAGCGTACGCGGTGCAATACCCTCGAACCTATATCCCTGCGATATTCAGCTCGTTTGTTCAGAGCTTATCTGAATATTTTAATTTCCTTCTGCCTTCAGCGCAGCTTCAAATTGATCTGGGAATGGCGGCTCAGTTGCCGGGTAGGCACCGCCCGCCATGAACAGATCCATCACAGAGTTCCATCGATCAGTCCAAGCGATGGCATAGGCTCTAAGCTTAATTGCTTGAGCCTTGAACTCAGCTGTCTTGGCTTGTGGCTCATACAAGTCCACCAATGTTCTTAGTGAGGCGGTGTTATCGGCTAGTGCATTCAGGCGCATCTTCATATCTGCATGCTGGGCAACGCCATCACGACGGATCTTGGTCAGATAGGAGGGGAGAATCCCCGAATTGGGTTCGGTGAATTGCTCCGCCTTCAGTTCATGAAGCAGATCTTCACGTTCTTTCAGCAAAGAGTTCATCGTGCCAAGCACCGTAGGTACATTGGCTTTTATTGCTGCAACTTGATGATAGGAATAGACAGATAGCGCGAGTGCGGTGCACGCGATCAGCGCTATCAGCCATTGCATTGACCTAACATTCATTGTCGGTCGCTTAGGTTAATGAACTGAGAATGGAAGAGTAAAGACAGATAGGTCGAATGAACCCAGAACTGGCGATACCCAGTAACGACCTGCGGCACCTACACCAGTTTCGCATCTATATTGGCCAAGGCCTTGATATACGGCGATGCTGTTAACAAACAATAGTTGACGATCTTTGCTACCAATTGTTGCCATTTGGTTGCTTCCTCTGTCTCTAACCTCGGCAAAGTTCATAAGAGGATCTGAGTTAATTGATACTGGCATTAAGTAGCCGAGCCCACTACAGTCATTCGAGGTGTATCCGTAATTATCAACAAAATAACTGTAATCACCCCACGAAAATAGCGGTGGCTCATAACCATAATTAGTGAAGAAAGAAACAGCAAATGTGAAGCTGCCCGCATCAATAAGCACAAAGTTGTAACCAGCTGTTTGCCCGTACGGGGTCATAGTGAAATACCTACCCACCACCTTCCCCGTACTGTCGTACACCATCAACGCACCCGGACCGGTTGCGCCTGTATCACCTTTAGGCCCCTGAAGACCTTGCGACCCCTGACTGCCGGTATCGCCCTTAATACCTTGTGGGCCTTGTATACCCTGTAGACCTTGAATGCCTGTATCACCCTTAGGTCCAACAGGGCCTGCAACACCTGCCGCACCTGTTGAGCCTGTATCTCCTTTCGGACCAGTCGGTCCTACAGGACCTGTTGCACCTGTGGCGCCCGTGGCACCCGCTTGAGCGATCAATCCCCAATTTCCACCGTTATTGCTGACATCAATAGTCGGGTTGTTGTTGGTAGTTGCACGTAACGCGACATAGCTGGAGCCCGCATTCGTTACGACATCATTCTTGGCGTAGGTTGTAGAAGAGCTCCAAGTGTTTCTGTAATTGAACCCTGCCGTGGCCATCGCACTCTGGAGGGCAGTGATGTCACCAGCACTTGAATTGATTGCATTCGCCAATGCCGTGAAGTTGGCATTGACGTCAGCTGCCTTGGCGGGTGTGCCAGCAGTGAAGGTATTGGGTACGGTTACCGCAGCTGCATAAACTGACGAGAAAGACAGCGCTGCTGACAGGATTGTGATCTTGAGTGACTTCATTTATTTGATCTCCATTAGTTCCAATTAGCGCCGTCCCACTGTCTGCTATCCCAGACCAGTGATTGCGCAGAAGAATTGCTTGAGCTACTAGATGAATTGGAGGAGCTGGACGAACTATCGCCTCCGCCCCCTCCACCGCAGGCTGTCAATGCGAGGAGGCAGGCTATCGCAAGGAGATATTTAATATTTTTGTTCATGGCGAACCTGTCCATCTGCATCCGTAAAATATAACAGTGTTGCAAGTATCAACCCGCTCCCAGAATACTGTCAATTAAGCTGCTGCAAAACTCGTATTAGGAAAGTAAATAAAAATAAGGGCTGAACAATCGCCCTTCTCGCCCTTTGACACAATGCCCCGATGATCTTGTGTGAAGTGTAGCAATGATTCGAAGTAGGGTTTAGCCTTACTAAGCATCAACCTACGTCACTGTTATCTCAGCGTACGCAGCGCAGCCCTTTCATCAACTTACACCATGTACGCCATTCCAAAAAGAGCAGCCACTTATCTGAATTGAGTCCTGCAAATCTTCTTATCTGACTGCTTCAGCGAAGTCGCCTCCCAGCGCTTTGTATACCAGTGCCAGCGAGGTTGCCTGCGCGGTTCCAGCCTGCGCACCGGCATCTTCAACCGCAAGCAAGGTACGTTCAGCATCAAGCAGGGTGAGAAAATCTGTAGCGCCAGTTTCATAGCGTAATCTGGCCAGATCTCTGGCTTTGCGTGACTGCTCTGCTGCTTGCTGCAATTGCTGGACTGATTGATTACTGGCGCGGTATTGAGCCAGGGCATTTTCAGTATCTTCGAGCGCGAGCAACACCGTTTCCTGATACGCAGCCGCTGCTGCATCTGCACGTGCTTCTGCGGCCTTCACGTTCTGCCGGACCCGACCCGCATTCAGAAAACTCCAGCTAAGCGAGGGCCCGTAACTCCAGCGTTCAGCGCTGCTATCGCCGACTTTACCAAAACCTTGTGCCGTCCAGCCGAAACTGCCGAACAGATTGAGCTTCGGAAAATAATCAGAAACCGTCTCACCGACTCGCGCATTGGCTGCTGCAAACTGCTGCTCAGCGGCCAGTATGTCCGGTCTCCTTCTGACCCATTGCTCTGGCGTACCGATAGCCTGTAATGCCGGTAGAGTTGGCATGGCTTTGCTCATTTGCAATGTTTCGCGCAATGCAGCAACCGACTGCACAGTCAGCACACCCAGTCGCTGTTCCTGCCGGACTATTTCCGCTTCGATAACCGGCAACTGTGCTTCCACCTGCAGGATGAGGGTACGATTTTGCGCAACTTCCAGTGCACTACCCCGGCCTTCCTTCAACCTCGCCGCTAATACCCGGTCTGTCTGTTGCAAGTTTTCAATGTTCTGATTCTGGATTGCGAGCCGCTGCTGCGCGCCGCGCAATGCGAAGAACGCCTGCGCGACTTCTGCACTCACCGACAGCTGTGCGCCCTTTAACTGATAGGCGCTTGCCTTGCTTTCGCTGGTAATGGCATTTTTCTGTTGCCGTGTCCCACCGAACAGATCAATTTCCCAGCTGGCATCGAATCCGGCCCGATAGGTGTCCTTGATACCGGTACCCGATGGAATGAACGGATCGCGATTTGATGCGCGACTTCGTTCTTCACTGGCAGCAGCGGTAATCGTTGGGAACCAGCTGTAAAAATACAGTCCGCGCAATGCACGCGTTTCCTGCAATCTTGCAGCCGCCTGTACCACAGACTTGTTTTGCTGCTGAGCCCGAGCGATCAGCGCATTAAGTGCCGGGTCATTGAAGGCGGACCACAGGGTATTTTCCCTGCTCAGTGCATCCTGCCCGGCCGGCACCTGATCAAACTGTTCAGGCAAGGTCAGTTCTGGCTTTTTGTATTCCGGCCCCACCATGCAACCAGTTAATACGGCCGAAATGACAGAGGCGAGCAAAGTCACCTTCATGGCAGAGGCATCATTGAATTTCATGTGCGTCCCCCATTTGCTTCGTGTTTGCCTCACGTCGCGCTGACCAGTGACGAATGAGAACATAGAACAGCGGAGTAAAGAACAATCCGAATAAAGTTACACCGAGCATGCCGGCAAACACGGTAACACCCATCACCTGACGTACTTCCGCACCCGCACCCGTAGCAAATACCAGTGGGGTGACCCCCATGATGAATGCAAAGCTGGTCATCAGAATGGGTCGCAGACGTAACCGGCAGGCTTCCAGAGCAGCATCCAGTGTGCTTCTGCCCTGTAGCTCAAGTTCACGCGCAAACTCAACGATCAGGATCGCGTTCTTGCAGGCCAGTCCCATCAGCACAACAAGCCCGATCTGCGTAAAGACGTTGTTATCCAGAAAGCTGGGGGCATAGGTCGGCGGCCAGAAAATGAAACTCAATCCGTGAAAGAAATTGACCAGCCAGATGCCACCAATTGCTGAAAAGATACACAGTGGCACGATAAGGATAACGGTCAGCGGCAAGCTCCAGCTTTCATACAATGCCGACAGCACCAGATACACCAGCAAAATACACAATGGAAATACCCAGAAGGCAGCATTGCCCTGATGTATTTGTTCGTAACTCAAGCCGGTCCACTCAATAGCCAGTCCGTTTGGCAGATTGGTATCAGCTAGCTGTCGAATCGCCGCAATAGCCTGACTGGAGGACATCACCGCAGAATTACTGCCTGCACTCAGATCAGCTGAGGGGAACCCGTTGTAACGTATAACCGGATCAGGTCCGTAGCTTTCCTTGATATTCACCACGCTACCCACTGCGACCATTTCTCCACTATTGCTGCGCGTGCGCAGCTGGGCAATGTCACTGACTTCATCGCGGAAACGTGCGTCGGCCTGTGCATAGACATTGTAAGTCCTGCCGAACAGATTGAAGTCATTGACATAGGTCGAACCGAGATACACCTGCAAGGTATTGTAGAGTTCGTAGAGGTTTACGCCCTTCTCTTTTGCCTTGGTTCGATCCACCTCTGCACTCAACTGCGGCACATTGGCCTGATTGGTGCTGTAGACAGCATAGGGATTGAAACCGGGCGACTGCCGCAATATTCCTGCCAGCGCCTGTGTCTGAGCATTCAACTCACCGTAACCAAGACCACCGCGATCCTGCACATATAACTCCGCACCTGCTGAATTACCCAGCCCGAGAACAGGCGGCGGCATCACCGCAAACGCCAGACCGTCCTGAATCTGTGCGAACTGTCCCGTGATGATGCTGGCAATCTCGGCTGCGCTTTTCTTGCGCTCCTTTGCAGGATCAAGTCCGATAAAAATGACCGCCGTATTCGGTGTGGCAATAAAGTGCACTGCATTCAAACCGGGAAATTCAACCGTGTTATGCACGCCGGGTGTATTCAAGGCAATGGTACTGAGCTTGCGTACCATTGCATCGGTACGATCCAGTGTTGCGCCTTCCGGCAATTGCACCAGAGCAAACAGATATTGCTTGTCCTGGGTGGGAATGAATCCACCCGGCACACTGCGGAATGCCAGAAATGCAATACCGATCAGGCCGGCATACAGGATCATCAGGCGCACGCTGTGCGTCATGTTGCCCTGCACCGCTTTGCCGTAACGGTCTCCGGCACGACGGAACTTGGCGTTGAACCTGTGAAAAAATCTGCCCAGCATGGAGTCGATCAGGCGTCCCAGTCTGTCCGGCTTTGCGTCATGCGGTTTCAACAGCACCGCAGCGAGAGCCGGTGACAGCGTCAGAGAATTGATCGCCGAAATCACCGCCGAGATGGCAATGGTTACAGCGAATTGCCGGTAGAACTGACCAGTGACGCCATCCAGAAAGGCCAGTGGCACAAATACCGCCACCAGCACCAGAGAGATGGCGATGATGGGCCCTGATACTTCGCTCATGGCCTTGTGTGCGGCAGCAAGCGGCTTCAGTCCATCACTGATATTTCGTTCAACGTTTTCAACTACAACAATCGCATCATCCACCACGATGCCGATCGCCAGTACCAGCCCGAACAGTGTCAGTACATTGATGGAGAATCCCAGCAGCCACAACACCGCAAAAGTACCCACCACCGAAACCGGCACGGCTAGAAGCGGAATGATGGAAGCCCGCCATGTCTGCAGAAACACCACCACCACAATCACCACCAGCAATATGGCTTCGAGTAATGTTTCGATAACTGACTTGATGGATTCTCTGACAAAGACCGTCGGATCAAATGCCACCGTCCATTGCACATCCTTCGGAAACGTTTTGGCCAGCTCCGCCATGCGTTGACGCACCGCATCTGACAAGGCAATCGAGTTTGCGCCGGGCGCCTGGAATATCACGATGGCCGCTGCATCCTCGTTATTAAGCAATGAATGTAATGCGTAAGTCTGTGAGCCTAGCTCAATACGCGCGATGTCTTTCAGCCGCGTTAATGCACTGCCCTGACTTTTCAGCACGATATCGCCGAACTGTTCAGCCGTCGTCAGACGGCCCTGAGCATTGATCGATAACTGCAAAGGCGCGCCGTTCGGTTGTGGTGCAGCACCGATACTCCCTGCTGAAACCTGTACATTCTGTTCACGGATTGCACTGATGATGTCAGTGGCAGTCAGATTGCGGGCAGCTGCCTTTTGCGGATCCAGCCAGATGCGCATCGCATAATTACCAGCACCAAAAGCCAGTGCCTGCCCCACACCATCCAGTCGGGCCAGGTCGTCCTTTACCCGTAAGTTGGCAAAATTGGAAAGATACAGCGAGTCGTAGGTTTTATTGGGCGAGGTTAGATGCACCACCATCGTGATATTGGGTGAACTCTTGGCAGTGGTGACACCCAGTGACCGAACCGTTTCCGGCAAGCGCGGCAACGCCTGCTGCACCCGGTTCTGCACACGGACAGCGGCCTGATCAATGTCAGTACCTTGCTTGAAAGTAACCGTCAGACTCATGGTGCCATCAGAACCGGCAGCTGACTTCATGTAAGTCATGTTCTCAACGCCGTTCACCGCTTCTTCGATGGGCGCCGCAACTGTTTCCGAAATGGTTTTCGGATCAGCACCCGGATAGAGTGCAGTCACCTGCACTGACGGTGGCACCACATCGGGGTATTCACTGATGGGCAGCTGCGGAATGGCTATCAACCCTGAAACAAATATCAGGATCGACAGCACCCCGGCAAATATAGGTCGATCAATAAAAAATTTGGATGCATCCATTGATATCTGCTCTGGATTATTTGCTTGTGGACGCAGCAGAACTTGCAGCAGCCGGCGGTGCCTGATCGGGCTTATCCATGGGCACCGTTACAGGCGCGACTGGAGCGCCCGGGAAGAATATCTTCCGGACACCATTGACCACCACCTGGTCATTCGGTGTCAGCCCTGATCTGACTACACGCAAACCATCTACAGTTTCGCCGAGCACAACATCTTTTCTGACCGCTGTATTATTGGGGCCAATCACATATACAAATTTGCGGTCCTGATCATTCGACACCGCCACCTCATTAATCAGCAGAGCACTCTGTTCACCCGAGCCCTGCAGCCGCACCCGCGCAAACAGACCCGGTGTAAAGACTCCGTCACTGTTCTTCAACAGCGCTTTTGCCCGGATGGTGCCGGTGCCCGCATTCAACTGATTATCAATAAACTCAAGCTCGCCCTGATGAGGAAAGCCCTGTTCATTGGCCAGCCCGACCTGTACTGGATGCTTCACAGCATGTGATGTCTGTTGCTGACCCTTTTGCAGCAGAGATTGATATTTCAGATAGACCTGCTCATCGCCATCGAACGTGACGTAAATCGGATCGAGCGAAACCACGCTGGATAACAAAGTTGATCCGGGTGAGACAAGATTGCCGGGCTTGACCAGTGCGGCGCCTGCCCGTCCATCAATCGGTGAAACGATCCGGGTAAAACTCAAATTCAGCTCCGCCTGAGTCAGCCCAGCCTGCATCGCACTCAGATCAGCCTGTGCCTGCTGCAACTCTCCCCGCCTCTGATCAACTTCACCCTGCGAGGTTGCCTGTTCGGCAACCAGCCGTTCACTGCGGGCCAGTTCGGTAGTGGCCAGTGTGACGCGGCTCTGGGCACGAGCAACATTAGCCCTCGCACTTTCTACAGCCGCCCGGTACTCCCGATCATCAATTGAAAAAAGCAGCTGACCACGCTTCACGTCACTGCCTTCACGGAAATGCACTGCTGACAGATAGCCGGAGACACGCGGACGCAATTCCACTGTGTTGACGGCCTCTATTCGTCCACTGAACTCATCCCACAACTGGACCTGTTTCTGCACCACTTGGGCAACATTTACCTGTGGAGGAGGAAATGCCTGTTGCGCACCTTTTGAACATCCGGCGATCAGGGCGGCACTCAGAACCGGCAACACAACACTGATGTATAAACTATTCTTGGGCATACCCAACTCCAGAAGACAGAAGCATTCCCGTATTAACGGGAATATATGAATAAATCGTTATCGACATGGGTTATAGCCATGGATCAATCGCTTCGAACCGCAAGTGCAACAGCCTCTCACGATTGCCCCGGGGTGTAAAAGGCCATCCGGGTACTTTGAAATTCCGGCAAGGCCTCACAACGGGCAACCAGTTCTTGTACAGCCGGATATGGCATGGAATTCATGCCGGCGGCATCCGTCAGGAATGTCGTGACACACGCCAGTGTGATGTCAGCCTGTGTAATGCGATCACCCAGCAGCCAGTTACCTTTGCAATGATGCTTGCATTCACGTTCCAGTTCCGTGAATGCCCCCTGCACTTGACGCGCACAGCGATCAACCCATGGCTGATGTCTCTTTTCAGCTTGACGGAAAGCACCTTCATACACCTGCGACACGCCTTTTTCGGCGGCACCCGTAGCAAGAGCCATGATTCGCAATGCCTCGCGACGGGGTTTTCCAGTAGCTGGCAGCAGCGCACGGTGTGGATCAACCAGTGAATCGATGTAATCGAGAATGGCGGAAGACTCCAGCAGGGCCTCGTCATCATCCAGCACCAGCGTCGGAACCCGGCCCAGCGGATTGTATTGGCGAATACGGTCGAAATCCTTGCCGACGGACCAGTTGGCATGTTCGAAGGACAGCCCCAGCAGTTTCATGCTGATGGCAACGCGACGTACGAACGGAGAGTCAAACATACCTATGAGCAACATGAGGTGCTCCTGCACACACCCGCAAAGCTGGCAGCTTAGCGTGTTAGCTGTGACTCAGGCAATCAACGCACGGATGGGCGCAAAGCTGCGGCGATGTTCCGGACAGACTCCATGCTGCCTTAATGCCTGCAGATGGGCAGCCGTGCCATACCCCTTGTGTCTGGCAAATCCATAAACCGGATACTGTTGATCCAGCGCCTGCATCCATGCATCGCGTTCCACCTTGGCGAGTATCGATGCCGCACTGATTGAGGGAATCAGGGCATCGCCATCAACAATGGCCTCTGCGGTGCATGGGAATGGCAAGCCTTTGAAATCCGGTACCCTGTTCCCGTCTACCTGCACATGCAGCGCCACCCCTTTTGAAGCATCCGGCAGGCACAAAGCCTGCACGGCGCGGCGCATGGCCAGCAAAGTAGCCTGCAGGATATTCAGCGTCTCTATCTCCCCGACCGTAGCTGCCGCCACAGACCAGGCTAGTGCCTGCTTGCGAATGAGCGGTGCAAGATGATCACGCTGCTTTTCACTGAGTTGTTTTGAATCATTCAGTCCGTCAATCGGACTATCCGGATCAAGGATAACCGCACTCGCCATCACCGGACCCGCCAATGGACCCCGACCGGCTTCATCCACTCCGATGATTAGCAGCGTTGTCTCTCCCGCAGATTTCATGATTGGGATTGTTCTATCAACTGAACAATCGCTCTAGCGGCCTGCTCACTGGCATCCTGTCGTAACTGCTGATGAATACGTACATATTCCTCATCCAGTGTCACACGATCTTTACGCACCAGCTGGTCAAGTACAGCAGGCCCCAGAATGTCAGCGCGCACCTGTTCATTGAAATACTCAGGCACCAATTCCCTGTTCGCCAGCAGATTCGGTTGAGAAAAAAATCTGGTCTTGACGATACCCAGGCCTTTAATCAGCAATGTTGTAAGTGTACTGAGGCGATAAGCCACCACCATCGGACGCTTCACCAGCGCAGCTTCCAGCGTTGCAGTCCCGGAAGCCAGCAACACCACATCACTGGCAATCATCGCCTGCTGCGCCTGCCCGTCCAGCAACAACACTTGCGAAAGAACACCCGCCTGCTGCAATGCCTGGGTAAATAATTTACGTGCGGTATCGTTGCTCATCGGCGCCACAAAACGCAGGTCGGGCTGGTGTCTGACAAGCCAGGCAATAGTGCGGGCAAAGTCATCGCTCAGTCTGGCCACCTCACCATGACGGCTGCCGGGCAAGACAGCAACGCAAACACTTTCAATCGGCAACCCCATCCCATGCCGGGCCGCGATGCGATCTGTCTGCATGGGAATCTGATCAGCCAGCGGGTGGCCGACAAACCGGGCGGTGACACCATGATCATCGTAAAACTTTTTTTCAAAAGGCAGCAGGCACAGCATCAGATCTACAGCTGTAGCAATCTTCTTCACCCGCCCCTGCCGCCAGGCCCATACCTGCGGGCTGACGTATTGCACAGTCTTGATTCCCGCTGCTTTCAGCTTGCGCTCGACGCTCAGGTTGAATTCCTTGGCATCAACGCCGATATAAACATCAGGCGGGTCTGCCAGCAGTCTTGCAACCAGACGACGACGTAAACGCAGCAGACGCAACAGATGGGGAATCACTTCAAAGATACCCATTACGGCAAGAGCATCAGCAGGTTCCCAGGCTTCGCAACCTGCTGCAACCATGCGCGGCCCGGCAATCCCGAATATTTTCGCCTCGGGAAATTTCTGACGCAAAACACCAATCAGCGCCGCACCAAGATTGTCGCCTGACTGCTCACCAGCGACGATTGCAATCCGCGGATGGTTTGACTCGCCGCGCGGTGCGTTCATATTATTCTGATCCGCAACAGATGTTAGCGGGCAATTCCGCGCTGGCTGCGGTCAAGAAAATCAACAATGGCTTTGATCTCACTTTGCGCCTGAGCCAGCGTGCGCAGCTGTTCAGTCGCCTCATCAAGCTTCAGGTTAAACCGGTAAAGTACGCGAAACGCGTTTCGGATATTACGCACCTGTTCGGGCGTAAAACCCCGACGCTTCAAACCTATTTCATTGACAATGCGCGGCACTGCCGGGCGGCCTTCAGCCGTGAAATATGGAGGAATGTCGTACGTTGCTGCCGTGTTGTTGGCCAGAAAAGCATGTGAACCGATCTTGGCGAACTGATGTACCCCGGAATAGGCACCGAAGATCACCCAGTCACCCACTTCAACATGACCGGCCAGTCCGACTGAATTGGAAAACACATTGTGACTGCCAACAGTACAGTCATGCGCCACATGTGAATAAGCCAGAAACAGATTATCCGAAGCGATGCGTGTTACCCAATCCTGTTTGGTAGTGCCACGATTAACCGTAACGCACTCACGAAAGATGTTGCGGTCACCAATCTCCAGCCGTGTCGCCTCGCCTTTGTAACTGTGATCCTGCGGTGCATCACCGATTGAGGCGAACTGAAAGAACTGGTTATCACTGCCGATAACCGTTGGTCCGTTGATGACAACATGCGGCCCCACCCTGCTGCCGGATCCGATTTCTACATTGTCGCCAATGATGCTGTAAGCGCCAACATCAACATTGGCAGCCAGTTTTGCATGTGGAGAAACAATTGCTGTTGGATGAATGGCCATAAAAACTCGTCAGCTTTATCCAGAGATTATTTTTTCGTACCAACAGAAATCATCATCGTGCAGGAGCAGACTTCCGCACCATCCACCTCAGCCGCCGTCTGATACTTCCAGATACCCCGCATGATACGTTGAACATTTGCTTTAAGAACCAGCTGATCGCCAGGTCTGACCGGCTTGCGGAACCGGACCTCATCTATACCAGCAAAATAGAATTGCGTAATTTCATCTGGATATACATTTTCAGTGATAAAAGCGAGCAGACCAGCTGCCTGAGCAAGAGCTTCCAGCATCAATACACCCGGCATCACCGGATTACCCGGGAAATGCCCCTGGAAAAACTGCTCATTGATGGTCAGGTTTTTGATGGCAACAATCGACTTTCCGGGCTGTACATCAAGCACTCGATCTACCAGCAGGAAAGGATAGCGGTGCGGCAAACGACGCATGATTTCCAGAATATCCACAGTAACAGGCGCTGGACTCGCAGGAATATTTTCAACTATTGAATCAGTCATGATCGATTTGAACTCGCTATACATTAATCAATTTTTGTATTTTCAGCCGGATCAGACTGATGCTTGCCACGCAGCTGACGAACTTCCTTTGCCAGATCATCAAGCCGGGCAAATCGTGCGGCATTCCGGCGGAACTTACCCGCTTCTTCTGCATGCAATGAACCTGAATAAACACCTGGCTTATTGATTGAGGCCGATACCATACTCTTGCCGGTGATCACCACGTTGTCACAAATATTGAGGTGGCCGGCAATACCCACCTGCCCTGCGATCATGCAGTGACGACCGATTACAGTACTGCCAGAAATTCCCACACAGGCGGCCATTGCGGTATGCGCACCAATATGCACGTTATGGGCAATCTGTATCTGGTTATCCAGCTTGACACCATCATCAATCACGGTATCACCTATCGCACCACGATCTATGGTGGTACAGGCTCCAATTTCAACGTCGTTACCAATGCGCACCGAACCCACCTGTGGCACTTTTACCCAGCCACCGACTTGGTCAGGAGCAAAGCCAAAGCCTTCAGATCCAATTACGGCATTCGGGTTGATAATGCATCGCTCACCCAGCACCGTACCATCACACAAAGTCACATTGGCCATCAAACGTGTATCTTGAGCAATGATCACATTCATACCGAGTACACAGCCCGGGCCGATCACAACACGCGCAGCGATCCGGCAACCTGCGCCAATGACCACATTCGCAGCTATGTGAGCGGTGGGATGAACCTCTGCAGCAGCATCAACCACAGCACTTACATGCACGCCGGGTGGAAGGTTCGGTGGTGGATGCAGCACAGATGCAATGCGTGCATACACAAGATAAGGCGCTTTTGTGACCAGTACGGGTACAGAGCAATCAGTAGCGCTTGCCTCATCTAGCACCACCACCCCTGCACGGGTAGTCGCAAGGTACGCCCTGTACTTCGGATTAGCCAGAAAGGAAACCGCATCCGGGGTGGCAGCTTCCAGCTTTGCCACATGATTCACTCTGGCATCCGGATCTCCTTTCAGCTTACAGCCGAACCGAACTGCCAGCTCACCAAGACTGATGCCCCTGCTTTCCAAGTCAGCTTCCCTTACTTGGTTGCAGATTTGCTGCCTGTGGCAGCTGGTTTGCTCGCAGCCGGAGCAGCAGCAGGTTTGCTGGACGCAACAGGTGCAGCGGCCAAAGGACGAGACTGAAGATAAGTCAGTAACTGTGCAGTAATGTTGTAGGTATCCTTGCTGTACAGAGCCATGCTGCTGGGGATGACCAGATCATAGCCACCATCCTTGGCAAAACCTGAGACTTCACTGACCAGCAAGCTCTGCAGCTTGTTCAGTTCTTCATTACGACGTGCAGTTACTTCTTCAGTAAATGATTCACCCGCCCTCTGCAAATCAGTCTGGCCATTAGTCAGTTCCTTTTTAAGCGCGGTCACTTCTTTTTCGGACATGACAGCAGCGTCACGCGTGAGCTTGTCTGCCTTGGCCTGCAGGTCTTTTTCCTGCTGTTGCAATTCACGCTGACGGGGCGCGAATTCGTTCTGCAAAACCTGGCCCGCCGCTTTTGCCTGTGGCGACTCTTCAAGTAGTCGCTGGAAATCGGCCACGCCGATCTTCAACTCCGCATGGGCACTTCCTGCCAGGAACAAAGCCAGCATGATGCTGGAAACAATATATTTTCGAGCCGACATACCACTCATTACTGAAACCTCTGGGTTATTGAAATACGACTAGAAAGCCTGACCAACCGAGAACTGGAAGCTTTCCTTCTGATCACTGAAATGCACACCGTCACCAGCGCTTGCATTCAATGGAATAGCATAGCTGAAGCGGAATATACCAAGTGGTGCCAGCCACTGAACTGCTACACCGGTAGAGTGCTTCAACGCTCCAAAACTGAACTTGTAATCAACCGGAGTCAGCCCGTCCTGACCTGAGAAAGCAATATTTTCAGTGGAGAAAACATTACCCACATCATAGAACAAACTGAACCGGGCACTATTCCGCCATTTGTCAGGCATTGGCAATAGTATCTCTGTTTGCAGCACTGTACGCAGATTACCCCCGTAAGGATTACCATAGGTATCACGAGGCCCAAGATAGCTTTCGCGGTATCCTCGCACCGAAGTTGGACCACCTGCATAGGAATTCAGAAAGGGTGGAACTGACTGCGTTTTACCCACTGCCTGTGCGTAACTCAGTTCACCATTGAATAGCAGGGTAAAAGTATTTCCAACCGGCACCAGCTGCAGCATGTTGTAACTTGCTTCAAGGTAATTTACATCGCTGAATGGCAGAGTGTATGCCAGATTAAACTGATGGCGCGCGCCTCTGTCCGCAAACAAGGCCCGGTTGAGCGAGTCATAACCCCAGCCTGCGCTCAGAGCATAAGTCATGTACTTATTGCCGTAAAAAGCGGTCGCCAATGGAGGCGTGCCCTGGTAGGTATAACGAGTGTAAGGTTTACCATTGTTGCGTACCCAGGTAACCGCCTGCTCAGCGCTGGAAGAATTGGTAAACGTGTCCGTATATTGCGTATTCACACCCCACCGCAGGGTCTGATATTCACTCAATGGATACCCATAAAGCAGATTGGCACTGGCGGTTTTCGAAGACAGATCAGAAGTGGAAGAAGTGAATTGAGTTGTATTCCGGTATGCCACAGAAATTGTGCGCGCTATGCCATCCACCGTAGCGTAAGGATCTGTATGGGAAAAACTGTAAACTTTAGAATATCTGCTTGAATCAACTTCAAGCGCCACCCGATCTCCTGTACCAAGAAAATTGGAATGCACAATGCTGGCATTCAAACCCAGTTTGTAGGTTTCAGAATAGGAAACTCCAGCAGTGAACTGACCTGGTAACCCTTCCTTGATCTTGAAATCCACATCCACCAAATCAGCAGACCCCTGAACGGGTGTCGTTGTGGCATCAACCTTTTCCAGAAATGGCAGTCGCTGTAACAGCGCCTTGGATCGATCCAGAACCGCATTGGAAAGATAGCCACTCTCCAGTTGACGGGTATCACGCCGGAATACCTCATCATTGACAGAAGTCGATCCCGTGTAATTGACTCGATGCACATAAACTCTATTACCCGGTTCAATCAGAAAGCTCAATGCGACTTCATGCTTCTGATCATCAACCGCAGGAACCGCTTCCACCTTGGCGAAGGCGTATCCGTCCAGCCCCAAGCGCAGCTTGATTGCCTCTTCTGTATTGGTTACAAGCTGCCGTGAATAGATCGAACCCGCATTCACCCGGACAAGCTTGCGTAACTCCTCTTCAGAGATAACCAGGTTACCGGCCAGTTTGACCTCACCGACTTTATAGATGTCACCTTCGGTGATATTGATAGTGATGAACATGTCATCCTTCTCAGGAGCAATGGCCACCTGTGTTGAATTAACTTCAAAATTGGCATAGCCACGATTCATATAAAAAGACTTCAGCTTTTCGATATCCCCTTCCAGAGATTCGCGCGAGTAACGATCATCCTGCTTGTAAAAAGTGGTCAGGTGAGGTGCCTTGATTTCGAAATTGTCCCGAATAACCGCCTCATCGAAGGAATGATTGCCGACTATATTGATCTGCCTGACTCTCGCACGCTTTCCTTCAGTGATGTTGATGGTCACCTTCACCTGATTCTGCGGCTGGTCTTCAACTTTGGCATCAATCAGGACGGCATACTTGCCACGCGAGAAGTATTCATCGGTTAGAAAGCTCTTGATGTCATCGAGCGTAGACTGATTGAAAGACTTGCCAGCTGACAGCCCCACACTCTTGAGTGACTTGGTCAGATCTTCAGTCTTGATATCCTTGTTGCCCTTGAGCTCAAAACTTTCTATGGAAGGTCGCTCAAGTACTGCCACAACCAGTGTACCGCCATCCCTGCGCAACTCAATGTCACGGAAAAATCCTGTTGCATAGAGCGCTTTGATGGCTTCAATCCGGCGCTGACTATTCAGCCGATCACCGATATTCACGGGCAGATAGTTATAGACGGTTCCCTCAGAGATTCGCTGCAAACCCTCGACGCGGATGTCCCCCACAGTGAACTCTTCCGGGTTACCTGTATCTGATGGCGTAGCGAGCTGTGCAAATGCGACACAGCTCCAGCAGATCAGCAGCACAGCTTGAAAGAGCGAGCGTAAATTCATCATTAGTTCAAATGTCTGACAATATCGTTATAAAGAGTAAGGCTTAACAGCATCAACAGCACCGCCATACCCACTTTCTGACTGACCAGCTGCACCCGCTCAGACACCGGACTGCCTTTAAGCAGCTCCACGATTTGATATACCACCTGCCCGCCATCCAGCATCGGAATGGGTAACAGATTAAACACGCCAATACTGATGCTGATCAAAGCCAGCCAGTTCAGAAATGCCGTGCCACCCTGCTTTGCTGCAGCACCGCTGTATTCAACCATGCTGATGGCACCACTCAGATTCTTGGTGGACATTTTGCCAACGATCATTTTCCAGATCATTTTCAAGGTCATCACCGCTGTATCCCAGGTCTGACCTACACCTTTTCTGAAGGCATCCCACGGCCCATACTTCTGCAAGGCACGCATCTTATCTGGAATGGCAAAATTCGTATCCATCCGTATGCCTATCCGGCCAGCATCCCGTCCCTCAACGGTTTCATGCATCACCATTACCGGCAATTCCAGCTCTGACTGATTCCGTCTGATTTTTAATCTGACTTCCTGACCGGCCAGTGGACTGATGAGTTTGCTGACAGAACTGATATCTGTCACGGGCTGTCCTGCTATTGAAAGGATTTCATCCCCGGCCTTTAACCCGGCGTGATCTGCTGGACCACCTTCAGTAACAGCGCCAATGATGGCAGGCATGGCAGGCCACCAGAAGTCGAACCCCAATCCGCTCAACATGTGCTCAGGCTCAGTCAGATCACGCCGGCCGGTGCCCGTCTGCAACAACACACCTCGTTCGGAACCCTGCCCTTGCGCCTCCCGAACGCGCAGATTGACGCTGCCGTCGGTCACGCCATCTACCAGACCCAGAAGTACATCTGTCTGGGTTTCAACTTTTTGTCCCTGCACTTCAAGGATCAGATCATCACTGCGCAAACCTGCATGTGCTGCAATGGAATCCGGCTTAACCTCGCCTACCACCGGCCTGAATCCAGGGATACCGATCATTAACAGTACCCAGTAAGCCAGCACCGCAAATGCCAGATTGGCAAACGGCCCTGCCAGCAGAGTCAGCACACGCTTCCAGACTGGTGCGCGGTTATAACTGTATGGCGCTTCCTCAGCAGTGACATTGCCTTCACGCTCATCCAGCATCTTGACGTACCCGCCTAGCGGTATGGAAGCGATAATGTATTCAACACCATCCACCTTCGAGACTCGCTTCCACAGCGGACTGCCGAAGCCAATGGAAAACTTCAGTACGCGAATACCCAGCTTGCGCGCAACCCAGAAGTGACCGTACTCATGAACGGATACCAACAGGCCAATCGCCACAATGAATGCAGCGAGGTTGCCGATCAACGATAAAGCCGAATCAATCATCTACACCTATGCTCCAGATGCGCTGAGCGCAGCGCCTCCCAACCTACGATCTGCCTGCCGTCTAGCCCAGGCATCCACTGCAAGCACCTGCTCCAGCGTGGTTGCCTTTGTAACCGTATGTTCATCGAGGACAGACTCAACCAGGGACGGGATACCGGTAAATCCCAACTGTCCATTCAGAAACGCCGCCACAGCCACTTCATTAGCCGCATTAAGCACGGCCGGATAGCTGTCACCAGATTCAGCCGCCTGTCGTGCAAGCCGCAGACACGGAAACCGCATCTCATCCGGTTCTTCAAATTCCAGCCTGCCTGCACGAATCAGATCGAGTGATTCTACACCGGCAGTAAGCCGCTCCGGCCAGCCCAGTCCATATGCAATGGGCGTACGCATATCGGGATTGCCCAGTTGCGCCAGCAACGATCCATCAATGTATTCAACCATTGAATGCACAATGCTCTGTGGATGAACCATTACCTCGATCCTCCCCGAAGGGATCGCGAACAGGAGACTGGCTTCAATGAGTTCGAGCCCCTTGTTCATCAGCGTTGCAGAATCCACTGATATCTTGCGTCCCATCACCCAACGCGGGTGAGCACAGGCCTGAGCAGGCGTCACACCCGCCAGTTCAGTTGCCGGCATGCGAAGAAAAGGCCCACCTGATGCAGTCAGCAACAGGCGTTTTACACCCGGCTGCGGCTGGTTAATCTGTCCACCGTTATCAGGCAGACACTGAAATATTGCATTGTGTTCGCTGTCAATGGGAACCAGCTGTGCGCCACCTTCATGCACGGCCTGCATGAACAGGTCACCCGCCATCACCAGCGACTCCTTGTTGGCCAGCAGAACGCGCTTACCCGAACGGGCAGCTATCAGTGTCGAACTCAAACCGGCCGCACCGACAATCGCGGCCATTACACAATCCACTCCGGGATGCGCAGCCAGTTCATCCAGCGCAGCCGCACCGGACAGTACCTGTGTCGCCAGACCTGCTTCTGCCAGTTCCTGCTTGAGTTGCCGTGCCGCAGCCACATCAGCCAGTGCAGCAAATTCCGGTTTGAACTGCAGGCACTGTGCTTTCAAAGTCGCAACATTCCGATGCGCAGCCAGGACTACAACTCTGTATCTGTCCGGGTGGCGAGAAATTACATCCAGCGTACTGACGCCAATGCTGCCGGTCGAACCGAAGATTGCTACGCCCTGTAATTTTCCTTCGCTGCACTGGCTCATGTAAGGAACACACCCAGGTAGCTCAGTCCATATAAAAACACAGGCGCTGCAGCAGTAATGCTGTCAATGCGATCAAGTACACCACCATGTCCGGGAAGGATATTTCCGCTATCTTTCAGCCCCGCATGCCGCTTGAACAGGCTCTCACTTAAATCACCCACAATCGACATCACGACCGTCAACAGGCACACAACAAGAAATGCCAGCATCGGCTGAGCAAACCAGTATGCACCCAGCACAGCAACAGACATCGACAGCAGCACGCCCCCCATAACGCCTTCCCAGGTTTTGCCGGGGCTGACAAGTGCTGCCAGTCTGGTATGACCAAATCGCCGCCCGAACAGGAACCCACCGATATCCGTACTGACCACCACCAATAGCATGAACAACAGCCATTGCGGGTTGAGTTGCAGCAGGGAGATGATACAGATCCATGCCGGCACCAACGTCAGCAATCCTGCCAGGGCGGTGAGTAAACGCGACTTACGCTGCGGAAAAAACATGATCCATATCAGTGCCAGCAGCCACCACACCAGAGCCACCTGCATCGTAACAGGAAGGTACTCAGGATCACGCAGATACAGCCATGCCATCACCAGGCTTACACAGACCAGCAATACATACAGGCAGCGCTGCCAGGCTGTCTTCAGCTGTACCAGTGCAGACCACTCCCATGCACCCTGCATGATCACCAGCATAAACAGACAGATCGTGAATACGGGAGGCGCAAGCAACAGCACTACAATCAGTGGCAGGCCGATCAACAGTGCAGTAAGGATGCGCTGCTTCAACATCAACCCGGCTCTCGCATGGCACTGCCAGCCTTGCCGGCTGATTGTTTCTCAAGCTGTTCCGCCGTCAGACCGAAACGACGCTGGCGCTCATTGAAATAAGTGAATGCATCAGCGAGTTCTGCGTCTCCAAAGTCTGGCCACAATACATCCGTAAAATACAGTTCGGTGTAAGCCAGATTCCACAACAGGAAATTACTGATGCGACGCTCGCCACCTGTGCGAATGAATAAATCCGGATCAGGTAAATCATGCAACTCAAGATTGGCACTGATGTCCGCTTCCTGAAGCTGCTCTGCATCGCGTTCGCCACGCGCACATTGCCGGGCTAGTCTGCTGGTCGCCTGCAGCAGATCCCATCGTCCGCCATAAGCGACAGCAATCACCACCTGCATACCGGTATTCGCCTGAGTACGTCGCTCAGCATCGGCCATTCCCTGCTGCAGCTGATCACTCAACAAACTGCGCTGCCCGATGAAACGCACACGGATGCCATTGCGATGCATCACGTCCACTTCACGCTCCAGTGCCTGCACAAACAGATTCATCAGACTGCTGACTTCTTCTGCCGGACGTTTCCAGTTCTCGCTGGAAAAGGCAAACAGTGTCAGAACCTCAACACCACGTCGGGCACAACCTTCAACCGTCGCGCGGACTGATTTCACACCTGCATGATGACCTGCAGCGCGTGGCATGAAACGTTTTTTTGCCCAGCGACCGTTGCCATCCATGATGACAGCAACATGACGCGGCCATTTACTGGCAGTTGAGGTTTCAGACACGGGTCAAACCTGCATCACTTCTTTTTCTTTTTCGACCAGTACCGTTTCGATTTCCGCCACGTATTTATCAGTCAATTTCTGCACCTCTTCCTGAGCACGGTGTTCCTCATCCTGCGTGACCAGTTTTTCCTTGAGCAACTCTTTAACGTCACTCAGTACATCACGCCTAACATTGCGGACGGCAACCCTTGCTCCCTCTGCTTCATGACGCACTACCTTGGTCATGTCACGACGACGTTCTTCTGTGAGGGGTGGCATTGGAATGCGGATCACGGTGCCGGCCGTATTGGGCATCAGCCCAAGGTCGGATTTCATGATGGCCTTTTCAATCACCTGAACCATGCCCTTGTCAAAGGGTGTCACCACCAGCGTACGAGCATCTTCAACATTGATACGCGCCACTTGTGACAAGGGCGAGAGGGAGCCGTAGTAATCCACCTTCAGATGATCGACCAGACTCGGATGTGCGCGACCGGTGCGCAGCTTCTTCAGCTCATTGCGCAGTGCGAGAACGCATTTCTGCATACGCTCATTAGCATCTTTCTTGATATCTTCAATCATGTTAACTCCGACTGAAAGCTGTAAATGCCGCTGACACGGTTAGGGTCGTATCAGTTAGTGACCAGCGTACCAACGTCTTCGCCACGAACAATGCGCAGCAACTCGCCGGGTACGGTCAGATCAAACACTCTTAATGGCAGGTTGTTCTCGCGACACATAACGATTGCCGTTGCATCCATCACGCCCAGACCATCCGCCAGCACCTGCTCAAATTTGAGATAATCATATTTCTTCGCATTCGGGTCTTTCTTCGGATCGGCTGTATAGATACCGTCCACCTTGGTTGCCTTCAGCAGCAGGTCGGCATTGATTTCAATGGCACGCAGACTGGCAGCCGTATCTGTAGTGAAAAAAGGATTCCCGGTGCCTGCCGCAAAAATGGTAACGCGATTCTTTTCAAGATGACGCACTGCCCGACGGCGGATGTATTCTTCGCACACTTCATTGATGCGTACGGCAGACATGACTCGTACATGTCCACCCAGTGATTCCAGCGCATCCTGCATGGCCAGCGAGTTGATCACCGTAGCCAGCATGCCCATGTGATCACCTGTCACCCGATCCATACCCGCACGGGCCAGTCCCGCACCCCGGAAAATGTTCCCGCCGCCGATAACTACTGCGACCTGCACACCAAGGTTACTGACTTCCCGGATTTCTCCGGCTATCCGTTTGAGCATGACCGGATCAATACCGTAGTCACCCTCCCCCATCAGCGCTTCGCCCGACAATTTGAGCAGGATACGTGACAGCTTCCCGTTGCGGTTCCTGACAGTACCCGCTTTACTTGTGGCTCCGGTACCGGAGCTTGGCTTGTTCTTGGTCATAGTAGGCGGGAGTTTATCCTGTGACAAAGGCGTTGGGCTTAACTTCCTGTAATTTATTAAAAAGAACCCCGCACTGGGCGGGGTTCATTATCAGAACATCTGATGTCAGGCCGCCAGTTTAACCACCGAATGCCTGCTTCATGACTTCGGCAGCAAAGTCTTCCTGCTTCTTCTCGATGCCGGCGCCAACTTCAAAGCGCAGGAACGAGACAATTTCAGCCTTTGACTGTTTGAGGTACTGCTCCACGGTCTGCTTGTCATCCTTAACAAACAGCTGACCAAGCAAGGTGATTTCACCCACCCACTTACGGAGCTTGCCATCGATGATCTTGACCAGCATATCCTCAGCCTTGCCTGCGTTCTTAGGATCAGCCTTGATCATCTCCAGCTGAATTGATTTTTCCTTCGCCACGACTTCTGCAGGCACATCAGCGATTGACAGGTGAGCAGGATTGATAGCTGCCACATGCATAGCCACGTCCTTAGCGACAGCTTCTTCGCCAGACTTCAGGGCGACCAGCGCGCCAATACGGGAACCATGCAGGTAGGTACCCAGCACAGCTGGCGCCTCAAGCAGGCCGATACGCCGCACGCTGATGTTTTCACCGATCTTGGCGATGAGTGCGCGTCGTGCGTCGTCAAGCGTACTGCCGTCCGGGAGCTTTGCTTCGAGCAGTGCTGCTACATCCGTAGTGCGAGTAGCCAGAGCCAGCTTGCCGGCATTGGCCGCAAAAGCCTGGAAATCATTTTCACGGGCCACAAAGTCAGTTTCGCAATTGACTTCCACCAGCACTGCCGACTTGCCATCGGCACTGCGTTCAATAACAACCACACCTTCTGCGGCAATTCGACCGGCCTTCTTGTCAGCCTTGGTCAAGCCGGATTTACGCATCATTTCAGCAGCGGCATCCAGATCACCCGAGGTTTCAACCAGGGCTTTTTTGCATTCCATCATGCCGGCGCCGGTGCGCTCACGCAGAATTTTTACGGCTTCAGCGGTTACAGACATTATATTACTCTCCGGGAGATGACCGCCCGGAGCACTCAGGCCCGGGCGGCACACACATTAAGCAGGGATTCACAAACCAGGGGCCGGTAAAGGCCCCGGATCAGACTCAGGCTTCGTCAGCAGCCTCATCATCGGCATCCACCACGGCAACGCGCGGTGATGCAGCCTTCTTGCGAACAGCAGCAGTTGCAGGCTTGCGACGCGGCGCAGGAGCACGGGACTTGGGCTTACCCTCTTCGTCCAGTTCAACGAACTCATCCTCAGTTGTCACCGAGACAACGGGCGCAGCTGAACGGCCATCGAGCACCGCATCAGCAATACCCGTGACGTAAAGCTGGATGGCACGCATGGCATCGTCGTTACCCGGAATCAGGTAATCCACGCCTTCAGGAGAACAATTGGTATCCACCACGGCCACCACTGGAATGCCCAGCTTCTTGGCTTCGTGGATGGCGATGTGCTCATGACCCACATCGATCACGAACAGTACGTCCGGCAGCGAATCCATATTCTTGATGCCACCCAGACTGCGCTGCAGCTTTTCCAGTTCACGACGCAACTGAATGCCTTCGCGCTTGTTGTGATGATTGATCGTGCCATTGGCAGTCATTTCTTCAAGGTCCTTGAGGCGCTTGACTGACTGACGCACGGTCTTGAAATTGGTCAGCATGCCACCCAGCCAGCGATGGCTGACGTGAGGCATACCACAACGCTCGGCTTCGAGCTTGACGGATTCACGGGCGGAACGCTTGGTACCAACCAGCAGCACTTTGCCGCCGTTGGCTACAGTCTGACGAATAAAATCTGCTGCTGTATTGAACAGTGGCAAAGACTTTTCGAGATTGACGATATGTATGCGATTGCGCTCACCAAAAATATAGGGAGCCATCTTGGGGTTCCAGAAGCGGGTCTGATGTCCGAAATGAACACCCGCTTCCAGCATCTGTCGCATTGACACGCTGGACATATAACTTCTCCAAATTGTAGGGGTTAAGCCGCCACGCATCCCTTACGACAACCCGGAAACTTCACGCCATCCGCTCTTCGTTTGAAAGAAACGGGTTGGTCGCTAAATCCCAGGCACCCAGCCGCAAGTGTCGATACGTGTGTGGTTTTGATTGATAAAAAAACGCGCGCTTTATACCATGAGTTTCCTTATTAACCAAATGTTTATAAGAGCCTGCCCAGTTCCCGGAGTCAGGCTCCGGTCGCCGCAAGGTGGCCGTCTCTGAGTCACCATGAAATTCACCATCAAAACCCCTGCTGAACAGGATGCAATGCGCCGTGCTGGTCGCATGGCTGCGGATCTCCTTGATTTTATTGAACCCCACGTCCAGCCCGGGATCACCACTGACGAACTCGATCGGTTGTGCCACCAGCATATGCTTGAAGTTCAGAAAACCGTCCCGGCACCACTCAATTACCGGGGCTTCCCCCGTTCAATCTGTACCTCGGTCAATCACGTCGTGTGTCACGGCATTCCGGGGGACAAAAAACTGAAAGCGGGCGATATCGTCAATGTAGATGTCACTCCCATCACCGATGGCTGGCATGGCGATGCCAGCCGTACCTTTGCCGTGGGCACGGTCGCTCTTTCTACGGAACGCCTGATCAATGTCACCTACCGGGCAATGTGGCTGGGAATCAAACAATTACGCCCCGAAGCTCATCTGGGAGATATCGGAGCTGCTATTCAGCAGTACGTCGAGTCCGAACATTTCTCGGTAGTCCGCGAATATTGCGGACATGGCATTGGTCGAACCTTCCATGAAGATCCGCAAGTGCTGCATTACGGCAGCCCCGGTACCGGAATGAAGCTTCAGGCCGGCATGACCATTACGGTCGAACCGATGGTAAATGTCGGCAAACGGCATGTGAGACTGTTGCCGGATGGCTGGACCGTGATCACTAAAGATCATTCCCTGTCGGCGCAGTGGGAACATACAGTCCTGATCACTGATACCGGTTTTGAGGTACTGACACTTGGCGCAAGGGAACGCGAGCAGGGCCCGCCACAGTAAACCGGGCTGATTCACCAGCAGATCGGAAACTGATACCCCGCTGTGGCATCATTCGCGCGCCTCCAGAGGCACGCCTCCATCCATTCCTGTCCGGCAGTTGTATGCAAACCTTGAAGACCGAGAACACTGACGATCTGAATACCACTGCCCATGACCCGGCCTGGGAATATCTGAATTCGGTACAACCCGAACTCAGTGCGAATCAGTTTTCAGTCGCCGCCTTTCGCGCGGTATTGAGCGAAGGCGACAATCGACTCAAAGAACGCTTCAAAGAAGAAGATTCAGTCGAGGTCATCGTGCGCGACCGTGCACGGCTGGTAGACACACTGCTGCGCACCGCATGGAATCTGCAGATTGGTACACAGCATAAGGAGCTGGCACTCATCGCAGTGGGCGGCTATGGGCGCGGTGAGCTCAACCTGTGCTCCGACATTGATGTGATGATTCTGCTGCCCAAGACTGAAGACAATGCATGGCAGCCCAGACTGGAACGATTCCTTGCGTTCATGTGGGACATCGGTCTGGAGGTGGGTCACAGCGTCCGCACCATTGATGACTGCCAGCGCGAGAGCGCCGCCGATGTCAGTGTTGCCACTACCCTGATCGAGTCACGCCTGCTGGTTGGACCGGAAGCACTGCTTGATGCGATGCGCCGCGCACTCGCTCCTGAGAAAGTCTGGCCTACTAAAGATTTTTTTGAAGCCAAGGTTGCCGAACAGGTTGCCCGTCATCATCGCTTTCATGACACGGCTTACAACCTTGAACCGAATGTCAAATCCAGCCCGGGAGGCCTGCGTGATATTCAAACCATTGGCTGGGTAGCCAAGCGTCATTTCGGAGCGGATTCACTCGACGAACTGGTGACGCATAACTTTCTTACCCGTAGCGAACTGCGCAAGCTGAAAGCAGCTCAGGCTTTCCTGTGGCGGGTGCGCTTTGCCCTGCACCTGCTGACCGGACGACGTGAAGACCGCATTCTGTTTGATTACCAGATCAAGCTGGCGCAGATGTTCGGTTATGAAGATGCCACCTATACACTGGCCGTTGAGCAATTCATGCAACGCTATTACCGCAATGCAATGGAGATCAGTCTGCTTAATGAAATGCTGCTGCAATTGTTCAGCGAAGCCATCCTGTCCAATCCTGATGTTGCGCCATTACCGGTTAATCCGCGCTTCCAGATCCGGAACGGCTATCTGGAGACAACCAGTGAAGAAGTTTTCGAACGTAATCCATCGGCATTGCTGGAAATATTTGTGGTGCTGCAACAGCACCCGGAGTTGCGCGGTGTAAGCGCGCAAACCATCCGTCAGATCACCCGCGATCTGTGGATGATTGATGATGAATTCCGGCAGCAACCCCGCAATCACCGTTTGTTCATGGAAATCCTGCTGGCTCCTGTGGGCGTGACACATGAACTGCGTCGCATGAATGCATACGGTGTGCTGGGCCGCTATATTCCTGCTTTTGGCCGCGTAGTGGGTCGTATGCAATATGACCTGTTCCATGTGTATACCGTGGATGCGCATACATTGTTTGTGCTGAGCAATCTGCGCCGGCTGGCAATGCCAAAATTTGATCATGAATTGCCCGCGATTTCACAGGTCATGCAAGCATTGCCCAAGCCGGAAGTCGCATACCTCGGCGCACTGTTCCATGACATTGCCAAGGGTCGCGGCGGCGACCACAGTGAACTTGGCTCAGTAGATTCTGAAACCTTCTGTCTGGAACAAGGCATGTCGCGCTACGATGCGCGTCTGGTGTCATGGCTGGTTCGCAATCATCTGGTTTTCTCCGTCACAGCCCAGAAAAAGGACATCAGTGACCCGCAAGTTATCAATGAGTTCGCACAGCTTGTAGGCGACCAAACCCATCTCGACTATTTATATGTACTGACCGTCTCCGACGTGCGCGGCACCAATCCAAAGCTGTGGAACAACTGGAAAGCTTCGCTGTTCAATGAATTTTATGAGCGTATCAAGAAAGCATTGAGACGCGGCGCAGAAAACCTGATCGATAAGGATGAACTGATCGCCGAAAGCAAGGCGAAAGCACATCCGCTACTTCTGAATTCAGGCATTGATACCGATCAGCTGACATCCCTCTGGGAACGTTTCCCGGATATTTATTTTATTCGCTTCAATCCCAACGAAATTGCCTGGCATGCTGAATTGCTGGCACGTCGCGCCATGGATGATGATTCACCTCTGGTGAGAATCCGTCAGGTTCCCGGTCGCGGTGGCACTACCGTACTCACTTACACTCCAAGACATCAGTACAGCTTTGCCAAGACCACTGCTCTGCTCGACCAGATGGGGCTTAACATTGTTGATGCGCGCATCATACCGACCAACGACGGGCATTCGCTCAATACGTACACCGTACTTGAGGAAAACAACAAGGAATTGAGCGACTCCAACCGCATGAACGAGATCGAAAGGGAACTCAGCCATATACTGGCTACGCCAGATGGCAACTTCAAAGCCGTAACCCGCCGGGCGACCCGGCAATCACGGCTTTTTACTACCGCCACCCAGATCAATTTCAGTGACGATACGCTCAACCATCGCACGATTCTGGAATTGATTGCAGGCGACCGGCCCGGACTGTTGTCGCAGATCGGCAAGGTACTGATGCTGGAACATGTATATCTGCACGATGCCAAAATTGGCACCGTAGGTGAGCGTGCTGAGGACGTGTTCTATGTAACCGATGAAGCGGGTAACCCGCTGGATCAGAAAACGCGCGAACAACTGCAACAACGGCTGGTTACTGAGTTGGATCAGAAACCAGCCGCATGACACAGCGTGGATCCGCAGCAACAACCCGCATACACAGTTCCATTCATTTGTTTCTGACGCAATGAACCCAAGTCTGTCATTACTCAAACCCTACCCGTTCGAGCGGTTGCGCGGATTGCTGGCCAACTCGAAGCCGGCTCAACAGCACAGATTTATAGGTTTGCAAATTGGCGAGCCCCGGCACCCGGCACCTCACTTCGTCGAGCAGGCATTGATCGACAACATGAAAGGACTGGGAAGTTATCCACTGACGGCAGGCATACCAGAATTGCGCCAGGCCATTGCGGCCTGGCTGACACGACGCTTCAAGTTACCGGCCGACTGTGTCAATCCGGATTCGATGGTGTTACCGGTGAATGGAACGCGAGAAGCACTGTTTGCGTTTGTGCAGGCCGTGGTAGATCGCAGCAAACCAGCCGCAGTTTTAATGCCCAATCCCTTCTATCAAATCTATGAAGGTGCCGCTCTGCTGGCGGGTGCTGAACCTGTTTTCCTCAATACCACTGCAGCAACTGGTTATCTTCCCGATCTGGAAAGTGTCTCACAAGAAACATGGCAACGCTGTCAGATACTGTTTCTGTGTTCACCTGGCAACCCCACCGGGGCCGTCATGTCGCTGGATTATTTCAAGCGGGCACTGCAACTGGCCGATCAGTACAACTTTGTGATTGCTTCAGATGAATGTTATTCAGACATCTACCTTGATGAAACCACTCCTCCAGCCGGACTGCTGCAGGCTGCAATCGCATCTGGCCGCAGTGACTTTTCACGCTGCATGGCCTTCTATAGTCTGTCGAAGCGTTCCAGCGTACCCGGCCTGCGCTCCGGCTTTGTTGCAGGTGATCCTGCCATCATCAAGCCCTTCCTGCTTCACCGGACCTATCACGGTTGTGCCATGCCCCCGCCCACCCAGATGGCCAGCATCCTGGCGTGGAGTGACGAAGCACATGTCATAGAAAATCGTCGCCTCTATCAGGCCAAGTTCGCTGCCATGCTGCCCATTCTGAAACCTGTCATGGATATCCATCAGCCTGCCGCAGGATTTTATCTGTGGCCGACTGTGACTGATGACGAACGTTTTACCCGTGAACTGTACGAACAGCAGAATGTGATGGTATTGCCGGGCAGTTATCTGTCACGCAACACAGCACAGGGCGACCCCGGGAAAGGACATCTACGCCTTTCGCTGACCGCCAGCGTGGATGAATGCCGTGAAGCCGCACAGCGCATCCGGACTTTTATTGAATCGCAGTGAAGCAGCTCAGGACTTGACCTCGGGTATTTCCTGATCTTGCATATCAACCACAATCAAACATTAATCTGAAACATTCAAACTGGAGTCTGCACATGTCAGAACACATGTCTCTTGCTACCACCATTACTGCAGCCTTTGAACAGCGCATGCAGTTCTCATCAAAAAACGCACCTGACGAAGTGCGCGTTGCTGTAGATCAGTCTCTTCAATTGCTGGATAGCGGCAAAGTGCGCGTTGCAGAAAAAGTGGACGGTAACTGGCGCGTCAACGAGTGGCTCAAAAAAGCGGTATTGCTGTCATTCCGACTGAATGACAACGCACCTATGTCAGCAGGCGGCTTCACTCAGTTCTATGACAAGGTGCCCAGCAAGTACGCCAGTTATGACGCCGCAAGGTTCGCGGCCGAAGGTGTCCGTGTCGTTCCTCCTGCCGTCGCACGCCGAGGTTCATTCATTGCACCTAATGCGATCCTTATGCCCTCCTATGTCAACATCGGCGCATACGTTGGCGAAGGCACAATGGTTGACACCTGGGCCACCGTCGGTTCATGCGCCCAGATCGGCAAAAATGTTCACCTGTCAGGTGGCGTGGGCATCGGTGGTGTACTGGAACCGCTTCAAGCCAGCCCGACCATCATTGAAGATAACTGCTTCATCGGTGCACGATCAGAAATTGTGGAAGGTGTGATTATTGAAGAAGGTTCAGTCATTTCCATGGGTGTATTCATTGGTCAGAGCACCAAGATCTATGACCGAACCACCAGAGAAATCATCATGGGACGCGTACCGGCAGGCTCTGTCGTGGTCTCTGGTAACCTGCCATCAAAAGATGGGACACACAGTCTTTACTGCGCTGTGATCGTCAAACGTGTTGATGCGCAGACACGCGCCAAGACATCCTTGAACGAGTTACTGCGCACCGCAGATTAATGATTTTTATTTCCACCCTCACCGGCATTAAGATGGGTTGAACAAGAATGAAGCAATCTATATTGCCTCATCCTCGGATTGACCCAAAACCTGCACTTACATCACGCATTGAACACACTCATGAAGCAGATTTGCTTCATGAGTATTTTTGCATTGCAACTTATTGCATATCACAGTTTTCAACTTCACATATCTTGACCTTCCTCAGTCTCTGCGTCCTTGATTGAAATGAAACAACAGACTGAAACATGCCTCTCTTTACTTTGTGGTATTTACTCAGTTCTAGCAATGCACAAATTGAACCGTATTAGAATGACCACAAATATTGTTCATATCCAACTCGATAAGCATATTCAGGTGGCGGAGTAGCAATGCGTCTCGTTGAAAGCTCTATGCGGCGGCCGTTCACAGTAATTGTCCTGATTGTCGCATTATTACTGGCCTCAGGATTTGCCATTAAAAAAATGGCCAGGGACGCATTTCCAACCCTGAATGTTCCAACCATCTATGTGGCCCAACCCTACGGCGGCATGGATCCATCACAAATGGAAGGCTATCTGACCTACTATTATGAATATCATTTTCTCTACATCACCGGCATTGAGCACGTCGAATCCAAGTCAATTCAGGGCGCAGCACTAATCAAGCTGCAATTCTATCCTGGCACTGACATGAATCAGGCCATGGCCGAAACCGTAGCCTATGTAAATCGTGCGCGAGCATTCATGCCTGCAGGTACAGTCCCACCGTTTATCACCCGTTTTGATGCAGGTAGCGTTCCAGTAGGTAACTTGGTTTTCACCAGCGAAAATCATACCGTAGGGGAAATGCAGGATGCCGCACTGAACAAGGTACGCCCTCTATTTGCCACATTGCCTGGAGTATCAGCACCTCCACCATTTGGTGGCAGCGCACGCACTATCCTGATCAATGTCAAACCTGATCGCATGCGTGAATACAACGTCACACCGGATGAGATCGTGTCGGCACTGAATACAGCTAACACAATCTCACCCTCAGGTAACATGACCCTAGGCGACAGTTACCCGATGGTTCCACTAAATTCCGTGGTAACAAACATCAAGGATCTGGAAGGAGTACCCATCAAGCCTGGTGTATATCCGGCAGTCTTTGTACGTGATGTGGCTGAAATTGTAGATGGTTCAGATACCGTAACCAGTTATGCACTAGTGAACGGCCATCGTACAGTTTATATACCTGTTACCAAACGTGCCGATGCATCCACCTTAACCGTTGTAAACCTAGTCAAGGCTAGCCTGCCAAAATTTCAGGCGGCAGTGCCAGACGGCATCTCGGTGAGTTACGAGTTTGATCAATCACCCTATGTCACCAGAGCTATTTACGGATTGAGCATGGAAGCCATACTTGGCTCCTTGTTGTCCGGTTTGATGGTACTGCTTTTCTTACGCGACTGGCGCAGTGCACTGGTGGTTGTCATAAATATTCCGATTGCACTGCTAGGTGCGCTACTTGCTCTCTGGCTTACAGGTCAAACCATCAATCTTATGACATTAGGTGGCTTGGCATTAGCAGTTGGCATTCTGGTAGACATGTCCACTGTTGCCATTGAAAACATCCATTCCCATATCGCCAAGGGTAAACCTTTGGCTATAGCAGTTGCAGACGCGAGCAATGAAGTCTCTCTGCCTCTGTTTATTGCCATGTTATGTGTGTTATCGGTATTCATTCCCTCCCTATTCATGGAAGGAGCAAGTCATGCATTGTTTATACCACTGGCTTTAGCGGTAGGTTTCGCCATGCTGTTTGCATATATTCTGGCCAGCACACTGGTACCAGTTATTTCCACCTGGGTCTTACCTGATCATCGGAAAGTTGACCTATCACACCATAGAGGCTTCAAAACCCTTCAATCCAGATACAAAAAAATACTAGAGCTTTCGTTGTCCGTTCGGTGGCAAACATTTGCCATCTACTTGGCTCTCAGCATAAGCACGATTTACCTGGTTGGTGGAAACTTGGGAACAGAAGTTTTCCCTAAAGTTGATAGCCAGCAATTACAGATTCACATGCGTGCCCCAACAGGCACCAGAGTGGAAAAAACTGAAGAATTAGCATTGCAGGCACTAAACATCATTAGAAATAAAGTCGGCACGGATAAGGTGGAGATTGATCTGGCTTTTGTCGGAGTACATGCACCCAACTATCCGATCAATCTTGTATATCAATGGAATGGCGGACCAGAAGAAGGAGTTTTGCAAGTGCAGCTCAAAGACAAATCCGGGGTTAATATCCCGGCGCTACGAGAAGAACTGCGCGGAGAATTTTCCAAAAAACTCCCAGATGTCTCTTTTTCATTTGAACCCAGTGACCTTATCAGTAAGGTAATGAGTTTCGGTGCAAACACACCAATTGAGATTGACTTTGGTGGCACAAAACTTTCTGACGATCGAGAATTTGCAGAAAAGGTACGTACCGAGTTGATCAAACTACCTGAACTTCGCGACCTGCAATTTGGGCAGACACTCGATTACCCCACCTTAAAGGTTGACATTGATCGAGAGAAAGCAGGACTGATGGGGGTCAGGACTTCTGAGATGGCACGCTCTCTGACTACGGCAACTGCATCCAGCCGTTTCACAACACCAATTTACTGGGCAGACCCCGCAAGTGGAGTGTCATATCAGCTACAGGTCCAAATTCCAAAATCACAGATGAACTCATTTGAGGAAATCAAGAATATTCCAGTCGGCAGCCATGCCAATCAATCAATTCTGCTGCGCTCAGTAGCTGAGGTGAGCACAGGCAATGCCGTAGGCGAATATGATCGATACAACATGCAACGATTCGTTTCATTGACTGCAAATATTGAAGGCAGCGATCTGGGTCATGTTGCACAGAAGATAAATGAAGCCATCAAAGTAGCTGGCACCCCACCCACTGGAGTAAATGTCACCGTCCGTGGGCAAGTGCCCATTATGAACTCGCTATTCAAAAGCCTGCAGAGTGGATTATGGCTGGCGATTCTTGTCATCTTCCTTCTATTGATAGCTAACTTCCAATCGCTACAGCTGGCGCTAGCAATAACTTTGACCACGCCTGCCGTCGTAGCTGGGGTTACATTGGCGCTGCAAATAACAGACACAACCGTCAATATTCAATCTTTCATGGGCGCGATCATGGCGATCGGCGTCGCCGTGGCAAATGCAATTTTGCTCGTTAGCTTTGCTGAGCGCAGCCGCATAACAGGACTAAGCGCCAGTTCTGCTGCGATAGAAGCGGCCTGCAGTCGCCTGCGTCCAATTCTTATGACCTCACTTGCTATGATTGCAGGTATGGTGCCGATGGCTCTTGGGCTGGGAGAAAGCGGTGAACAAACTGCACCACTCGGCCGTGCAGTGATCGGTGGGCTGGTCGCTGCCACTCTGACGACTCTGTTGGTACTACCCGCAATCTTTGTCACTCTGCGCAACAAAGCAAGCTTCGAATCTCCCTCGCTGGATCCTTATGATCCATTGAGTAGCAAGTATGTTCCCCCCACTACAACTGAGTTAGGTTGAAATATAAAACCATGAAAATCTATATTCTCAAATTCCTGCTCAAAACTTTTACCCTTTTACTTTTTGCCATTAGCATAAGTTATGCTCAAACACCTTCCACAGCCATTACTGTAGAAGTCACAAAACCGACACGGGGTGGTGTGAGTCGTATTATAACTCTCCCGGGCAACCTGAAGGCATTTGAGGAAGTGACGCTGTATGCCAAGGTGGGCGGCTACCTGAAGAACATTCAAGTAGACAAAGGTGACAGCATTAAAGCTGGCGCTCTGATCGCCGAACTAGAAGCACCCGAACTCAGTGCTGACCTAACTCGCTATCGCGCTGAAGCTACAGCGGCCAAAGCCGAGTATGAACGTATGCAACAAGCTATTCAGCAAGCTCCAGACCTAGTCATGCCACTGGAACTAGACCGCACCAAGGGAAAATATGAAGTGGCACAGGCCAATGTACAAAGAAATCAGACTCTACTTGGCTATGCACGTATCACGGCACCGTTTTCAGGCGTAATCACCAAGCGGTATGCAGATCAAGGTGCCTTCATCCCGGCAGCATCTGCAGGAAGTAATGCACAAAGCGCAGCGATAGTTACGATGATGAATTTCAATAAAGTCCGAATTCAGACAGCCGTACCTGCCGCCGAATCAGCGCTGATCAAGAAAGGCCTTCCCGTAAAATTTACTATAGAAGGCTTAGCCGGTCGCAATTTTGAAAGCAGTATCAGCAGGTATTCATACGCTCTGGATGAATCCAATCATACCATGCAGGCCGAGATTGAATATGACAATCCAAAACTGGAATTGCGTCCCGGCATGTATGCCTCAGTTAAAATTGGCATTGAACGTCATGAAAATGCTTTATTGATCCCCACCAGTGCACTAGTCATGGAAAAGACGAATGCATTTACATATATAGTCTCAGGTGGAACCGCAAAAAAAATGCCATTAAAGATAGGCTTTAATGATGGAATCCATGTTGAAGTGATAGATGGCATTACAACTGATGACAGTGTCATCTTGCCCGGCAAGAAAAGCATTGGTGACGGAATTGCAGTCCAGATTTTGGAGGCAAAATGACCTGCGCTTGTCCAATGAGAAAAGCATGTCTTGGCAGCATCTTGCCACTTCTTTTGCTAAATAATATGTTACTTGCACAAAGCCCAATCACCACTCAACCATATCTTATTGACCTTGCCACCACACTACAGTTAGCAAGAGCTCAAAACCTAGATATCCAGATAGCGAAAGCACAACTTGAAGAGGCACAGGCCAATTATGGCATTGCAACATCAAAGTTTCTGCCATGGCTTACTGCGGGCTTCAGCTGGCGTCGTCATGAAGGCCGCACTCAGGCAGTTGATGGAACCCTGATTGACACCAACAAGCAAAGCATGAGCCTTGGCCCCTCCATTACTGCCCAGGTAGATCTGGGCGATGCCATCTTTACCACAATGGCGTCAAAGCAAATGATTACCGCTTCCGATGCTGCGCTTGGCTTACAACAACAAGACTCATCGCTGGCCGCTGTTAAAGCCTACTTTGATCTACTCAAAGCACAGGCCCTGATTGAGGTTCAGCAACAAGCCCTAAGGGTGTCCGAAACATACCAGCAGCAAATATCTGCAGGGGTTACTGCTGGCGTAGTCTTTAAAGGTGATGAGTTGCGCATCCAGACACAAACGGAACGTTTTCGCATGAATGTTACGCAGGCAGAGCAGTTACAAGCTGTTCAATCGACCCGTCTGGCGGAGTATTTACATCTCAATCCCGGCATCTCGCTGGTAACTCAGAGCAAGGAATTGATTCCAATCGAGCTTATCAATCCAAGCAGCACTATCGAGCAACTAATACCGAAGGCTCTTGATGCCAGTCCGGAAGTCAAGCAATCAGAGGCTCTTGCCGAAGCTGCTCTCACGAACAAGAAGAACACTGTATATGGCCCACTGATTCCTACCGTTGGCGCACAAGTATTTATGGGTGAGTTGGGGGGCGGTAAAAATAGCGCTAGTAGCAATTACGGCAATTCAAAAGACTATGCTTTTGGTCTAAGCTGGCGCCTTGGCCCCGGCGGGCTGTTCGATTTTATGAGAATAAAAGCCAGCGACGCACGATTGAATGCAGCCAAATTGAAATTGGAAAAGACGAGCGAAAGCATAAAACGCCAGGTAATTGATGCTCAGATTCGTATTCAATCATTAACTAAACAACTTAGCAGTAGCCGCATTACTGTCAGCTCTGCAAATGAGGCCTTGCGCCTGACTCGTGAGCGCAAGGAGCTGGGTGTCGGTATTGTTCTGGAATTCATTCAGGCACAACAGGAAGTTGTTCGCTCTCAAGAAGAATATATAGGCGTGATTACTGAATACAACAAGGCTCAATACGAGCTCAGCAAGCTGCTTGGCCAATTGCAGAAGTAAGTAATCACCATCCCACTATATCGGTCAAGAAAAACTTTCAATCTATGCTTTATACAAGCCAGCGAAATCTTTATGATTATTGGAGCGTTCGATTGCAGAAAGATAGCTGTACTACAGATTCCTACCAGTTGATCTTCTTGCGGAACTGATACCGGATGTAGATAGCGATACCATTCATCGCCAGCGTCATGGCCAGCAAGACCGCACCCGCCGCCGCCGCATTGACCTGGAATGCCGCATCCGGACGTGATACCCAGTTAAACATCTGGATAGGCATAACCGTGAACGGATCACCCAGCCAGGTAAAGTTCACAAAGGGAAACTCACTACCGATAGGAGGTGTCGGCAGGAATGCAATGAACGCCAGTGCACCGATGGTAATGATGGGTGCCGTTTCACCGATGGCACGTGACAGACCGATAATCAGACCGGTAAGGATACCGCCTGATGAGTAAGGCACCACATGATGCGCCGTCACTTCCCAGCGTGTTGCGCCCAGTGCATAGGCGGCTTCACGTATATTACGTGGCACAGACCGTATGGCTTCGCGGGAAGCCACAATCACGATGGGCAGAATCAGCAAAGCCAGTGTCAGACCCGCAGAGGCAATGCTCTGTCCTAACTCCAGCTTGTATACAAACAATCCCAGTGCCAGCAATCCGTAGATAATGGAAGGCACACCAGCCAGATTGGTGACATTGATTTCAATGATGGCAGTGAACCAGTTTTTAGGCGCGTATTCTTCAAGATAGATTGCTGCCGCCACACCGATCGGCATGGCCACACACACAGTCACCAGCATTACAAGACAGGTGCCCACCCAGGCTGACAGAATTCCCGCTCGCGCAGCATTACGCGAAGGAAAGTTAGTGAAGAAATCCCAGCCGAAACGGGGCGCGCCGTCACGCACCAGATCCAGAAACAGCACTGCCAGCGTCAGCAACGAAGCAAACAGAATTGTCAGACCCAATATCACAAAAATCTGGTCGATCAGCTTGTGACGATGCAATGACTTCATTGCGGCATCGGCCACCAGCTTGCTTGGACGGTGCGAGGAAACAGTGTTATCAGCGCTCATCAATACACCTCGCGGAAACGGCGAGTCAGCAGGAAGCCGCCGATATTGAACACCAGGGTGAGCAACATCAGCACAAGACCTGCCGCAAAAATGGACTGGTAGCCGATACTGTCATGCGGCAAATCGCCCAGACTCACCTGCACAATAAATGCAGTAATAGTCGCAGCTGACTGCGTTGGATCCCATGTCAGATTTGGCTGCAGTCCGGCGGCCACGGCGACCACCATCGTTTCGCCCACCGCACGCGAGATACCCAGAATGTACGCAGCCGCTATGCCGGACAGGGCACCGGGCACCACCACACGAGTTGCCGTCTGGAAACGGGTTGCCCCCATGGCATAACTGCCTTCACGCATGTACTTGGGCACCGCACGCATAGCATCCTCGCTGAGGGATGCGATATAGGGAATGATCATGATGCCAATCACCAGCCCCGGACTCAGCATATTGAAACCCGGAAGATTCGGCATGAGTTTTTGCAGGAAGGGTGTAACCATCATCAATGCGAAATAACCATATACAACAGTTGGCACTGCACCCAGCAATTCCAGCATCGGCTTGATTGTTTCACGGGTACGATGCGAAGCGAACTCACTGAGATATATTGCAATGATCGTTCCGCATGGGATGGCAAGTAGTAATGCCACCATGGTGGTAACCAGGGTTCCTGCCACCAGCGGCAAAATACCGAAATGCGGATTATCGAACATCGGTGTCCAGAGTGTGTCCGTCAGGAATTCCTTCATCGACACCTTGGCAAAAAATGGCAAGGACTCAGTCACGAGAATAATTGCAATCGAGATGGTAACAAACACCGCCACCAGACCGGACGCCAGCAGCCCAAGCTCAATGATGCGGTCACGTGTTTTGCGCCACTTCAAACGCCGAAGATGATTCTGTGGAACGTACGTCTCTGGAGTGACCATGTGAGTTTCTTGCTTTGAAAAAGCGAACAAAATTTTGCCCGCAAGTGTAACCCGACATAACAGTACGGGGTAAGACCTTTCAGCCCTACCCCGCCTGATTCAATCAAAACAACTGAAGCTTATTGCTTGGCTTCCAGCTTCAGCAGATCCTCCACTTTCAGACCCACTTTGGATTCACCACCAAAAACGGTACCAAGCTTGCCATTCTTGACGTGATCTTTGGCAGTCTGGTATGCAGCGGCAGCCAGCGGGACATACTTCACTTCCTTCACGAGGCTGGAAGCATTGCTCAGATAGAAGTCGACGAAATCCTTGACCTCAGCCTTTTTCAAACTATCGGCATTCACATAGATGAACAGGGGGCGTGACAACGGATTGTAAGAGCCATCCAGCACCGCAGCATCACTTGGCCCCACAGCCTGACCTGCGCTGTTTACGACTTTCAGGGCTTTCATCTTACCGGCATTAGCTGCGTAATAAGCAAATCCGAAGTAAGCCAAGGCGTTCTGATTCTGGGTCACACCCTGAACCAGCACGTTATCGTCTTCACTGGCAGTATAATCACCACGACTCGACTTGGCCTTGCCATTGACCGCTTCCGTGAAGTAATCAAAAGTGCCTGAGTCAGTACCAGGACCGAACAGGTTCAATGGCTGTTTTGGCCACTTGGCATTTACCTGATTCCAAGTCTTGATGCTGCCCTGTGCAGCGGGTTCCCACATCTTCTTCAACTCGGCAACGGTAATCTGATCAATCCAGGTAGCTTTTGGATTCACCACTACAGTCAGTGCATCATAAGCAATAGGCAACTCGATGTACTTGATGCCGGCGTCTTTACACACTTGCATTTCAGCAGCGAGAATTGGACGTGAGGCATCAGAAATGTCGGTTTCACCTTTGCAGAACTTCTTGAAGCCGCCACCTGTGCCTGCGATACCCACCGTTACGTGCACCTTGCCACGCTTCTGAATCTGGAATTCCTCAGCCACCGCTTCGGTGATCGGGAACACAGTGCTGGAACCGTCAACTTTGACAGTCTGGGCCTGAGCGGCAAACGGCACGGCACTCAGTCCGATCGTTGCCATCGACAGCAGGGCTGCCAGGGATTTAATATTCATTGAGCTTTCCTCTAAATTCGGTTGGAAATGGCGTCCCTGCCAGTGTGAATCCTGTGTATTACAGTCAGATTACATTGTGAATCAGAACTTGTAGTTAAGGTCTAGCAGCAGGTTTGTAAAGTCAGTGTTCTTGCCTTCAGACATGAAACGCTTATTTACAAAATAACTCACGTTGACAGTCCAGTTAGTTAGCGGAACATATGCAGCCTTGAACACACTTCCCTTAGTATCTGGTATTCCTCCAGCAAAATCAGAATCATGGAACTGACCGAAAACCGCATCTTTCTCAGCTTTCTGATATACGTATCCAACCTCCCAACTCTTCACATCGCTGGCTTTACCTAACATCAGGCCTGCCGCAGATGCATGATTCAGCGAAGTTGCCGCACTATTTTTCATGTAGTCATAAAACATACTGACAGGCAGCTTGCCAATGACAAAGTCAGCCTGCAATAAGGCTTCACGTATATTGAAGTCATTAGAGAGCAGGAGGCACCCGTTCGAATCTTTATAAGTTGTATTATTAAGTGCATCTTTGTAGAAGGCTGGATTAGCATTACAGGCTGGGACCGCACTGGTTGTGGTAACCTGATTTTTAACACTACCTACGTCGAAATAGCTCACCGCGCCTGTGATCATGACACGTCCAATCATCTGCTTCATACCCAGCTGTGCCCCGACTAGTGAAGGATCGGTATTAGCAGAAGAATCTTTCTTGCTGTCGAAACGTTCGCCCAACCAATACCCAAAAGTAGAAGCAAACATTGCTCCCTGATTATATTTTAGGGATATACCTTCCGGTGTAAGATCAGGATCCCAAAGATGACTACCTGTACGCACCCAAGCCATTGGGACTTTTCCGAACTGCGTGGTCAAGCTTGAGACTGGCTTCCATTCAGCATAAGCGAGATCTATAGCAATTCCTTTGCGATCCCAAGCAGCACCCAAGTCCTGATTAGCAGATCGTGGATCCGCCCCTACACCACTTGCACTACCTCCGCGGGAGGCCAATTGCAGTACGACATTGGTTTGGTCATTCACTTTAGCAGTCACGCCAAATCGAACACGTATGCGATCCCGAGTTCGACTGCTAAGCCATTCATCAGCATCCATTTGATCGTGTCGATAGCGGAAGTCACCCTTCCAAGTAAACTTATTAACCGTAGTGCTCAAGGCATCCAGAGTGACAGACTGATTGGCATCATCCTTTCGTTCAACCTTTGCATTTTCTTTCAAATAATCCACTTCGGCTTCCAGACGTTCGACCTTCTGGATCAGTTCTTCATTTGTGCCCACATTCTGAGCCATGACAGGAGCAGTCATCAGTGAGGCTATCGCGCCTGCAATTACGGTCTTTTTCACAATCGTCTCCCCTATGGAGTGTTTAAGCTGGAGACTTTATACGGCTGTCATATGACAGAAATATTGCAGACAGTTGTCTGTTTTGTGAAATACACCTGTATGACATCTTGAGCACAAATTGATCAAGCGGATCACAATCGAAAAATCATAGAAACGACCACAGTGAATTCGATGACTCCGGCTGCCACCCGTTTCAGAAATGGCAGAACCGGGTAAATACAGGTCAGGGAAACACTCAGCCGTAACGGCCGGTAATGTAGTCTTCAGTCGCTTTCTTGCTGGGGTTGGTAAAGATTTTGGTGGCCTCATCAAATTCCACCAGCTCACCCAGATACATGAATGCCGTGTAATCAGATACACGAGCGGCCTGCTGCATGTTGTGGGTCACGATCAATACCGTCACCTGATCGCGCAAAGTAGAAATCAGTTCTTCAATTTTTGCGGTAGCAATGGGATCCAGTGCTGAGGTGGGTTCATCAAACAGCAGGATTTCAGGCTTGGTAGCCAGTGCCCGTGCAATGCACAGACGCTGCATCTGACCACCCGACAACGCCAAAGCAGATTCCTGCAGGCGATCCTTTACTTCATCCCAGAGTGCAGCGCCACGCAGCGCCATCTCCACCTGCTCTGCAAGCTGAACCCGGTTGCTCAAGCCATGCAGGCGCAGACCATAGGCCACGTTTTCAAATATGGATTTGGGAAAGGGATTCGGTTTCTGAAACACCATACCGATACGCATGCGTACTTCGATGGGATCCACGCCCTTGCCAATGAGATTGATGTTGTCAGGCTGCAAAGTGATCGATCCTTCATACCGGGTATCTGCCTGCAAGTCGTGCATGCGATTGAAGCAGCGCAGGAAAGTACTCTTGCCGCAACCCGACGGCCCGATCAGCGCCGTCACCTGCTTATCGGCAATCGGCATATTGATATTTTTGAGGGCCGCTTTCTCACCGTAGTAAAAGCTCACATCCTTGACCAGCGCTTTGACCTGCATGGCCCGCACACTGCGGGTGTCATTCTTCGGCATGCTGACCAGGGGTGCGGCATGTCGAACTGCAGGCGCAGATTGAGTAAGGGAGTCGGTTTCAGTTGCCAAGAGACACCTCATGCAAACGGTCACGGATCAACAGCAATAGCCTTTTGCTATTGTAAATGACGCCCGCGCCTATTGTGGGCTCAGCATATGACATTTTTGTTACAGACGGGATTTAGCCTCCTCAAGCCACTCCCTGAGGCCATGCTAATGGATGCCGGGGGCTCATATCCCCTTGCTGTCACTGGCCCTGTCCGTTATAAGTGCCGCCCATCTCTGATTGCCAGACAATACTCATGGCCGCCAACCCCAACATAATCGACCTTTCACCTGCCATCGCCCTGACTGCCGAATTGATTCGCCGTCCCTCGGTGAGTCCCGAGGATAAAGGCTGTCTGGATGTTATCGGTGAGCGTCTGGCCAGGGTGAAATTCAATAATGAGCGAATCGACTTCCCCCCGGTCGCCAATCTCTGGGCCAAACATGGCTCCGGCCACCCGGTGCTCTGCTTTGCCGGGCACACCGATGTCGTGCCTTCTGGTCCGCGCGAGGAGTGGCAGACTGATCCGTTTGAACCCGTCATCCGTGATGGCACCATGTACGGCCGCGGTGCCGCGGATATGAAAAGCGGTCTGGCGGCCATGACAATCGCTGCCGAACGCTTTATCGCCAATCATCCCGACCACAAGGGGACGCTCGCCTTCCTGCTGACCAGTGACGAAGAAGGCCCCTCGGTTGACGGCACTCGCCGTGTGATGCAGGTTCTCGAAAGCCGTCCTGAAAAAATTGACTGGTGCGTGGTGGGCGAACCCTCCAGTGGTGACAAGCTCGGCGATACGGTCAAAATCGGGCGCCGGGGCTCGCTGTCAGGCAAGCTCACCGTGCACGGCGTACAGGGTCATGTTGCTTACCCGCATCTGGCCGAAAATCCTGTACATCTGCTGGCACCGGCCCTGGCAGAACTGGCCTCTCGTGAATGGGACAAAGGTAACGCCTATTTCCAGCCCACCACTTTCCAGATCTCCAATCTCAGTGCCGGCACGGGCGCACCCAACGTTATCCCGGGGGAACTGAAAGCCCGGTTCAATATCCGCTTTTCGACCGAACAATCGGTTGAGAAGATTCAGGCCACCATTACTGAAATTCTGGATCGCCACAAAGTGAATTACACGCTGGAATGGTTTGTATCCGGTCTGCCCTTCTTCACCGCACCCGGACCGCTATCCGATGCCACCCAGCAGGCCGTTAAGGAATTCACTGGCCTGACTCCGGTCCTGTCCACCACCGGCGGTACCTCAGATGGGCGCTTCATCGCCCCCACCGGCGCGAGTGTGGTGGAACTGGGCGTGCTCAATGCCACCATACACAAGGTCAACGAATGCGTACGTATCGCTGACGTCGATACTTTGGCACTGATGTATGAACGGATGATGGAACTGCTGCTGACCTGAGACAGGATAATCCTGCTTGAACACAATCTTCGGTATCAAGAACTGCGACACCATGAAAAAAGCCCGGCTATGGCTGGATGAACACGGTGTCTCTTATCAGTTCCACGATTACAAGGTATCCGGAATTGAGCGCGCCACTCTGAAACACTGGTGCGACCTGGTCGGCTGGGAAATTCTCCTGAATCGTGCAGGCACCACATTCCGCAAATTAGCCGATGCAGATAAAGCAAACATGGATGAACACAAGGCAATTGCCCTGATGCTTGCCCAACCATCACTGATCAAACGGCCGGTACTGGCCTGCGGAAAGAAATTACTGGTGGGATTCAAGCCTGACTATTACGCCGCACAGTTTGCGACCAGATAATCTGCATCAGCACATAAAACACTTTTCTACCCCAACTTACTTGATGACCCGCAAGTAGCGCGCAGCGATCACTGGCAATATCCAGAGATTGAGCACTGTCGAGGAAATAAGTCCACCCAGAATCACCACCGCCATCGGTCCTTCTATCTCACGCCCTGCCTCACCACTACCCATTGCAAGTGGCAGCAAGCCCAGTGCCGTCACCAGCGCCGTCATCAGAATCGGCGTTAACCGTTCACGCGCACCCCGCAAGGCAAGTTGCAGCGACCATGTTTTGCCTTCCTCAGCCATCAGATGATCGTAATGCGCCACCAGCATGATGGCATTACGCGCTGAGATGCCGAAGAGCGTGACAAAGCCTACCAGCGTTCCAATCGATAGCGAAGAGCTGGTCAGCGCAACAGCAATCACACCTCCGACCAGCGCAAATGGCACATTGACCAATATCAGCACCACACTGCGCCAGGCGCGGAAGGTTGCCACCAGCAACAAGACAATTCCCAAGACCGCCAGTGTGCTGTTCAGCAATAGCTGGCGACTCGCTTCCTGCGCCTCTTCAGCCACACCGCCAAACTGGTAATAGACTCCCTGCGGCAATTTGACTTTTTCACTGAGGGTTTGCCGCGCCAAACCTACAAATCCAACCACATCACTGGTAAGCGGATTCAGATTCACCACCTGACGACGCTGGCCGCTCTGATGCGAAATGGCACCACGACTTGAAACCAGATCAATATCCGCAACTGCTGAAATCGGAATAGAACGACCACCAGGACTGTGCAAGATCAGATTGGCCAGTAATTCCGGATCACGCTGCTGTTGCGCCCCCAGATTGACGCGAACAGTCAATGCCTGATTGCCTTCATAAACTTGGCCAACGTTGTTGCCGGCATAAGCCACCTGTACTGCATCAAGCACATCTACATCACGCAATCCCAGTGCGGCCAGTTTTTCTGGAATAGCTCTGACCTGCAAGGTCGGCAATTCCGATGCAGTATCCAGCTGCACTTCCCCCGCATCGGGCAGCTGTTCCAGTACAGCCTTGATCTGCTGCGCAGCAGCACCCAGTTGATCAAGATCAGAACCGAATACGCTGACACTGACTGCTGCGGTCTCCCCGGAAATGGACTCGCTGATCCGGTCACCGAGAAAAGTCAGCACTTCAGACTGAAACCCGGTGAAACCAGCCAGCAGTTCATGCATCGCATTCTGAATGTCAACTTCCTGCTTTGCAGTCAGGCCCGGCTTTAATTCAATATGAAACTCGGAACGGCTGGGTTCCCAGGTATCTTCACCGGCTTCGGCACGACCTGCCTGCTGAGAGACCGTCGCAACACCGGGTATTTTCAAAGCTTCTGCAGCAATGCGATCGCCGACTCGCGTGACTTCCATCAGCGAAGTGCCGGTGGGGCCGAACAGCTGCACCACCAGATGCCCTTCACGGAACATGGGCATCAGCTCCTTGCCGAACTGGTTGGCATAGACCAGGGCAGCCATACCCACCAGTAGCGAAGCTATCAACAGAGCCGCACCGGTATTCTGCACACGCTTCAGCGCTGCACGTTGCCAGAGTTTAAGGCGTCGTAACCAGCGCGGCTCATACTCATCAGCGTGCACACGAAGCAATAGCAAACAGAGCACAGGCGTGACCGTCAGGGCTACCAGCAGGGAACCGAATGTAGCCAGCAGAAATGCCGCGGCCATGGGCGCAAAAAAACTGCCCTGCAATCCCGGCAACATAAGAATTGGCAGAAACACCATACCGACAATCAACGTGGCCAGCACAATAGGCCGGCGTACTTCTATCGAAGCATTCAATATCACCGCATCGAGTGGCGTGACACTGCGCAACCTCACTGCTTGCCGCAGGCGACGCACTATGTTTTCCACGTCAATGATCGCGTCATCCACTACAACACCCAGTGCCACTGCCAGACCACTGAGGGTCATCGTGTTGATGGTCCAGCCGATACGGTTCATCACCAGCACTGCAAACAGCAGGGACAAGGGGATGGTGACAAACGAAATCAGTGCCGTACGCCAGTTACGCAGGAATACGATCAATACCAGCGCAACGAGCAAGGCGCCCATTGCCAGCGCATCACGCATGCTCTTCAGGGCAACTTCGATAAATGTCGCGGGTCGATGCAAGGCGGAATACACCGTGACACCACGAGACTCCAGCATCGGCTGCAATTCGGCCAGTGCCGCTTCGAGCCGTTGAGTGGTATCAAGAGTGTTGGACAGATACTGACTGCCCATAGACAACAGCACCTGTGGCTTGCCCTGCACATGCGCATCACCGAATGCAGGCTCTGCTGCATAACTCACATCAGCCACATCACCGAGCGTGATGTTGCGACCTTCCCGCTGCGTCACCACCGTTCTGGCGATACTTTCGGGAGTATTGTTATCAGCGACAGCACGAATCAGTACGCGCTGTGTGGGAGTATCGACGAACCCGGAGCCCCGCAGTGAAATCGCATCACCCGCAGCCGATAAAACCTCATTGATCCCCAGATGCAACGCTGTGAGTCTGTCCTGCCTGACTGCAATCTGAATCTCGCGTCGCCCGCCCCCATAAACGATGGCACGCGCCACACCCGGTACCGACAGCAGGCGCGGGCGCACGGTCCATTCAACCAGACTACGCAACTCTATAGGACTCAGTTTGTCGCTGGTAAAGCCGACTTTAAGCAGATCCATTGTGGATGAAGTCATCGGCCCCAGAACGGGCGTACCCACATTTCTGGGCAATGAGCTGGCAGCTTCAGTAACACGTTCAGACAATAATTGACGATCACGAAAAATGTCCGTGCCTTCCTCAAACACAACGGTGATGACTGACAACCCTTGAATGGAGTCAGAACGTACTTCAGCGATATTCGCGCCACCATTTATGGCATTCTCAAGCGGCTGGGTAACCAGCCTTTCTACATCTTCGGCCAGCAAACCGGGTGCTTCGGTTTGCAGCGTTGCCTGTGCGGGTACGAACTCAGGAAAGACATCGTACTTGGCATGCAGCACGGTGATGCAGCCGTAAACCAGCAACAAGCTGGCAAATATCACCACCAGCGCAGGATGCCGCAGTGAACTGCGAATAAGCTTGACTAACATGGCTTATTCTTCTTTCGCTTTTTCTGTTTCGGGCGGTGCCAGCTCTGCACCGAGAATCAACCCCGCACCGACCGTCACCACTTTATCTCCGGCCTTGATGCCCTTGCTGACCAGTACAGCATCATTCAGCCATTGAGAGACGGTGATAGCCACACGCTGGTAATGCCCTGCTTCATGCTCGATATAAACCCACTGCTGTCCCTGCCAGCGCAGGACAGCGGCACGCGGCACACTGATGCCCGTCAAAGATCGTGCTGAGTCCTGCAATTCGGCAGACAGAATCTGACCCGGCTGTAATTCGCCCTGCTCGCTTACTGGTGCGCTGAGCAGGTAAGCCTTGCCAAGGGACTGGCCATTGTTCTGTGGCATCGCACCCAGCAATCTGGCAGTGACGGTGATGCCATCTGAAAGAAATTTCAACCGCACACTTTGTGCAGTTAATGTTGTCGGCGCATTTTCAAGCAGTTCGGCACGGATCAGCACCAGCTTGCCACTCAATACAGACTGAGACAGGCGCTCACGTTCTACATCCGGCATCCTGCTGATGCTGGAGCCCCACATACTCAATAACTGGGACTGCAGAGTCTGTACATGACTGGCATCAACAACAGTCTGTGCGCGCGCAGCTTCAACGGTTTTCAACGCGGCGTTATTCCCAGCCTGGTACAGCGCTTCAAGTCGCTTCAATTCACTCGCAGAAGCTCCTGCTGCGGCTTTCGCTGCCTTCATCTCTGCCAGCGTACCGACCAGTGAGGAGGCATCCAGCACCTGCGCACTTGCCTGCCACTGACGTGATTGCTGGGAGGAGACCGCAGCCACCGAGGCTATACCAAAGTTTTCACGTACCTTCTCATCCAGTGCCACATCGGCAAATACCGGAAACTGAATAGACAGCAGAAGGAATGCGATGGAAGTTTTATTCAAGTACATGGTGAATCCTGCGGAATCTTGTTCATTTGCCGGCACCTGACACTTCGAGCAAGGACTTTCTGTCCAGTTCAAGTTCCGGACCGGATAAAGGCGTACGCAATGCGTCCTCCAGCTGCCCGAGGGCTTGTTGCATCCGCTCTACGTTATCCAGCACTGTCAGTGACTGAGTCGTGACCAGCAGCTGCGCAGCAATTACTTCAATCCTGTCAGCCGCGCCCAGTGTCATGGCTTGTTGCGCCTGCACTGACAATTTATCAGCTGCATCATGCTGCTTTATTGCTTCCTGCAGGGCCTGCACCGAAGTCAGATATGCCTGATGCGCAGACTCAATCTCGTTCAATATCTGAGATTGCACCTGCAATACCTGCTCACCCGCCAGTTCTCGGGCAGATTCCGCTTCGGCTATAGGCCCCTGATTGCGGTTGAAAACCGGTAATCCTACTGTCAGTCCCAGACTGATTTTCTTCACGCCATGATCCCAGCTGAATCCGGGGCCGATTGAAATCTGGGGATACTGATGCCGTACCGCCTGCTGTAGCTCCAGCTCTCGTCCCTGATAGTTACTCACTGCACGCTCAAGATCCGTTCTGGACAACAATGCCTTATCGCGCAAATGGTTCAACTGCACTTCATCTATAGAAGTTACATGCAACACATCATCCCAGACCATCGACTGAGTCTGTAACGCAGTAATTGGCATGCCTGTAGCTGCTGCGATCTGAGCACATGCCGCATTCTGCAACCGTAAACTTTCCGCCAGATTACTGCGCTCGCGCGCCAACTCCAGCTCCACCTGCAGTGCATCACTGGCAACAGCTTCACCCTGCGTGATGCGTTGCCGATGCAGTTCCAGTAATTGCTCCTGATTATTGATCGTTCTGTTCAGCAACTGGATACGCTGTGAGCTAATGAAGTAACCAAGCAAGGCGGCGCGTAATTCGCTGCGCACACTCCAGAGTATTTCAGCATATTCCAGACGCGCAGCATTTAATCCGGTGTCCGCAAGATCCATACGTAATTGTCGATGCAATCCCGCATCCAGCAGCCAGTCCGTTGTGACAGACCACAGCCACGGAGATTCGGTGCTCTGTGACAGGTTATATTCACTGCCCAGACTCAATGTGGGATTCGGTAAGGCACCGGCGGTAGTTCTGGCGGCACTGGCCGCTTTCATCTGTGACCTGGCCATCATCAGCTTCGGATTGCGTTCACTTGCCACTACCAGCAACTGCGCACGATCCCATTTCCCAGAATAGGCTGGATTCTGCAAATGCAGCGCCGCAAGTCGCGCTGCTAACTGCTCATCAGTCAGAGAAGCTGCTGCAAACTGTTGAGCACTTGAATGCAAATCCAGAGGCTTAGCCCGGTAATGGGCACACGCAGTCAGCCCGAGCAAGATACCCAGGGTAATGCACAAACGACTCTGACTTGGATTAGTTACCGGCATGCGATTAATCATACCTGCATAGCTTATCAAGGCGCATCGAACGCCATAGGAAAGAAATGCAAAGTTAGAGAAAAAGGATTTGCCCAATTAGTTAAATCAGGGCTTTTAATGCTGCTACAGATCCAGATGGCATCTGGCAGAGCGTAGCTGCTCACATTAATTTCAAAAACCACTCAGCCAGCTCAGCTTGGCAGCTTTCCAAACAGAAGAATATGGGTCTTAGTGGTACCGATTTAATTTATTCTGCGAGTGACAGGTTAAAAAACTACCGGTCATGAAGAAATACAGCGCGACTATCAATAAGCAGAGAAGGTGCAATCATGTTGACCCAGATAGTCCATAGCCCCAGACCTGCACAGGCAAACAGAACCCACCAGGGCATGGATAATCCAAGCAGAGTCCAGTTGATCTGGGCACACTCACCTGAACCGGTGAGTACCTTGGTAATAACATCCATAACCGGCAGGATGTCGAGCATGTAGTCAAGGGTTGCACCACAGGCAGCGACCGTGCCCGGAGGCTGCGCCTGAATCCATACATGTCGTGCGGCGATCAGGATTCCTGATAGTGCCGCCACAAACCCCAGCAAGCCGTAGATTCGGGCACCCGTGACCCGCGGATTATGCAGTGCCGCCACCAGAAAAATGGCACCAGCCGCCATGACAGCTATACGCTGGAAGATGCATAACGGACATGGCTCAAAACCAAGCCCATATTGCGAATACAGCGCATAGGCTATCAAGCCTGCACATACGAGAAACCCAGCAAAATTACCGATCCGACGATCAGTAATTATTCGTTTCAGCAGCGTATTCATCAGCATCGCTCAAAATAATCATGAAGCAGCGCTGCTACTCCGGGCCTTCAGCTCTTCTTCTACATCTTCGATGCGAATGTGGCGCACATCCTTGCCATGCACCATGTAGACCACATACTCACAAATATTCTTGGCATGGTCACCAATTCGTTCGATAGCCCGCGCCACCCACAGCACATCAATTGCACGCCGGATTGACCTCGGATCTTCCATCATGAAAGTAATGCACTGACGCTGAATGGCTTCATATTCTTCATCGACCATCCTGTCACGCTTGGCCACAGCCAGTGCTGCGTCGGCATCCAGTCTTGCGAATGCATCAAGGGCATCATGAACCATCTGCTCAACGGCGCGACCCAGATGCTTGATTTCACGGTAGCGATCCGCAGGTCGTTCCATCGTTGCCAGCCTTGAACCGATGTAGCCGATTTTTTCCGCTTCATCGCCTATCCGCTCCAGATCAGTGATGGTCTTGATCACTGCCACAATCAGTCGCAGATCTGAAGCCGCCGGCGAACGGGTGGCAAGAATGCGATTGCAGTCCTCATCAATGGACACTTCCATACCATTCACACGGTGATCATTGCGCACAACCTTTTCGGCCGCCGCAGTATCCCCGTTGACCAGGGCCAGCACGGCATTAGCCAGTTGTTCCTCTACCAATCCGCCCATTTGCAGAACACTGGTGCGCAGACGCTCCAGGTCGGCATTGAAACGACTGAGGATGTGATGTGATAGATCAGCTTTTTCCATTGTTCTCAACTCCGGGAATGCAACAGGTATACCGAGTCATCAAAGGAACTGCAACCCTCTTGGCGTTACCGCTAATTACCAGCGACAGCCGGATAGGCGCGGGCAGTAATCCGTTCAGGGGGAAAATGGCAGGTAAATTTACTGCCCTTCCCTAGCTCGCTGTCGATAGTGAGGGTGGCATCATGACGCTGCAGGGCATGCTTGACTATCGCAAGCCCCAGACCGAACCCGCCAAGATCTCGAGACCGGCCTGCATCGACACGATAAAAACGTTCCGTCAGGCGTGGTAAATCTTCCGCCGCAATGCCGATACCGGTATCGGCTACTGATAAATGGGCGCCTTCGGAATCCCGCCACCAGCGAATATCCACTCTGCCCTCCGGCGGTGTGTATTTCACTGCATTGGAAATCAGATTGGCAAACACCGACTGCAGTTCAGTTTCAGCACCTGAGAGACAGACATCAGTGTCGAGTTGCAGATTGATTTCGGCAGGACGACGGGCCAGGCTGAGTACATCCTTGCGCAACAGGGACAACAGACCACAGACATCAACGCGCTGGTTATCAGTAAGCTCGCCACTGTTTTCCAGCCTTGATAACTGCAACAGTTCATCAATCAGGATACGCATCCGCTCTGACTGGCGACGCATTTCGCGCACCGGTTCCTTCCATGTCTCTTCCAGCTCGGTGTCGTCAGCCAGCGCATCAAGATAGCCGGATATAACAGTCAGAGGAGAACGCAACTCATGTGAAGCATTGGCAACAAAATCCTTGCGCATGGCCTCGATACGGATTTCGTGGGTCACATCACGCACAATCAGCAGTTTCTGCTTGGATCCTTCAGCCTGCACCAGGTGAATGGATAACCAGTGCTGCTGCACACCCTGTTGCAACACCGTAACCGAATGGGTGAAATCGCCTCGTTCCAGGTATTGAACAAATGCCGGATAACGCACCAGATTTTCTATCCGGATACCCACATCGCGTTTTCGCCGCAATCCCAGCCAGCGTTCCGCTTTCTGATTGAACCACAGTAGCTCGTTGTGCTGACCCAGCAGGGCTGCGCCATCGGGCATCCCTGAAGTCAGACGCCGGAATTCGCGTAACAGATTGGCGACCCGCTGCTTGTGAAATTGTTTGCGGCGATAGATGCGTGCAATGACCGCTGTCAGCTCACCCCATGGCCCACTGAAATCGGGTGGATGCAGCACACTCCGGAATCGAACCCAACGGTCCAGTTCCCAGAGATTACGCAGTTGCAGCAACAGGTAAGTTCCCAGACCCAGCGCAAGCCACCATCCCATATTTCCCGCTATCCAGCCAATCAGCAGCGACAGGCCAACCACCAGACCCACCCGGCTTGCCAATTGCCAGACGATTCCTGAAAGGTGTGACCACTGATCCCGGGATGAACTTTCGCGACTCATGTTGCAATCAATTATTCGGATGCAGGCATTCTATTCCGGTTATACCGTGGCCTGCCCGTCTATTCTGGTTTGGTGGAGAAACGGTATCCGGAACCGCGCACTGTCTGGATATATTGATCCACGCCAAACTCTTCAAGCGCCTTGCGCAGACGCCGGATATGTACATCCACTGTCCGTTCTTCGACATAGACATTACCGCCCCAGACACGATCCAGTAACTGGCTTCGGCTATAAACCCGCTCGGTATGGGTCATGAAAAACGACAGCAGACGGTACTCGGTCGGTCCCAGCGACACCACTCTGTCCGCTACTGTGACACGATGACTGCTGCCATCCAGCTTGAGTCCATTCAATTGAATGATCTCTTCGTCATGACCGGGCGCGGCTCGTCTCAGTACCGCAGCAATACGTGCCAGTAACTCACGCGGTGAGAATGGCTTGGTAATGTAATCGTCAGCTCCGCTATCCAGTCCGGTAACCTTGTCGTGTTCATCAGCACGGGCGGTCAGCATGATGACCGGCACATCCCTGGTTTCCTTGTCGCGCTTGAGCAACCGGGTCAGTTCCAGCCCACTCATGTCAGGGAGCATCCAGTCCACCAGAATAAGGTCAGGTCTTTTGTCGGCAATGCAGGAACGTGCGCGGCTGGTATCGGCTGCTTCACTTACTTCGTATCCACCACGGCGCAAACCAAACGCGATCATTTCGCGTATCGGCTTCTCGTCTTCTACTACGAGGATATGGGCTGACATAAAATTGCTACTGTTATCACTCTTACAATTGGATGACAGTCATCACAGCAGTTATATATGACACATTCATGACAATCGGCACATTTCAGTGACTGGATTGTCATGAAGCTTTCACATGCGCAACCTGGTCACGCAAATAGACAGGCAATGCCAGCTCAGGTGCAACACCTAATCCAGCCTTATAATCACGAAGAGCAAGATACGCAATCTCGCGGGCACGGGGTAGTGCATTTTCTTCAATGACCATTCCTTCGCAAAGGTCACGTAATACAGGATAAGCACGGAACCCCGTTCCCATGCCTATCCTTGGTAGTGTTTCTTTAAGAACCAGATTTTCAGGCGCCAGCACCTGCTCTTCAGATGCAGGGATGACCAGTCCATCTACCGCCAAAGCAAAGGTGCCGCTATAAATCTCCGCCATTCGTGCATCCATACAAACCAGCACCCGCTCTGCCAATTTCAACCTGCCGGCGGCTTGCTGCGCTACGGCAGCCAGATTGGAAACTGGCAGCAACTTCAATCCGAGGGCATATGCGAGTCCCTGAGCAACGCCTATCGCAATACGAACACCTGTAAATGCCCCCGGCCCCCGGCCAAACGCAACGGCATCAAGCTGCTTCAGGCTATATCCGGATTCGTCCAGCAGCTCCTGAATCATCGGTAATACCAGGTCGGTATGACCGCGTGGAGTCGGTATGCACCGGTCAATGCATTCTGAATCCTGCAACAAAGCAACTGAGCACTGCTCGGTCGCGGTATCAATAGCCAGTAACTTCAAGACTCGACTCCAGCATCTACGGTTTCTTTGGACATCGTTACAACATTCAAATGGCGTTGCAGGAATGCACATGCCACATCCGGGTCAGAAGTACGCGGCATCGGCGGCAGGCTGTTCAGAAATATGCGGCCATAACTACGTGTAGTCAGGCGACGGTCACATAGCATGATCACGCCAAAGTCTGCCCGATCACGGATCAGCCGCCCCACCCCCTGCTTGAGTGCAACTACTGCCTGGGGCACCTGCTCTTCCATGAATGCATTACCCCCGCGCTGTTCGATCATCGCCAGCCTCGCTTTCAAAAGAGGCTCATCAGGAACCGCGAAGGGCAGCTTGTCGATCACCACAACACACAGCGCATGGCCTTTCACATCCACGCCTTCCCAGAAGCTGCCCGTACCCAGTAACACCGCATTTCCAGCTTCGCGAAATTGCCTGAGCAATTCGTCACGTGGTGCCTCGCCCTGTACCAGCAATGGATATGGCGGTGCTGTGCCCCACAGGACTCGCAATCGTTCAGCCGCCTCGCGCAATGCACGGTAACTGGTAAATAACATGAATGCCCGGCCACCACTGGCATTGATCACCGGCAATGCCGCTTCCACAACTTGTCGAGTGTGGTTTGGGCTGGATGGCATATCCAGCTTGGCAGGCAGATACAAGAGCGCCTGTTGCCTGAAATCAAAGGGGCTGCCAAGCAGTTGAGCATCCACCTCCGGCATGCCAATTTTTTGCGCAAAATGCTGCAAATCCTTGCTAATTGCCAGGGTGGCAGAAGTAAATATCCAGGCACCACCCTGCTTCCGGATGAAGTCAGATAACAGTGGCGCCACTTCCACAGGCACATGGTGCAAAACAAAGCCCGCCTTACTGATTGTCGACCAGCGTACTGCGGCTACCGTTTGAGTATCATTTTGCATTCCTTGTGCAAACAATTCGCAGCGTCCTGCCAGCTCCTCAGCCCGATCACGCAAATTGCGTAACTCATTCTGGTTTTCTGCATGCTGGTCAATACTCGACATGAAGGCTTTCAGCAAACGCTGAATTTCGTGCAGCGCATCCAACAGCAAATCGGGCCAGAGACTGGCATCGAGCGTTTCTGGCATACCGATCAAGGTCTCGGTCGCCAATTGTGTTTGCACTTCCACTGCCTGCATCAACTCAAACTGCACTTCAGTCAGACCAGCAATTTTTGATGACAACTGTTCCTGACACACATCACGTACCAGATCTCGCAATTGACGGGCACTCAGACTGGTACCGAATGCCTGTGATGCCACCTCAGGCAACTGGTGTGCTTCATCAACAATCACTGCATCCGTACCTGGCAGCAGGTCACCAAAGCCGTGCTCTTTAAGCAGCAGATCTGCCATCAGCAAGTGATGATTGACAACCACTATGTCCGCTGCCAATGCCTCACGCCGAGCCGCCATCACGTGACAACGGTCAAAGGCACTGCATTCGGCGCCCAGACAATTGTCACGGGTGGAGGTGACCCAGGGCCAGATCGGATCACTTTCGCCCAGCGCGGATAATTCACTGATATCACCTTTGCGGGTTTGCATGGACCAGAGCTTCACCTTGCGCAGACTCGTGGACAATTCACGCGTTAAACCACGCGCCTCGGCCTGACTCATAGTTGACGACAGTCGATGCTCACAAAGGTAATTGGCTCTGCCCTTGAGCAATGCCACCCGCACCGGACGCCCCAGAATGTCGGTGATGGTGGGAAGATCACGCCTGAATAGCTGATCCTGCAAGCTGCGTGTACCTGTAGAAATGATGACGCGTTTACCCGCCAGCAAAGCCGGTACAAGGTAAGCATAGGTCTTGCCGACTCCAGTTCCGGCTTCGACAATCAGGCTGCGTTTTTCAGCGATGGCGCGCGCAACCCATCCGGCCATCTGTAATTGTTCATCACGCACGGTAAAACCGGGCAACTGCTCTACCAGCCGCCCATTTGCGCCGAGCAAATCCCGCAGGTCAAATCTGGAAGTACCCGTCTGCTCTACAGACATTACTGAAATACCACGCGAAAACGTGCCAGCACTACGACCTTGGGGGCCAGTGCATAAGGCAACTCCCACCGGATATGCGTGCAGGTCTTATCCTGGGCAGCGTTCCGCCCGGATGCGCTGAAAAACGTCTGCCCACCATCATAGGAAAGACTGATCAGCGCCCCTGCACCACTGGCGGATCCCGCAACATAATGCGTATTGACTGGCAAGGCCTGCACGACCCGCACCTCGCTCAATGGTTGATCGGTGGGGTTATGGATACGCAATGTGTAGAAAATCTCCTGCCCCTGCACCAGCTTTTCAGCAGGCACAAACTGATAACTATCGCCTGAAGAATCGACCGGAACTCGCGATTCGGCAATTAACTCCAGCTCAGGCTGGCTGCTGGAGGCAGCCTGAGCAGAGCATGCTCCCCAGAAAACAAGGCCAAAGATCAGTTGCCGGACCAGTTTCATGATCGGCGTATGACCCTGTAAATGCCTGCTCGCCCCTATTAATTTTCCAGTCGTCATTGATCCTCTATGAATTCAACCCGAGTTCAGCCACACATTTTCACTTAACACAAGCGCAACTTTACCGTAGATGCCCGGATGTCAGGTTTTATGGCGTGCAGCATATGCTTATGCATCAAACTTACACACAAAATTGATCTGATCGCTATAATTCCCGGTCTTATAGTTTTCTGGTCGTGGTTTGCTCACACCCTATGTATGCGGTGCCGGGCGGCAGTGGAGCCGCATCTGCAACAGTATCGATCTGGCGTGAGACAGTAATTGGGGCTAAGCCCCCCGGTTCCCGACTGTTTTGTTTCATCATCCGTGGAGTAGACGGCCGAAATGACTACGACAAACGCAGCACTGAAGCAATGGGTTGAAGAAGTTGCCAAACTGACTCAACCAGACAAAATTCACTGGTGCAACGGCAGCGACGCTGAGAACAAGGCCCTGATTGAGCAGATGCTGGTCACTGGCGATCTCATCAAACTGAACCAGAAAACACATCCCAATTGCTATCTGCATCGTTCCAACCCCACTGACGTTGCGCGTGTCGAGCACCTGACGTTTATCTGCACCAAGAACAAGGACGAAGCAGGTCCGAATAACAACTGGATGGATCCAGCCGAAGCCAACGCCAAGATGGATGCCCTGTTCGCAGGCGCCATGAAGGGCCGTACCCTGTACGTTATTCCGTACTGCATGGGCCCGATCAACTCACCTTATGCACGCTGTGGCGTTGAAATTACCGATAGTCCCTACGTGGTCATTAACATGCGCATCATGGCCAACATGGGTGATGCAGCACTCAAGCGCATCGAACGCGATGGTGTGTTCGTCAAAGGTCTGCATTCCATCGGCGATCTTGACCCGAACAAACGTTTCATCATGCACTTCCCTGAAAACCTGACCATCAAGAGCATTGGTTCTGGTTATGGCGGCAATGCGCTGCTCGGCAAGAAATGCCATGCATTGCGTATTGCCAGCTATCAGGCCCGCACCGAAGGCTGGCTGGCTGAACACATGCTGATCATGGGCATCCAGAATCCTGCTGGTAAAACCCGTTACATAGCTGCTGCATTCCCTTCTGCCTGCGGCAAGACCAACCTCGCCATGCTGATCCCGCCCAGCAATATTCCGGGCTGGAAGATCTGGACAGTGGGTGATGACATTTGCTGGCTCAATGTGGGCAGTGATGGACAGATGCGGGCCATCAATCCTGAAGCAGGCTATTTCGGTGTTGCACCGGGCACCAACCTCAAGACCAACCCCAATGCTTACACGACCATCCAGCACGATACGATCTTCACTAATGTTGCATTGACTGCAGACAACCAGCCCTGGTGGGAAGGCATGAAGGAAGGCACTCCGGTCATTGACTGGCGTGGCAACCCGTACGATCCCAAGAACGGCCCGGCCGCTCACCCGAATTCACGTTTCACCGTAAATGCGAAGCAGAACCCCTGCTATTCACCTCACGCCGACGATGCTGACGGCGTGCCCATCTCGGCCATTCTGTTCGGCGGCCGTCGTCGCGAACTGGCCCCGCTGGTTTATGAAGCCCGCGACTGGACTCACGGAGTGCTGGTAGGTGCCGGCATGGCCTCTGAAACCACCGCTGCCGCAACGGGCGCTGTGGGCGTAGTGCGTCGTGACTCCATGGCGATGAAACCATTCTGCGGCTACAACTTCGGTGACTACTGGCAGCATTGGCTTTCCTTTGCCGATCGCACTGACAAGCTGCCGAAGATTTATCACGTCAACTGGTTCCGCCAGGACAAGGACAACAACTTCATGTGGCCGGGATTCGGCGACAACCTCCGCGTACTCAGCTGGATCTTTGATCGTTGCGAAGGCACGGTTGGCGCGCAGGAAACCGCCATTGGCAACCTGCCTAACGCGCAGGACCTGAATACTTCAGGCCTTGATATTCAACCCGACACACTCAAAGAACTGCTGTCAATCAACAAGGATGCCTGGCGCACTGAGGTTGAGCAGATTGGTGAGTACCTGAACGAGTTCGGCACACATACCCCGGCCAAGCTGAAGGATCAGTTGAGTGATGTAAAGAAGCGACTGGCCTGATTTCCTGCTGCTCGTGAAACATAGACGGCAGGCTGATTTTTCAGCCTGCCGTTTTGTATTTGCTCTGTCCTGTTTAAGCTCTGCTCATGACAGGATCATGCAGAGTCCAGCAGTCGAATTACTTATTCTTCGCAGCTGAACTGCAGGCTCTGCGCCGGATTGCTTTCCGCAGTACGCCCCAGACCGATTGTGCCCTTGCCCTTGAGTTGGAGACTGTCGCGTCTTACAAAAGAATCTTCGCCGCTTTCGCTGGTCACAAAAGTGCCGTTGGTACTCTGATCAATCAATAAAAACTTGTTACGGTCGAATTCGATACGGGCATGAATTCTTGAAATCAGATTACCCTTGATCACGATATCGTTCTCTTCAGCACGGCCCATTGTCAGGGTGGCATGGCCATTGGTCATCATGATTTCGTTGCCCTGATAGCTGACCCGCAATCGCAGTGGCTTCTGTTTGTCCCGCAACAACGACCCTAAAGCAAGCGATGGCAACATGCTGGTGGTATCTTCCTTCTGCCACAACACCTCATACAACTCATCTTCATTGCTCTTGCCCCTGAGCATGGTCACATCAATCTGCCGCACAGCTGACCGCCATTCTGGCGAGAGCTGATGCACCATGGCGCCTGTCGTCATGATCTGCCCTGCTTTGGCCTGACTGGTCATCCGGTTTGCGGTATGAACCGCCGCACCAAAAATGTCACGATTTTCAACCACTACCGGACCATAGTGGCAACCGATGCGGATAGCGACAGGCTGGTTTTCCACTTTCAGGCTGGTGTGTGAACCGATCTCATGCTGCATCTGACTGGCAGCATTCAAGGCACTATCGGCTGTAGGGAAAGTAGCCATGATTTCGTCACCAATGGTCTTGATGACACTCCCGCCATGCGCTTCAGTAGCAGTGCGCATGATATCCACGCACATCAGAACCATGTTACGGGCCCGTAAATCACCCATCACTTCGTAGATGCGCGTACTGCCGACCACGTCGGCGAATAAAATAGCGAGTTCGATATCCTTGCTCACAGCCCGATTATATACATAATCCAGCCGAATCTGAGGCAACCCTGCTTTAAGGGGCTAATCAAGCCTGACCGGTGACAATTCGCAACGAATCAGAAAGCAAGCTGACCGAAGCTGGATTTCGCACCACGCCCTCACTCAGAAACCGTCGCCAGGAACGGGCGCCCGGCATCCCGTGATACAGGCCAAGCACATGCCTGATCATCTGGTTCAGCCGCTCCCCGACCTGAAGCTGCGTGGCCACATATTCACCATAGGCCTGAAGCACATGGGCACGATCCGGTAACCAGCTAATGTCGTAATAATACTTGTGCAGCTCTGCAAGCAGGTAAGGATTCTGGTAAGCCTCCCTGCCAATCATGACTCCGTCATAGCCTGGTAACAATGTCGCCACTTGATCCAGGGCACGAATACCGCCATTCAGCACAAACGTCAGCGCAGGAAATACATGCCGCACCTGCTGCACCACATCGTAACGCAGGGGTGGCACTTCGCGATTTTCCTTTGGACTGAGCCCCCCCAGAACCGCACGTCGGGCATGTACTATAAAAACCCTGCATCCAGCACTGGCAACCACATCGACAAAGTGGTGCAGAAAACTCAGATCATCTCGATCTGTCATTCCGGGTTCGATACCGATTCTGCACTTGACCGTGACCGGTATTTTTACTGTTGCGAGCAGAGTACTTACGCACTCAGCGACACGCTCAGGCTCAGCCATTAAACATGCACCAAACCGGCCGCTCCTGACTCGATCACTGGGGCAACCACAATTAAGGTTGATCTCTCGATATCCGTACTGTTCGCCCAGCTTTGCCGCGATGGCCAGTTCTTTGGGGTCGTTACCCCCCAGCTGCAAGGCAACAGGTTGCTCAGCGGCATCAAAAGCCAGCAGACGTGAGTGATCACCATGCAGCAATGCCTTGTCCGTCACCATCTCGGTGTACAACAAGGCACTGGGCGAGAGCAGCCGCATCAGATAGCGGCAGTGCCGATCTGTATAGTCCATCATCGGCGCAACACAGATACGGCGATCAAGTGCTGCGTCAGATGAGTTTTCTGTTACTGATGACACATCAATTCAGACTGGCACTGGATGGTCAATCGGCACTTTCTTCGGCACGACCCGGACGCTTACGCTCATGTTCCTTCAGGAAACGCTTGCGAAGACGAATTTCACCTGGTGTAACTTCAACCAACTCATCGTCATCGATGAATTCCATCGCCTGTTCCAGTGAATAACGAATCGGATTACTGAGCACCTGATTCTCATCCTTGCCTGCAGCACGCATATTGGTCAGCTTCTTGGCCTTCAATGGGTTTACTACCAGGTCATTGTCACGGCTGTGAATACCTACAATCTGGCCTTCGTATACTTCATCGCCGTGACTTACCATCAGGCGACCACGCTCCTGCAGGCTAAACAGCGCATAAGTCAGTGCTTTGCCCTGGCCGTTGGAAATCATCACACCATTCTGACGCTGCCCGATTTCCTTATCGAGTACAGGGCCGAAGTGATCGAAAATATGATGCAACAGTCCCGTACCTGAGGTCAGGGTACGGAATTCAGTCTGGAAACCGATCAGACCGCGTGATGGCATCATGTATTCAAGACGCACACGACCTTTGCCATCGGTCTGCATATTGGTCAACTGACCACCGCGCTCACCCAGCGCCTGCATGACGGCACCCTGGTTATTTTCATCCAGGTCGATAGCCACTGACTCATATGGTTCAGACATCACGCCGTCTATCTCCTTGACCACAGCGCGGGGACGTGACACCGCCAGCTCATACCCTTCGCGGCGCATGTTTTCCAGCAGCACGCCCAGGTGCAATTCACCACGACCGTAGACGATAAATTTATCGGGGTTGGGCGTATCTTCGACTCGCAACGCCACGTTATGCATCGTTTCACGCAACAGGCGCTCACGAATTTGACGACTGGTCACAAACTTGCCTTCACGACCGCAGAACGGCGAGGTATTCACTTCGAAAGTCATGCTGATCGTAGGCTCATCCACCACCAGAGCAGGCAATGCCTCAGGCGCAGCCGGGTCACAAATCGTGTCTGAAATCTTGGGATGCTCAATACCTGCAAAAGCCACGATATCGCCGGCACTGGCTTCATTAACTTCGACACGATCCAGCCCCATGAAGCCAAGGACCTGAATAATGCGTTCGTTACGGGTTTTGCCATCTGCGCCCACGACCGTTACCGCACCACCACGACGTAGCTGCCCACGCTTGATACGACCGATTGCAATGGCACCCACATAGTTGGAGTAGTCCAGCTGACTGATCTGTAATTGCAATGGCCCATCACTGTCCACATCCGGCGGTGGGCAATGCTCAACGATCGCTTTAAATAACGGTTCCATGTTTTCTTGCAGATTCTTCGGATCAGTACCGGCAATGCCACGCAGAGCGGAGGCATAAACAACAGGGAAATCCAGCTGCTCTTCTGTGGCGCCCAGGCTATCAAACAAATCGAATGTTTGACCCAGCACCCAATCCGGGCGAGCTTCATCTCGATCAATCTTGTTGACCACTACGATCGGGCGCAGACCATGTGAAAAGGCCTTCTGTGTCACGAAACGGGTCTGTGGCATCGGCCCATCAACCGCATCCACCAGCAATAACACGCAATCCACCATCGACAAAACACGCTCAACTTCACCACCGAAATCAGCGTGTCCCGGGGTATCCACGATATTGATGCGATATTCACCCCAGTTAATGGCGGTGTTTTTTGCAAGGATGGTAATGCCTCGCTCTTTTTCCAGATCGTTCGAGTCCATGACGCGCTCGGTCGGCGCCTTGCGAACATCGAGGGTGCCAGATTGCCTCAACAACTGGTCAACCAAGGTGGTTTTGCCATGATCGACGTGGGCGATGATGGCGATATTGCGTAACTTGGCAGTGCTCACAGGTAATGCTCTGGACTGAAAAAGGCCGCGGATTATACGGCCCCTGACCGTCCATGCCAGCCTTAATTATTGCCCCACCGGACGATAGGCGGTTCGCAACAGTAAATTCCCTGCTTCTTCAGGTCTTGCCGGAAGATCCGGCACTTGTCCCGGCACTGCTCGATTCTGGAGTAGTAATGGCCACTGGAACTGAATACTTGTAGGTGCGGACTCCAGATTCCGTGGTTAACTGCAGGTCAACATTGAGCAGAAATAGTCCATTCTCCTTGCCAGTTATTTCCAGCGCTGGACTCCAGCTTTCACCCTGCTTGAGCGCTGCATAGGTTGCCTCAGCCCCTTTTGTCACTTCCAGACCGGAAGCAGCACTCACCTTCATCCCTAATGAAGTGACATCCTGCAAACCCAGCACATTCAGGTTGAGCCGTACCGGTGCTGCTACCTGTGGGGCAGTCGCAAACTCAAACCGCAGCTCGACCGGTTGCGCCTCCGTTGTTTCGCTGACCGCCTTGGACATATTCAGCAAGGGATCTGCTGATGACTGGGACGAGCTTGATTTCTGACGATTTATTGCACTAGCAGCATCTGAAGTATCTTCACTCTTGCTACAGGCGGACAAACCGACGACTGCAATCATCACTACCAGAGTGCAAGCAGAGCGAAGAGCCAGATCCGGATTACGATTTCTCATCAATGTTTCCACCTGTTGATCAATCCACACATAGCACATCTATCTTATATCTCCAGCGGTGATTCTTGCACCGCCGCAAGCTGTTCACGCAGATCCAGCACATGTTGCTCCCAGAATTTACGCTCGGCAAACCAGGGGAATGCGCGCGGAAATGCCGGATCATCCCAACGTCGCGCCAGCCAGGCTGCGTAATGCATCAGGCGGAGCGTACGCAGAATTTCGATCAGGCCCAGCTCGCGATAGTCGAAATCAGCAAACTGCCCATAGCCCGTCAACAGTTCCCGCAATTGCTGTGCCTTGTCAAACCGGGCACCTGACAGCAACATCCACATATCCTGTATGACTGGTCCGGTCAGACAATCATCAAAATCAACAAAATGGGGTCCTGTCGTTTCAAGCCAGAGCAGATTGCCCAGATGGCAATCCCCATGCAACCGCTGATAACGCAAATCATGGAATGCATCCCACTCGCCCTGCATCAACTCAATTAATTCGCTGCTGACTGAGCGATAGGCCGGCAGCAAGTGCTCAGGTATCCAGTCGTTTTCAAGCAAGTAGCGACGCGATTCACCTGCCCATGCACCGACCGTCAAGCGTGGCCGGTATTGAAACTGGTATCGCCGCCCGATAAGGTGGATGCGCGCCAGCAACCTGCCTAACAGCTCACGATCCGCAGCCTGATTCAACTCCGGCCAGCGCCCACCTTGTCGCGGATAGATGGCGAAATTGAACCCACTGCGCTTGAACAGGGTCAGTCTGTCAATCCTCATAGGCGCGACCACCGGTAACTCAGCCTCGCTCAGTTCGGACACAAATGCCTGTTCTTCCTGGATTGCGGTAACCGGCCAGCGACCCGGCCGATAAAATTTCACTATCAGAGGTTCACCCTGCTCCATGCCCACCTGATACACCCGGTTTTCGTAACTGTTCAGCGCCAGCAAGCGCCCGTCGGTTCGCAGGCCAAGGTCATCCAGCGCATCCAGGATAAAATCCGGGGTCAGCCGCTCGAATGGATGGAGGTCGATACGGGTCATTCATGCCTCAAAAGTAGAACCAGTCAGTGAAAAACAACAGATTGGGAACCAGTTCCGTGCTGATTACGGCACAATATTGTCATTATTGTTCAATCATTTCTGAACTCAATGATCAGTAAAGATCAACAAAGGATTTTCTAATGAGCATTCTTGTAACTGGTGGAGCGGGATACATCGGCAGCCATGTCGTTCGTCAACTGGGTGAGCGCGGCGAGTCCGTCATAGTACTCGACAATCTCAGCACCGGTTACCGCAGTGCTGTGCTGCATGGCAAGTTGATCGTGGGCGATACCTCTGACAGCAAACTCGTGTCCAGCCTGCTCAAGGAACACGGCATTGAAACCGTCATGCATTTTGCCGCACATACCATTGTGCCTGAGTCGGTATCTGATCCACTCAAGTACTACGGCAATAACACGTCGGCCACTCGCACTCTCCTGCAATGCTGCCGGGATGCCGGTGTGAAACACTTTATTTTCTCTTCTACTGCAGCCGTTTATGGCCTTCCAGAAACTGGAGTTGCCAGTGAAGAGTCGCCCACCGCACCAATCAATCCTTACGGCTCATCCAAGCTGATGAGCGAAACCATGTTGCGTGACCTGTGCGCTGTTACTCCCTTGAAACATGTCATCCTCCGTTACTTCAATGTCGGTGGCAGTGATCCAGGCGGACGCATCGGCCATTCTGCCCCTACTGCAACCTTGCTGACGAAAGTAGCCTGCCAGCATGCAGTGGGCATTCGTCCGAAAGTAATGGTATTCGGAACCGACTACCCTACGGCAGACGGCACAGGTATTCGTGATTACATTCACGTTGAAGACCTTGCCTCTGCACATCTGGATGCTTTGGGATACCTGCGAAATGGAGGCTCATCAACCACATTGAATGTAGGGTATGGACGCGGTTTCAGCGTACGCGAAGTGCTGGCTACAGTCGCTAAAGTAAGTGGCCGTGAACTGACCATTGTCGAAGAGCCTCGCCGTGCAGGTGATCCCGCTACGCTGGTAGCACGTGCAGACAAAGTCCGTAAGGTACTGGGATGGCAGCCCCGGTTTGACAATCTGGAAATCATTGCAAAATCGCAGCTTGCCTGGGAACAGCATCTGCTGGCGCACCCGGAACTCATCAAGAATTAACAGTGACAGTTGAATGAGGCCATCCGTAAAAACGGACGGAATGGCATAGCTGCAACCACCTGCAACGATGAGTCCAATGCCGGGTCGCTACGCTACAATACATAAACATGCACCTCTGGCGCCCACGTTCCCTGACTGACCTGATGTTCATCGGCTTTGCGCTGGTGGCAATTCCCCTGCTATTTGCCGTTATAACTTCTGCGACCAAAGTGCGAAGCTTGGCTGACCAGAGTACCGCTCTGGTTCATAGCGGCGTTCAGGCAACCGACGCCACACAACGTTTGTTTCAGCACATTGGCAGCATGGAACGCAATGCCCGTCTGTTCCAGATTGTGAATGATCCTGAATTCCTGAACAGCTATGAATCTTCAAGGAATAATCTGCACGAAACACTCAACCAGTTCGCACACGGCGTGAGTATCAATAACGCACTTGATTCAGAGATAAATGCGATACGACAGGCAGATAATGACCTGTACCAGCAACTTGAATTGCTTAAATCCGCTGACAACAAGGCCGACAATGCCAAGCTGAATGATGCATTCACATTACTGGAAAGCAGTACCAGAAAGCTATCTGAACGGACCAGCCAGCTGATAGAAACAGGCTTGACCCAATTGCAGAGCACTACGGAAGAAACCCAGAATTACCTGATGTGGCAATCCGCAGGAGTGATTCTGCTGACTGCCCTGCTAGTCATCCTGTTCAGCATATTGATCATGCGTCCCATCCGTCACCTTGACGCGGCCATCAACCAGCTGGGTCAAGGAACATTTTCAACATCCATCTCGGTGAAAGGGCCTTCCGATCTGCGCAAGCTGGGCGAACAGCTTGAGTGGTTACGCACCCGGTTGCTGGAAATTGCGCAGGAACGTAATCGTTTCCTGCGTCACATGTCACATGAACTGAAGACACCACTGGCTGGTGTTCGCGAAGGTACCGAACTGTTGCTGGACGGTGCAGTAGGTGCACTGACCAGCGGACAGCGTGAAGTAGGCGAAATACTGCGTGATAACAGCATCCGCTTGCAGCAACTCATAGAAAATCTTCTGTCCTTCAGCGCCTGGCAAACCAAGCACAGCGGACTGGAAACAACTCAATTCAGATTGCGTCCCCTGATCAAGTCCGCACTGGAAACTCATCAGCTCACCTTGCTGGCGCAACGCATTCACCTTGAGCTGAAGGTCGATGATATCGAGCTGCAGGCAGATCGCGCCAAGATGAAGTTAATCCTTGATAATCTGCTTTCCAACGCGCTCAAATACAGTCCCAGAGGGGGCACTATCTTTCTGTATGCCAAAGAAGAAGACAGGCAACTGGTTCTCGATGTGGCCGATACAGGCCCGGGAATACCCGCATCGGAACGCACCGCAGTATTTGAGGCCTTCTTCTCAGGCAGAGCCCCTATCTCTGGACATCTCAAGGGTACTGGAATAGGTTTGTCTGTAGTTTCAGAATTTGTACAGGCACACGGTGGCAGCATTTCCATCCTTGATGGACAATTCCCGGGTGCTCACTTTCGTGTGATCCTTCCACTCAAACCGGTCCAGGTTGCTACAGCATGATCCGTCATTCCGGAACATCAGTATGTATTGCTCTTAGCATGCTGCTGCTCTGCGCCTGTGAATCATTGAACCCATCTCAATCCAGATTACCGGATTCATCCCATACGGTTCGTGGTGAAAGTGATGTAAACGACTACATGGATATGCTTGCCAGACTGTCCAGTACTGACCCAGTACAACAAAGCGATACGTTTTATCAGGTTGAACAAGCCAGTCTGCAGGCACCCACCACAATGAATCAGCTGCGCTATGCCCTTGCCCTCGCGATGCCAGGCCACCCTGCCAGTGACCCGGTCAAGGCAAAGAAACTGCTTGATCAGGCTCTGCTTTATCCTGAAAGACTCAGCGTTAGTGAACTCGCTCTGGGTAAATCCATGCTGCATGTCACAGAACAATGGCTAAAGCTGCAGGCTGAAAATCGTCGTTTGCTGGCGACAGTCGACGATAGAACGCGCGCACAATCAAACTCCGAGCGTCGTTTACAAGCGCAATCTGAAGAATTGATCAAGCTGCGCAAGGCACTCGACGCGGCCCAGCAGAAGCTGGATGCGATCAAAGACATAGAGAAATCCATCAGTGAACGCAGCACTACGCCCGCTGGGACACGTGACACAGGTAACCGTGACTCCACAAACCAGACGCAAACCACGCCTGCTGGTCGTTGATGACGATCCAGGACTGCTCCGCCTGCTGACTATCCGGCTGCGGGCAGAAAACTATGATGTTGAAGCAGCAGACAATGCCCTGTCCGCACTTGCCGCAATGGCGCGTGTTCGTCCTGATCTTGTTATCACGGACCTGAAAATGGATCAGATGGATGGCATCGGCCTGCTCAAGGAAGTGCAGAGCCGCGCACCCGGACTGCGGGTGATCATTCTGACTGCACACGGTACTATTCCGGATGCGGTGCAAGCGACTCAAAGCGGCGCGTTTGCATTCCTTACCAAACCTGTAGATAAGCAGGAATTGCTTGATCAGGTACAGAAGGCGCTAAAGGTCTCAGGCTTTGCTGACAGCACTGATGAATGGCGCGCGGATATCATTGCTCGCAGCGCGATAATGGAGGAAAAACTTTCTCAGGCACACATGGTTGCCGGCACTGATGCCCGGGTAATGATCACTGGCGAAAGCGGTAGTGGCAAAGAATTACTTGCTCGCGCAATTCACAAGACCAGTTCCCGTCGTAACAAACCATTTGCTGCCATCAATTGCAGCGCCATGGCCGAAAACATGCTGGAAAGCGAATTGTTCGGTCATGTCAAAGACGCATTCCCGGGCGTAACACGAGATCAGACAGGTCTGTTTCAAACCGCCGATGGCGGCACCATTCTCCTTGATGAAATTGGCGATATGCCGATGCGCCTGCAGGTCAAGTTGTTGCGCGCTCTTCAGGAAGCAGCTATTCGCCCGGTTGGCAGCACACAGGCGATACCGGTCAACGTGCGCCTGATCGCGTCAACCAACCATGATCTGAAACAATTGATCATGAGCGGCCATTTCCGGGAAGATCTTTTCTATCGTCTGAATGTCGTCAATATCGAGATGCCACCACTGAGCCGGCGACGGGAAGACATCCCGCTTCTGGTTACTCATTTTCTGGATCGCATCGCAAAAGAAACAGGGCATCAACGATTCATCTATGCCCCTGAAGCTGTCGAACTGCTGGTCAGTGCAGACTGGCCTGGCAATGTGCGTCAACTTGAAAATGTTGTAAGGCAGAATGTCGCTCTGGCAACCAGTCCGATCATCAGTGTCGAGCTTGTTCAAACAGCTCTGGGCGTCGGCCCGGCACGACTGCCTTCTTTTGATGAAGCGCGTGACGAATTTACACGCAACTACCTTTCACAAATTCTGCAAATCACTGGCGGTAACGTCAGCCAGGCCGCCCGACTGGCAAAGCGCAACCGGACTGACTTTTACAAGCTGCTTTCCAGACATGCACTGACACCTGACGAATTCAAGCAACATTGAATCGTCAGGGACACAAACAGGTCTGGAACTATCAACAGAACGGCTGACTTGACGTTCAGCATCAGTCACTCAGAACAGCTTGGGCATACGGCCGGCAAATGTCCTCATTAATTTACCCATGCCCCCATTGGACATGAGTTTCATCATTTTCTGCATTTCCATAAAGCTCTTTAGCAGCTTGTTGATTTCAGACACAGGCACCCCTGACCCGGCTGCGATACGCCGCTTGCGCGAGGCATCCAGCAACTTCGGAAATCGCCTTTCCCTGGAAGTCATGGACCGGATGATGGCAATCTGACGCGTGATTTCACGGTCATTCGGCATCTGCCCCTGGGCCGCCTTGCTGGCGAGCTTTGCGGGCAATTTATCCATCATGGCCGACAAGCCACCCATTTTTTCCAGCTGCTGCAATTGCTCATGCAGGTCATTGAAATCGAATTCCTTGCCCTGCTTCAACTTGGCAGCCAGCTTTTCCGCCTGCCGGATATCAACCTGTCGGGAGACATCTTCCACAAGAGACAGCACATCACCCATTCCCAGAATGCGCGAAGCAATCCGTTCAGGATGGAAGACCTCCAGCGCTTCGGTCTTTTCACCGACACCGATAAACAGAATCGGCTTGCCTGTTACCTGCCGTACCGATAGCGCTGCACCACCCCGGGCATCACCATCCGCCTTGGTGAGAATCACTCCGGTCAGTTCAAGTGCCTCACCAAATGCCTTGGCGGCATTAACAGCGTCCTGACCTGCCATGCTGTCCACCACAAACAGGGTTTCCAGCGGGGAGACGGTCGATGCAATCAACTGCACCTCTTTCATCATCTCGTCATCAATATGCAACCGGCCAGCGGTATCAATGATCAGAACGTCATAGAGCGCACTCCTCGCTTCGGCCAGCGCTTCCTGCGCCAATCTGACCGGTGACTGCTTGGGGTCAGATGACTTGAACCCCACTTCCAGTTGAGCAGCCAGTCGTTCAAGCTGCAGGATTGCAGCAGGTCTGTAAACGTCTGTACTGGCCAATAAAACCCGCTTCTTTTCCTTTTCTTTCAGATATTTGGCGAGCTTTCCTGCGGTAGTTGTTTTACCCGCGCCCTGCAAGCCAGCCAGCAGGATTACCACGGGCGGCTGAGCACGAAGATTGATCGGACGAACACCCTCGCCCAGCACCCGGACCAGCTCCTGATGGATGCTGCGTACCAGAATCTGACCCGGCGTAAATGCCTTATCGAACTCGGTGCCGACCAGACTCGCCTTGATTGATTCAATCAGTGACTTGACCACAGGCAGCGCCACATCAGCTTCCAGCAGCGCCATACGCACCTGCCGAAGCGTATCGGCAATATTGTCGTCAGTCAGACGACCTTTGCCGCGCAAGCCATCCACTACGCCCTGCAGCCGTTCAGTCAATTTGTCAAACACGGAGTATTCTCGCAGTTATCCGGAACCCGCCCATGTTAACGACATGAGGCCCGGACGTCACATACAGCTCGCTTTAAGCACAAGCGTAGACTGTGACATTATCCCAACTACAGTTAACTCAAGAGCTGCCCGAGCCCTCCCTATGCTTGCAATCATTGTTCTGGTCATCTATCTGAGTGCGTGCCTGTGGTTTTTTGCCAGCGCCTTGCGGGGTATCAGCGAGTCCGATGCCCATGTCAAACATATGGCCGGACTGATGATGGGCGCTCTGGGCTGGCTTATTCATGGCTACAGCCTGTGCCGCGCACTGTTTCGTGGCCCGGCTCTTGCGCTGAACAGTACCGATGTTGCCTCGCTGATCGGCTGGATAACTGCCGCCATCACCTTGGCCAGAGTCTGGAACCGTCCCCGCTTCGCCGGAATGGCCGCCTTAGCATTACTGTGCGTCGGCATTGCCGCTGCACTGACAGACGACGGAGCACGCACCTTTTACACCAGCCAGTCAGGCTGGGAACTCACTGCACACATTCTGGTGGCAGCAGTCGCTTACTCACTGGTAGCAGTGGGCGCCTGCCTGGCGCTGGCTTTGTATGGCCTTGATAGACGCCTTCATAGCCACCAACCACTGGGCTGGATGAAAACACTGCCATCAATTGAAGGTCTTGAAACCGGGATGTTCCAGGCCATTTCCTCTGGCTTTGCCTTACTCACTCTCACCCTGTTCAGCGGCTTTGTATTTGTACAGGATCTGGTCGCACAACATCTGATCCACAAAGTCGCTCTTTCATGTCTGGCCTGGCTGATTCTGGGAATTTTACTGTGGGGACGCTGGCAGCTGGGTTGGCGCGGACGCGCTGCCGCCCGCTGGGTGCTAAGTGGCTTCACTTTATTGGGACTGGCGTACTTCGGTTCAAAATTTGTGCTGGAAGTATTGCTTGGCAGGCACTGGGGCTGATTGGCAAGACATTGCTTAATAAGAAAATCCCGGCTTCCTTGCCACCACCCTGCCGGTGGTGCGACGATAGACGCTGATCAGGTTACGAGGCTCCTTCCCGTTGAATGACATTCCCATAGGTCTACTGCTTCTGGCAGTGATCCTGATGATCGTGATCTGCGCGTTTTTCGCCAGCACTGAAACAGCTCTGATGAGCATCAACCGCTACCGGTTGCGCCACAAGGCTCAATCAGGCAACCGGAGCGCCAAGCTGACCGAGCGACTGCTCGCCAGACCCGACCGCCTGATAGGAGTCATACTGCTAGGCAGCACCTTTGCCAACGTCGGTATCGCCACACTCATTACGATACTGACTCTCCAGCTGTACGACGAATCCGGCCTGGTGGTAGCCAGCGGCGTTGCTTCAATCCTGATGTTCATATTTGGCGAACTCGCACCCAAGACCTTTGGTGCCCTCCACCCGGAACGACTCGCCCTGACTTCTGCATGGGTGTATGTCGTACTCGACAAGGTGCTTTACCCGATCATCTGGAGCGCCAACCTGATTGCGAATAACTTATTAAGGTTATTTGGCATTACAAGTCAACAGGTTAGCAATCATTCCTTAAGTAGCGACGAAATAAGAACCATAGTCGCAGAGGCCAGCAGCCTGATTTCAAAAAGCCACCAGCGCATGCTGGTCAGCATCCTCGACCTCGAAAAGATCACGGTCGAAGACATCATGATTCCGCGTAACAGCATCGCAGCCATCAATGCCGACGACGAGTGGGACGATATTCTGGAACAACTGCGATCCAGCCCGCATACCCGCCTGCCGGTCTATGAAGACACCATTGATAACGTCATCGGCATCCTGCACCTGAAAACGGTTGCCCAGAACCTTGCCCATGGTGATCTGGACAAGGAAACACTGATTGGACTGGCACGCGCCCGTGAACCACTGTTCGTGCCCGCAGGCACTACACTGAATACACAACTGCATAACTTCCAGAGTAACCGGCGGCGCATCGCTATCATCGTCAATGAATATGGCGACGTTCAGGGTCTGGTCACGTTAGAAGACCTGCTGGAGGAAATCGTCGGTGAATTCACCACAGACCCCGCCACCCTTTACCGCGACATTCATCAGGAAGCCAATGGCAGCTATGTTGTGAGCGGGAGTATCAATATCCGCACCTTGAACCGTCGCCTCGGATGGAACCTGCCTACCGACGGTCCACGCACGCTAAATGGCTTAATTTCCGAGCACTTGGAATCCATTCCTGAACCCGGAACCAGCCTGAAGCTGGGCAGTTATACCGTGGAGATCATCCAGATCGGAGACAACGTGGTAAAAATGGCGCGCCTGCGCGACCTTTAATCAGGCTCTGAAAGCGCTGGATAACGCCTCGGGCAATCGCTCGACCGGAATTATTTCCAGACCTTCAATACCCCGCCGTGGCGCATTTGCAGTCGGCACAATAGCCCGCCGGAAACCATGCTTTGCCGCCTCACGTAATCGCTCCTCTCCAAATGGCACAGGCCGCACTTCGCCCGCCAAACCCAACTCCCCAAAACAAACCAATCCCGGGAGCAAAGGCCGGTCTTTCAAGCTCGAAGCAGTGGCCAGCATCACCGCCAGATCTGCTGCTGTTTCCGCAATTCTGACTCCACCCACAACATTCACAAAAACATCCTGCCCCTGCGTGGCCACCCCACCGTGCCGGTGAAGTATTGCCAGCAACATCGCCAGTCGATTTTGCTCCAGCCCCAACGCCAGCCGCCGCGCATTCATACCCTGACTCTGATCAACTAGTGCCTGTACTTCTATCAGCATGGGACGACTGCCTTCGCGGGCGACCAATACAGCGCTGCCAGCAATAGGCTCAGCATGCTGCGACAGGAAGATCGCGGAAGGATTCTTAACCTCCTTGAGACCCTGGTCAGCCATCGCAAAGACGCCTACTTCGTTGGCGGCACCAAAGCGATTCTTGACTGCACGGATCAGGCGATAGCGACTGCCCGCATCGCTTTGGAAATACAGAACGGTATCCACCATGTGCTCAAGAATACGTGGTCCGGCTATGGTGCCCTCCTTGGTCACATGTCCAATGATCAACACTGCCGTGCCCTGATCTTTAGCGTAGCGAACCAGCTGTGCTGCTGTTTCTCGCACCTGCGAGGCCGACCCCGGCGATGACTCCACTGAGTCCAGATACATGGTCTGAATAGAATCAATTACCAGCACCTTGCAATGCAATCGACCGGTTTCAGCCAGCACCGATTCAACATTGGTCTCCGCCATCAGATTCAGTTCCTTACCGGCAGCTTCCAGACGTCTGGCACGCAGACTGACCTGCTGCAGGGACTCTTCACCAGTGGCATAGAGAGTGGTCACGGAGACGCTCAACTGATCTGCTGCCTGTAACAGAAGCGTCGACTTGCCAATCCCGGGATCGCCACCCAGCAGTACGACTGATCCGGGCACCAGACCACCGCCCAGAACTCTGTCGAATTCTCCTGAGCCGGTAGAAATACGAGGCTCATCACGTTCATTGATTTCATGGATGCGTTTGCTGCCGGTACTTCCCGCAGTTAATGGCACCCTGCCAGCTCTTGCCGTCTTACCCGGATTGAACTTCACCAATGAGTTCCATGCAGCGCAGGACGGGCATTGCCCCTGCCACTTCAGGGTTTCTGCCCCGCATTGATCACACAGGAAAATTTCGCGGGTTTTAGACATCTGTGCAGTTTACAAATCAGTCGGTGAAAAGGGTGAGCTAATTCACTATCGGGTGCATGTCCAAGTACCGCAGACGCTCCAGATGTGACGGAGCCTGCAATTTTACAAAACCTGTTTCCCTATACTGGCGGGTATTAAAACCCGGACCAGATGGATCGTGTTCAAAAGCCTTTTAAACCAGCCGCCAAAAATTATCAGTGCAGCGCTCGCCTGTCTGACGCTGGCAATCTGTACCTTGCTGGTATCTCCCACTGATAACCCAGTTCAGCACTGGCTCGGTGACCTCGCGCAACGTCATGCTTCTGTAGGTCTGGACAAAAGTCAGGTCATTGTTGTCGCGATTGACGATGAAAGCCTGTCAAAACTGGGACCATGGCCGTGGTCAAATCGCATTCACGCCCGATTGATTGACCAGCTGCGCAGCCTTGAAACCGGCGCAATTGCGTTTACAACTCCTGTCACCGCACAGATTGACAACGAGACCGGCCAGGCAAGCGATGCAGAAGGCGACCATCTGCTGGCGCAAGCCATGCGTAGCCAGGGCCAGGTGGTGCTTCCCATCGCTGTTTCGACACGATCTGGTACTGCGCCTGATCGTTCACTGGTATCAGCACTATCAAGGTCAGAACGGCATTTTTCCAGTGAGGCTGCAGATCAGTCAGTTCCTGTAAAAGCACTTGCCACTGTCAGCCCGGAATTACTTGGTGCCGCCGCCGGATTAGGACAAACACTTACACCCTTCGATTCGGACGGCGTTGTCAGACGTGAGTATGCAACTGTCAAACTGGGTACACAGGCAATACCCAGTCTGTCTCTGGCGCTGGCCAACCTGATGTCCGAACAGAAAATCAGTCTGGTTGTTACCGCTGAGCAATTACAACTTACGCCCACATCGGAAGCTATCAGGCTGGGCAAAGATTTAAGTTTCCCAGTTCGTCATGGCAACACACAGGCGATCAGCATTCCGTATTGGCAAGTTCTGGAAGGACAAGTCGACAGGCAACTCTTCAAACACAAGGCTGTGCTGATCGGAGCTACCGAAGGGGCAGAAGCGGATCGCATACAGACTCCAACCGGTCCATTGCCAAGGGTAATGGCTGTGGCAGCCAGTACCCATGCAGTGCTGGATAATCAGACTTATCGGCATCCGGCCTGGATGACACTGCTGGAATTGTTACTCTCTGCATCAGTCGTGCTGCTTGCAGCAACCGCTTTCGTGAAGCTGACTCTCAGACAGAATCTGCTCATCATCGGGGCGTTAATTACTCTCGTCATGCTGGCTTCATTCCTGTTAATGAACCTGAGTACGTTGACGCTGCAAGCCGTACCACAGCTGACAGCCATGGTGACCTGCTTTGCTCTCACCTTTGCGATGAAACATCACGGAACATCGAACAAAGCAAAAGCACACTCACCTGCCATCAGCATGGACACACTGAAAACTCTGGCACTGACGCTGCATGGCCAGGGCCAGCTTGATCTGGCTTACCAGACGCTATGTCGCTGCCCACCCAATCACGATACCCTGGATCTGCTGTACCGTCTTGCCGCCGACTTTGAAAGACGCCGCGAACTGCTGAAGGCTGCACAGGCTTACCGGCACGTCGGTGAAATTGATCAAGGCTACAAAGATGCCACTCAGAAAGCACGGCAACTGCAACAGGAACTTGAACGACCAAAGCCCGTTGAAACCCCTGCTCTCAAACCTCGATCCAATCCGGAAACACCGAAGCCAGCACCGCAGCAGGACATTGAGCCGTCTCTCGCGAATGGCCAGCAAAGTCTGGGCCGATATGTGATTGAACGCCAGATTGGCAAGGGCGCGATGGGAGTCGTCTATCTGGGGCGCGACCCGAAAATCAACCGCGTGGTGGCGATCAAGGCCATTCCACTTGCCGATGAGTTTGAAGATCAGGATCTGGTCGAGGCTCGTGAACGTTTCTTCCGTGAAGCTGAAATGGCAGGGCGGCTGAATCACCCCGGCATTGTCACAATCTTTGATGCTGGCGAGGATCATGGCCTGGCCTATATCGCCATGGAATACATCCGGGGCGAACATATCAGCTACTATTGCGAGCCGCATCGCCTGCTTCCGGTGCGAAAAACCCTGACCATGATCATCCGTGTTGCCGAAGCATTGAACTACGCGCATTTGCAGAATGTAGTCCACCGTGACATCAAACCCGCTAATATAATGTTCAATATTGAAACTGATGCGCTGAAAATTACCGACTTCGGAATTGCGCGTTTATCAGATGTAAGCAGAACAAGAACCGGCATCGTACTTGGAACGCCCTCATTCATGTCTCCTGAACAACTGGAAGGCAGACCACTGGATGGACGTTCTGATCTGTTCAGCCTGGGCATCACCATGTATCAGATGCTCACAGGACAACTGCCATTCAGAGCCGACTCAATGACCAGATTGATGAACAAGATCGCAACCGAGCCTCATACTCCGCTGCGATCATTACGACCTGATCTTCCGGAATGTCTTGACCCGATCATTGATCGCTGTCTCGCCAAGTCAGCCGAGGACCGCTATCAGACCGGTATTGATATGGCAGATGCCATTCGCAATTGCCTGCGTGGCCTGAGCTAAAGGACTACTTGAATGCTACGCGGAAAAATCAACTCATTTGGTTCAAGCGATGTCGGCAAGGTGCGTGAGCACAACGAAGACACGATCGGTATCGACAACGACATCGGCTTGCTGGTACTGGCTGATGGTATGGGAGGCTACAAAGCCGGTGAAGTAGCAAGCGGCATTGCCGTCAAGACCATCATGAGTCTGGTCAAGGAAGCTTATGAACATCAGGACATGTCAGCACCAGATAACGAGTCGGGCCTGTCCAGGCCCAGCATCGTGTTGCGAGATGCAATTACGCGGGCAAACAAGATTATCTATCAGACCGCCAAGACCCAGCCCCAATGTGAAGGCATGGGTACCACTGTTGTAGCGTGTCTGTTTAGAAACAACCGGATATCAGTTGCCCACGTGGGTGACTCACGCATGTACAGATTGCGCGCCAATCGCTACGAACAGATCACGCTCGATCATTCATTGCTTCAGGAACTGGTTGATCGAGGCTTCTATTCTCAGGCCGAGGCCCAGCGGGCATCAAACAAGAACTACGTTACCCGGGCATTGGGTGTGGAAAACACCGTAGATGTGGAAATCCACGAATACCCGGTCAACAAGGGTGACTACTACCTGCTCTGCTCTGACGGACTGTCAGACATGGTCGAGGATGAAGATATCCACTTAACCATCAACACCTTTGGTGATAACCTCGAAACAATTGCAAAGCAGCTGATTCAGTTATCCAATGATAATGGTGGCCGCGACAACATCTCGGTCATACTTGCGCAGGTGATGGATTCTTTCGCAGAGCGCAAGGGCCTGATCGAAAAGTTACTAAGCTGGTTCAACTAGGGTTTCTGAAGGAATCGAGGCACAACAATGGCACGCTTAATCCTGAGTCTTGATAACCAGGTACTCGCTGAGTACAACATGAACAAGGAGCGCTACACCATCGGGCGCCTTCCGGACAATGATGTTCGCATCGACAATCCTGCTGTTAGCGGCCACCACTCACTGATTATCAATATCCTCAATGATTCCTTTCTGGAAGATCTGAATAGCACCAATGGCACCTACGTCAACGGCAAGCTCATCAAGAAGCACGCCATGCAAAATGGCGATGTCATCACCGTAGGTCATCATCAGCTGCGTTTTGTTGACATACAGAGCAGCGACACCGTTCAGGATGAATTTGAAAAAACCATGGTGATAACACCTGGTTCCGCCATGGCAACACAGGCAGCGGTGCGAGCAACTGCTCAGCCCGTCAGCAGTGCACCGCCAGCTTCGACCGATGCAAGTGCTTCAGGCGTTCGACCCGTCGCACTGCAGAAAGCCAAGCTGCAAGTACTGAGCGGGGCTTTTGCCGGCCGTGAACTGGAACTCAACAAAGCGCTCACCACGCTTGGCAGACCCGGCGTACAGGTAGCGGCGATCAGCCGACGCGCCGACGGCTTCTTCATCATCCATGTGGACAGCGGCACTGCTGGCGACTATCCGCTGGTAAATGGCCAAGCCATCGGTCAGCAGGCATGCAAGCTGGCCAACAATGATGTCATCCAGCTAGCTGGCGTAAAAATGGGCTTTTTTGAGAATTAACGGGTAACAGACCTGAATCCCTGTGCAGCAATGGATGCTGCAACAGGTGAGGAAGCGGGCTCATACATACTTCATCGCCACTCGCTGACTGATTGCACACACCAGTTCATAGGGAATGGTGTCTGCATGCATCGCAACCTGTTCAGCAGGTAAAGACTCGCCCCAAAGCGTGACCGGTGCACCAACTGAAATTGCACCAGCTTCGCCAGACCGCAACAGTTCAGTCAGATCAATTGCGATCATATCCATCGACACCCGACCGATCAGCGGCGCAACTTTTCCCGCCACAGAAACCGGCGTACCCGTTCTGGCATGCCGTGGATAACCATCCGCATATCCTACTGCTGCAATACCAATGCATGAGTCATGTCGGGCGCGCCAGGTGCCTCCATAACCAACTTCATCTCCCTTATTAAGCCGGCGAATTGCAATCAAGGGTGCAACCAGCGTCATGGCAGGACGCAGCCCCAGATCAGGGCCCGCAGTACTGGCAAAAGGTGACATGCCATACAGCATCAGACCGGGACGCACCCATTCCACCCTTGCTTCGGGCCACGCAATCAGACCCGCCGAATTGCCGATGCTGCGCTCCACCCCCAGATCATTTGCCAGCCGCATAAAACGACTGATCTGATCCGGTGTCCTCACCTGCTCTCGATTATCCGCATCAGCCAGATGGGTCATGATTCTCAGTTGCTGCACTTTTGAACTGCCACTCAATCGTAACCAGGCAAGCGCAAATTCATCCGTCCTGAATCCCAGTCGATTCATACCGGTATCGACTTTGCACCATACAGACAACTTTGCATTGCCCGACCAGGTCTCCAGAGCCTGCAGCTGTTCAAATGAATGAATGACCGGCTCAAAACCATGCTGCGCGACCAGGTCCAGATCTGCATGTGAGTACACGCCTTCCAGCAGCACGATTGATTGCCTGATACCGGCATCACGCAGCGCCAGCGCTTCTTTCAATCTTGCAACACCGAATGCATCCGCTTCAGACAACGCATTGGCCGCCTGCACAATGCCATGACCATAGGCATTAGCCTTGACCACTGCGAGTATTTTCGAATCCGGTGCGGTGTTGCGCACTACCTTGAAATTATGACGCAGAGCAGCCAGATCGATAATTGCACAGGGGCCACCATGCAACTCCGGCGTTCGTGTGTGCAAAGACTCGATCATGAAGTTTTAATCAGCGAAATACGCCTTCGCCATATGACTCAGATACCAGATTCTCGAACTTGGTGTATTCACCAAGGAAGGTCAGACTCACTTCTCCGGTAGGACCATTGCGCTGCTTGGTGATGATGATGTCTGCGATGCCCTTGCGGGTCGTGTTCTTGTCATACACTTCTTCGCGATAGATCATCATGATCACATCGGCGTCTTGTTCAATTGCACCCGATTCACGCAAGTCGGACATCAATGGCTTTTTATCCTGCCGCTGTTCCAGACTGCGATTCAACTGCGACAGCGCAATCACCGGCACCTTGAGTTCTTTGGCGAGCGCTTTCAGCGATCGGGAAATTTCCGAAATTTCGGTAGCGCGGTTTTCCTTGTTACCGGGCACCTGCATCAGCTGGAGATAATCAACAATGATCAGACCGAGACCATGCTGGCGCTTCAGGCGACGGGCACGGGCACGCACCTCAGTAGGAGTCAATGCACCGGTATCGTCAATAAACATTGGTGCGGTTTTCATCATGTTGATCGCACCATTGATGCGCGACCACTCTTCATCACCGAAATTTCCGGTGCGGAGATGGCTCTGATTAATGCGCCCCAGTGAGGAAATCATGCGCAGACCCAGCTGATCGCGCGACATTTCCATGCTGAATACGGCGACCGGCACTGCATTGCGCCCGAGTGCAGCGTTTTCACCGATATTCAGAGCAAAACTGGTCTTACCCATCGATGGGCGACCTGCTACCACCACCAGATCACCGGGCTGCAAACCTGCGGTCATGCGATCAAGTTCGGTAAATCCGGTACTGACACCGGTCAGACGCCCCTGATTCTGGTGCAGCATGTCGAGCTTATCGACCATGTCACCCAGCATGTCGCGTATAGGCACAAATCCGGAACCTGCCTTGCGGCCGGATTCTGCAATCTCAAATACCTGGCGCTCAGCATCATCAATCAATTCACTGATTGAACGGCCTTCGGTATTGAATGCATTGGAAGAAATTTCACCGCCAACATGTATCAGGCGACGCAGCTGTGCGCGCTCGCGGACGATGTCAGCATAGGCACGGATATTGGCAGCACTGGGTGTTTCACGAGTAAGCGTTGCCAGATAGGCAAGACCGCCGCCCGCTTCCAGCTGGTCATTACGTTCCAGCTTTTCAGCCAGCGTCACCGCATCCAGAGGCTCGTTATTAGCGGCAAGATTGGTGATCGCTTCAAAGATCAGCTGATGATCACGACGGAAGAAGTCTTCGGCGGTCAGACGATCCGCCACTGCATCCCAGCTGCTGTTATCCAGCATCAGCCCACCGAGCACGGCCTGCTCGGCTTCTACTGAATGTGGCGGCACGCGCACACCTGAATCGGCAGCGAAGCTCACAGGCGCATATTCTCCATAACTGGAGTCTTTTGAGCGATCTGAGCGCTTGCGCGGCATGCCAGCCATCATTTGCGGCGAATGACAGCGTCAGCCGTCATTCGCTTGTCATCAGGCCTGCTCTTCAGCAGTGACGACCACAGGCACTTCCAGCAGTACATCAGCATGCAGCTGCAACTGAACCGCATGTTCACCGATGTTGCGGATCGGGCCTGCGCCCAAACGCACTTCAGAACGCGTCACAACATGACCATGCTTGGCAAGCGCGTCGATGATATCGGAATTGCCGATAGAGCCGAACAGCTTGCCTTCGCTGCCCGCTTTGGCGGACAGGCTCAGCTTGAACCCTTCCAGCTTGGCGGCACGTGCCTGGGCAGCAGCAAACTCTTCATGAGCCTGCTTTTCCAGCTCAGCACGGCGAGCTTCAAACTTTGCAATGTTTTCAGCGGTAGCAACCGTGGCCTTGCCCTTGGGCAGCAGGAAGTTACGGCCATAGCCGGATTTCACATTGACCCGGTCACCAATGTTGCCGAGGTTAGTGACCTTCTGCAGCAGAATGACATCCATCTTGACACCTATAAAAACTAATAAAATTGATTAACAAGCAAACCAGAATCACATCATCATACACGCAGGCTGGTAATCCGCATGTTTCGCCAGAAATCCGCCAGACCCCAACCCGCCAGCAATGCCACGGTAATGAACGAAAAGATCGGTACCATCAACATCACGTAAATCACCATCAACCAGCCGCGTGGCAACTGCCCTTCTGCCTTGCGGCGATGGGCGCTTGCCAGCCCCTGCAGGGCCAGTCCCAGCATCGCAACCCAGGCCATACTGTCCAGCCAGGCCTGATCGGCAAACAGAGCGGCCACCGAGATCAACACCAGCACTACGCCCAATACCATGCCGGTGCGCAGCTCGCGAAACTCGCGCCCGAATGCACCCGCCTCATGAATCAGTGATTGCCACCACCGCGCCAGAAACAGAATGCTCAGAATCGCCATCAGCAATACTGCAACCATTGCGCCCCACAGGGTTCGCGCCAGTTGCGGCACCAGAGCCGAATCCAGCTGAATCCCGGACTGCGACAAGGCATCAAACGCACGTCCCAGAAATCCTTCCCAGAATTCACCCGGTTGCGGCACCAGCATGAAGACCGATGCAATCACGATCAGGGCAACCAGCAGGGTCAACTGGAACACAAGGTTCAATGAACCGGTGCGTCGCATCAACTCAGCCAGCAGCATCGGCAAACCAAACAACACCAGTGCATAACAAATCGCAAACCAGGTCGATTGCTGATACCACATCAGGCAACCGATCATGGTTGCGCTGACTGCTAGCATCAGATTAGCACCCGTTCGCGGCCCGTGTTCCAGTGTCAGTAACACCGGTACTGCACTGGCCAGCACCACAAACAGCACTGCTCCTTGCAGCGACAACACACCAAGACAGGCTGCCAGCACTGCGGCCTGCCATGGGTGCCTGGTCAACCAGTTGGCCAGAAGTAGATGCATGCTCAAGCTCCGCAATTACAACATTCTGTCACCAGATGCTGCATGCGGCGCACCCCGGTTAATGCTGATCTGTATAAGGCAGCAATGCCAGGTAACGAGCACGCTTCACGGCAGCTGACAGCTGACGTTGATAGTTGATCTTGGTACCTGTGATTCGGCTTGGCACTATCTTGCCGGTTTCAGTGATGTAGGCCTTGAGCGTGGCAAGATCCTTGTAATCAATCTTGTCAACGCCTTCAGCAGTGAAACGGCAGAATTTACGGCGACGGAAAAAACGGGACATGGAGTTCTCCTGAAATCTTTAGCTTACTGAGCAGCAAGGTGGGGTTACAGACCCATTCCAAGGCCGTCTTCATCTTCATCAAAGCCAATTGGACGGGCGCTTTCTTCACCCTTGGCCATTGCAGAAGGTTCAGTTTCGGCGGCATCCATCTTCATCACCAGGTGACGAATCACTGCATCGCTGAAACGGAATGCACCGGTCAGTTCGGCCAGCGCCTTCTGATCGCACTCCACGTTCAACAGGATGTAGTGAGCTTTGTGGATCTTGTTGATCGGGAAAGCCAGCTGACGGCGACCCCAGTCCTCAACACGATGAATGTGACCACCACCATTGGTGATCATGCCCTTGTAGCGTTCCAGCATGGCCGGAACCTGTTCGCTCTGGTCAGGATGAACCAGAAATACAATTTCGTAATGACGCATCGAAATGCTCCCTATGGATAAAGCCACCCTGTTTACTGGTGTGGCAAGGAGTGATTCATCAGGGCCCACCCCCGACGAAGGGCGCGAATAGTACTGGAGGCCACCTCCGCAAGCAACCAAAGGAAGGTCGAGGGGGGTAGATCTGCGCGATAAAACCGCCGGATCCCGACAAAAATCCCGATTAACCCGGCGTGAAAACCCGGTGCCTACCGCTCCAGCCACTTTTCCAGCTGGGCATTGACCTGCTCAGGCCGCTCCAGGGGAGACATATGGCCGCACTGCGCCAGAACACATAACTGCGCCCCCGGAATGGCATCCGCCATTTCCTGATTCACAGCAGGGGGTGAGTTAACGTCCTCCTGACCGGTCAGCACCAGCGCCGGACAACGGATACCGGCCAACAGCGCATAGGCTTCGGGTCGTTGCAGCAGCGCCCTGATCTGCGCCTCGTAGACTTCCACCGGCTTGCGGGCAAACATGCTGACGATGCCCTCGATCAGAGCTGCATCCTGCAATCGTGCCGGATGCACCATGTTCCGCACCCAGCTGCGGGTCATCGCAGCCACGCCCTGTTTTTTTGCGAGATTCAGAAAACCCAGCCTCAGGGTACGCTCCTTCTCAGCCGCTGTTCCCTCGGGCAAGGCGTGACACCCAGAATTCAGCAATGCCAGATGCGACACCCGCTCCGGAGCAAGTCGTACCACTTCCAGGGCGACCCGGCCGCCCATGGAATGGCCCGCCAGCGCGAAGGTAGGTGGCGCGTGATCAAGTATGTGTTGCGCCATGCCGCTGAGCGAATCCAGTTCGCCGTGATCGACAACCCGCACATCAATTCGCCCGCTCAACGCATCAACCTGCGACTGCCACACGGCAGCATCACACATCAACCCGGGCACCAGCACCAGTGAACTTGCCATCATCATATGGGTAACCCGAGCTCCACTCTGCGCAGCACATTGATTTCATCACGTAGGACAGCAGCTGCTTCAAACTCCAGATTGCGTGCATGCTGCTGCATCTGTGCCTCAAGCTTCCGTATGCGCTTGAGCGCTGCCGCCGGCGACAGTGATCGATAGTCAACGCGCGGCTCCGCAACTTTCAACCGCTTGCCTTCACGGGTCTTTTCCGCACTGCTACGCCCGCTCTGCATGATGTCGGTAATCGATTTGGTAATACCACGCGGAACAACGCCATACGCAGTGTTGAACTCGATCTGCTTATTGCGACGCCGGTCTGTCTCGGCCAATGCGCGCTCCATCGAGCCGGTGATGCGATCGGCGTACAGAATGGCACGCCCGTTAATATGCCGCGCGGCACGGCCAATCGTCTGAATCAGTGAACTCTCGGAACGCAGAAAGCCTTCCTTGTCTGCATCCAGTATCGCCACCAGCGAAACCTCCGGCATATCCAGACCTTCACGTAACAGATTGATGCCCACCAGCACGTCGAACTTGCCCAGGCGCAGATCACGAATGATCTCGGTCCGTTCCACCGTATCCACATCCGAATGCAGGTAACGCACCTTGCTGCCATGCTCATCCAGATATTCAGTCAGATCTTCCGCCATGCGCTTGGTCAGTGTCGTAACAAGTACACGTTCATTCAACGCCACACGCAGACTGATTTCCGACATCACATCATCCACCTGAGTGCGCACCGGTCGAATCTCAACCTGTGGATCCACCAGGCCGGTCGGACGCACCACCTGCTCTACCACCTGCCCCTGATGCTGCCGCTCATAGTTGCCGGGCGTGGCCGAGACAAAAATCATCTGCGGTGCAAGCCGCTCCCACTCTTCCATTCGCAATGGCCGGTTATCCAGTGCCGATGGCAGACGGAAACCATATTCCACCAGTGTTTCCTTGCGTGACCGGTCACCTTTGTACATCGCACCCAGTTGCGGAATGGTCTGATGGCTTTCATCCACAATCAGCAATGCATCAGCGGGCAGATAGTCATAAAGACACGGCGGCGGCTCACCTGCATTACGACCCGAAAGATAGCGGGAATAGTTTTCGATACCCGAGCAGTAACCCATTTCATTCATCATTTCCAGATCAAAACGCGTGCGCTGCTCCAGGCGCTGTGCTTCCACCAGCTTGCCGGCCGCCTGTAATTCACGCAGACGATTGCCCAGTTCTTCACGGATTTCATCCACCGCCTTGATCAGGCGTTCCTTGGGCGTGACGTAATGTGATGAGGGATACACCGTCGCGCGCTGCACCTTGCGCAATACCTCGCCGGTGAGCGGATCAAACCACTGAATGGAATCAATGCACTCATCAAACAATTCAATGCGCAACGCCTCGCGCTCGGACTCTGCCGGAAAAATATCAATCAGATCACCGCGGACCCGATAGGTACCCTGCGTGAGATCAATTTCATTGCGGGTGTACTGCATGTCTGCCAGTCGGCGCAGCATCTTGCGTTGTTCAAGCTGCTCACCCTTCACCAGATGCAGCATCATCGACATGTACGCTTCGGGATCACCCAGACCGTAAATGGATGACACGGTTGCAACGATGATGGCATCGGGCCGCTCCAGCAACGCCTTGGTGGCTGACAAGCGCATCTGTTCAATGTGTTCATTGATGGAGGCATCCTTGTCAATGAACGTGTCTGACGCAGGCACATACGCTTCTGGCTGGTAGTAGTCGTAATACGAAACGAAGTACTCCACCGCGTTATCGGGAAAAAACTCCCGGAATTCGCCATACAACTGCGCCGCAAGCGTTTTGTTATGTGCCAGCACCAGCGCTGGTCGCTGCATCTGCTGGATCACATTCGCAATCGTGAAAGTCTTGCCCGAGCCCGTCACACCCAGCAAGGTCTGGTGTGACAACCCCGCCTGCAACCCCTCCACCAGCTGAGCAATGGCCCGGGGCTGGTCACCTGCCGGCGGGAACTCGGCCTGCAGACGGAACGGCGCACTGGTTTTGGACAATATCTGGCGGGGCATGCAGGTTCTTGAATAAATCGGTGGCGGGAATGATAGAGGAATCCATCCTCGCTGCGGGCTTGAACGCCACCGGACAGAAACGATGACGCAAACGTGCGTGGTTATTTGTTGCCCGGCACACTAAAATGGCCGGTCTGTTCATTCAAAGCGGTGCCCTACTGTGAGCGTAATTGTTTCCCGTCGCGTCCAGCGCGTTAAGCCCTCTCCCACCCTCGCCCTGACCAGTCGCGTTGCCCAGCTGAAAGCCGAAGGCAAGGACATCATCGGGCTCGGCGCAGGCGAACCTGATTTTGATACGCCCGTGCACATTGCCGATGCCGGCGTGGACGCCATCCGCAAAGGCTTCACCCGCTACACCTCAGTGGAAGGCATTCCTGAACTGAAAGACGCGATCATTGCCAAGTTCAAGCGTGACAACAACATTGAATACAAGCGCAACCAGATTCTGGTTTCTACCGGCGCCAAGCAGACCATTTACAACCTGATCATGTCTGTGATTGATGCTGGCGATGAAGTCATCATTCCTGCGCCTTACTGGGTGTCGTATCCGGACATGGTCGAACTGGCCGACGGCAAACCTGTGATGCCCTATGCCGGCCCTGAACTGGGTTACAAGCTCACCGCCGCACAGCTCGAAGCCAGCATCACACCGAAGACCAAGCTGTTCATTCTGAATACTCCAAGCAACCCAACCGGCGCAGCCTATACGGCAGCCGAATTGAAGGCGCTGGGCGCGGTACTGAAGAAGCATCCGCAGGTACTGATCTGCACGGATGACATGTACGAACACATTTTCTGGGCACCGGAGCCTTTCGTCAGCCTGCTGACGGTATGCCCGGAACTGTATGACCGCACCGTGACCGTCAACGGCGTTTCCAAGGCCTATGCCATGACCGGCTGGCGCATTGGTTACTGCGGTGGCCCGGCAGCCATCATCACTGCCATGGGCACCATCCAGGGCCAGAGCACCTCCAACGCCTCATCCATCTCCCAGAAGGCTGCACTGGCCGCTCTGAACGGCGACCAGACCTGCGTCGCCGAAATGAACAAGCACTTCAAAGCGCGTCACGACTTTCTGGTGGATGGTCTGAACAAGCTGCCCGGCGTCACCTGCCTGCCCGGTGCCGGCACCTTCTACGCCTTTGCCAATGTAGAAGGCGCCATGAAGCTGCTCGGCTCCAAGGATGACAACGCCTTTGCCAAATACCTGCTCACCGAAGGCGGTGTGGCCGTGGTGCCCGGCTCCGGCTTCGGCGCACCGGGCCATATGCGCCTGTCATTCGCCTGCAGCATGGAGACTCTGACCGAAGCACTGAAGCGCATGGACAAAGCGCTGCGCAAGGCTTCGTAAGGCAACTGTGAGAGTGGACGCTGGTTTTCATCAGAATCAGCGTCCCTTTTCTTGACACTGTCATCCTCATTCATCACAATCGCGCGCCTTCGATTTGCAGGAGCCACTTCAATCGGCTCCACAGGTATTCCCCGGTAGCTCAGCGGTAGAGCGACGGACTGTTAATCCGTTGGTCGGCGGTTCGAACCCGTCCCGGGGAGCCATTTCAAACCCGCATTTTTCCGTGACTTCGAATTCATCGAAGTAAAAGCCACTATGCCCCCACTGCTCTCGATGCTAGGCCGGTGCTAGGCTGCGCCTCATTCAGCAAGTGAGGAAAAAGTGCAAATAACGATATCTGCCGCTGGCAATTTATTTCGGTACTCGACATACAGGCAGACTAAGCAACATGAGCAACACTCCCTACAAGAAACTCTCGAAGTCATGCGCAATTGAGCCCAATGCTAAGCACCCAAATTCACATTGGGTTACCTGAGCCCTTTGCAGTACGAATAACAGAGACAATCAGACTAAGGTCGGCGTCAACGGAATCGTGAGCAGGCCAGTCGGGTCGTCACTGGGGTACCACAGCCAGACCATAGCGAGCTTGCGTGATTTCGACTGCTTGGTCAGCCCTCAATGCAGTACCTGAACTTGCGGTGATTTGATCCGTCTATCTGGCCTATATAGACAATCTAATGGCAAGGATGAGTGTAACTACCTAGAGTAACTCCACATAGAACAGGAGTATTTATGAGTTACCTCAACACGCAATTGAATCCGCAACCACACTGGCTAGATGCTTTTGCAACCCTGGCGCTGGTGTATTAACGCTTGCCCCTGACCACCTAACACTTAGTCAATCCATATTGGAGACTCATCATGAGCCAGTCTGAATCCAGTTCGAAATGTCCCTTTCATGCTGCAGGCGGCGCCAGGGCCATGCACGGCATGCAGTCCAATGCCAACTGGTGGCCTGATCAATTGAATCTCTCCATCCTGCACCAGCATCAACCGGTGTCCAGCCCAATGGATCCTGATTTCAGCTATGCTGAGGCCTTCAAGAAGCTGGATTACGCCTCACTGAAGCAAGACCTGGTGGCATTGATGACGGACTCTAAGGACTGGTGGCCAGCCGACTGGGGTCACTATGGCGGATTGTTCATTCGCATGGCATGGCACAGTGCGGGTACGTACCGTACGGCAGACGGCCGTGGTGGCGCAGGCACCGGTAATCAGCGGTTCGCGCCTATCAATAGCTGGCCTGATAATGGCAACCTCGACAAAGCACGTCGGTTGCTGTGGCCCATCAAGCAGAAATACGGCAATGCGATTTCCTGGGCGGACTTGTTCATACTGGCTGGCAACGTTGCGATGGAAACCATGGGATTCAAGACCTTTGGCTTCGCTGGTGGACGTGAGGATATCTGGGCGCCAGAGGAGGACATTTATTGGGGTTCAGAGAAGCAGTGGCTTGCTACCAGTGACAAACCAGATAGCCGCTACAGCGCTGATCGGGATTTGGAAAACCCATTGGCGGCTGTACAGATGGGGCTCATCTATGTGAACCCTGAAGGTCCAGATGGTAAGCCCGATCCCGTTGCCAGCGGTCGTGATGTGCGTGAAACCTTTGCGCGTATGGCGATGAACGACTATGAAACGGTTGCGTTGATTGCAGGTGGTCACACATTTGGTAAGGCACATGGCGCGGGTGATCCTAAGCTAGTGGGGCCGGAGCCAGAAGCCGCACCAATGGAAGCCATGGGCTTTGGCTGGATTAATCGTCATGGCAGTGGCAAAGGCGCTGATACCACCACTAGTGGTATTGAGGGCGCTTGGAAGCCCAACCCCACTCAATGGGATATGGGTTACTTCAAGGTGTTATTCAAGTACGACTGGGAACTGGTGAAAAGCCCGGCAGGTGCACAGCAATGGCGCGCCAGAAATGTGGCACCTGAGGACATGATTGCTGACGCACATGATCCTTCCAGAAAGCATCCGCCGATGATGACCACTGCGGATCTTTCGTTAAAGTTCGATCCCGCCTACGAGAAGATATCGAGGCATTTTCTCGCTCATCCTGAGGAGTTTGCAGATGCCTTTGCCAGGGCCTGGTTCAAGCTCACGCACCGCGACATGGGCCCTAAAGCACGTTACCTGGGGCCTGAGGTACCAGCTGAAGACTTGATCTGGCAGGATCCTTTACCTGCGGTTACTCATCCTGTAATCGATCATCACGATGTTGCGCTGCTGAAATCACAGGTGTTGGCTGCCGGATTGACGATCGGTGACTGGGTGACCACTGCATGGGCTTCAGCATCAACTTACCGGGGAAGTGATAAGCGCGGCGGTGCTAACGGTGCGCGTATTCGTCTGGCACCCCAACGGGATTGGGAAGTCAATCAGCCGGATCAGCTGCAGAAGGTACTTATCGTACTTGAAGGTATTCAGCAGCGGTTCAATGCAGCACAAACGGGTGGGAAACGGGTCTCGTTAGCGGATCTGATTGTGCTGGCAGGCAATGCGGCAGTGGAATCGGCCGCCAAGGCAGCAGGACAGGATGTAATGGTGCCATTTACGCCAGGACGGGTCGATGCGACTGAAGCACAAACCGATGTTCAATCCTTTGCGGTGCTTGAACCTCAAGCGGATGGCTTTCGCAATTATCGTAAGCATGCCTATCGAGTTTCGCCTGAGGCCATGCTGGTAGACAAGGCACAATTACTGACCCTCAGCGCCCCTGAAATGTCAGTGCTTGTGGCGGGCTTACGGGTGCTGGGTGCAAATCATGGTGGACGCAGCGCAGGGGTACTGACACATCGGCAGGGTCAGCTAACCAACGACTTCTTCATCCATCTGCTGGATATGTCGACTGAGTGGAAACCTGTGGCCGACAATCTTTATGAAGGTCGTGATCGTCGCACAGGCAAAGTGAAGTGGAGCGCTACGCGAGTGGATCTGGTGTTCGGATCCAACTCTCAGTTGCGTGCCATTGCGGAGGTATATGCCCAGCGCGATAGCGCAACGAAATTCGTGCGTGATTTTGTCGCGGCATGGACGAAGGTGATGAACCTTGATCGCTTCGATATCGTTTGAGGTTCTGTGATGACGCTGCCAATTCATTGCTAAGATCACAAACTGCAAAGCCCTTCGACCGATTTGTTGATGGGGTTTGTTTTGCTGGGCACTGGCGACAGCTGGGCACTGGATGCATCCAGCAATCTCAACTGGATGAGGTACTGATATGAATCAGTCATTTATGCCTGCTCTGTTCCCATCACCAAACACTTAAGGCTTTACGTCCCCTATGACACATCCTCCTTTGAGACGAGCTCTGTTCGGTCTGATTGGCTGGCTCATTGCTTCATTCGCCACAGGCGGGGTGGGAGCCTTTGCATCTGTCAGTGCAGCTTCGTTCTATGGCTCGATCATGCAGCCATCATGGGCACCGCCAGCCTGGGTATTCGGTCCGGTATGGACTGCACTGTATGTATTGATGGGCATCGCAGCCTGGTTGGTCTGGCGAGAACATGGCTTTGGTAAAGCGGGCATCGCACTGAAGTTATACATAGCCCAGTTGTTAGCCAATGCTCTGTGGTCCTGGCTGTTCTTTGCCTGGCACCTGGGTGCGATTTCTGTACTGGAGATCATCGTTCTGTGGCTGCTGATCGGCAGTACGCTCCTGGTATTCTGGAGGCTGCACAAAGTGGCCGCGCTCATGCTCGTCCCTTACGTTGTATGGGTCAGCTTTGCGGCCGCTTTGAACATTGCATTGTGGCGTCTTAACCCAGTCGCGCTGGGTTAGTGCCTGACAGCCGGTTTCTGCACAGAGGGTCTGTCGCTTAGCGTCACCTTGCTACTCTGCGCCCAGCCGTATCTGGTAGCAGAATGGTGAGTACACCTAGCAACGGCAGGTATGCGCAGATTGAATACACGTATTCAATACCGTGCACATCTGCAACCTTACCCAGTATCGCCGCACCGATGCCACCCATGCCGAATGCAAAGCCAAAAAACAGCCCGGACACCATCCCCACTTTGCCAGGTAATAACTCCTGAGCAAAGACCAGAATAGCTGAGAATGCGGACGCGATGATAAATCCAATGATGAAAGTCAGCGTAATCGTCCAGCGCAACTCCATATGTGGAAGTAGCAACGCAAATGGAGCAGCGCCGAGGATGGATCCCCAAATGACTCTTCTACGGCCGATACGATCGCCGATCGGGCCACCGAGAATGGTGCCCAACGCCACTGCGAATAGAAATACAAACAGTGGGCCCTGCGCGGCCTGAGCTGTCAGATGGAATTTGCTCATCAGGTAAAACGTGTAGTAACTCGTCAGGCTGGTTAGATAGAAGTACTTGGAGAATATCAGCACCAATAGTACCAATATGGCACCAGCAATTCTTCGGTTTGAGAGTGCAGAATTGGTCTTCTTCTGTGCATGGTGTTTGCGAATATGCAAGGCTTGTGCGTGTGAATACCAACCGGCAATCCGCACCAGAATCAGCATCGCGAGCAGTGCGGCAATGGAAACCCAACCCACGCCACGCTGTCCGTTAGGGATGATTAACCAGGCCGCCAGTACCGGCCCAAATGCGCTGCCGGCATTGCCACCGACTTGAAAGAAGGACTGAGCGAATCCATACCGTCCGCCTGAAGCAAGGCGGGCCACGCGTGATGCCTCCGGATGAAATATCGAGGACCCGCTGCCTATGAAAGCTGCAGCCAGCAACAGCACGTGGTAATTAGGTGCAAAGGCAAGCGTGAGCAATCCGATGAAAGTCAGACACATTCCCATCGCGAGTGAATACGCTTGCGGTCGGCGATCCGTATAGATGCCTACCAGCGGTTGCAGCAGCGATGCGGTGATTTGATAGGTCAGGGTGATCAGGCCAATTTGTGAGAAGCTGAGCGAAAACCCGCCCTTCAGCAGCGGATATATGGCCAGCAATATCGACTGCATCAGATCGTTCAGGAAGTGCGAAAAGCTGATGGCGCCAAGGATGCGGTAGCGAACCCGCTCACGTGCGTTAGTTGAGTCGTCTGCACTCAAGACAAGCGGCTCTAACAGTGGCGATTCAGGTATGGGTGAGGTTTTGGTTTGCATAAGATTTCTTAGTCTATCCAGCTTCTTTGCAAAGTGACATCACTCGAGTTCCTTCGATGACTTGCAAAGTGGATCACCGAGAATAGATTAGAGTCGGTCAATATGGAGCTTTCGGTAACATAAGAAATCATTCAGCGGGAACGACGCGCCGAAATGAGCGTCTGAACCAAAGAAGATGGACTGCGACGGAATGCTGTAATTGCATAGAAGTTCTCGAAGACCCCCGGCACTGAACAGTAACGCTGCAACCGACCTTCGCGCAGCTCATCTTGTACCACGACCTCGGGCAGCACAGTGATCGCATCGGAGTCACGCGCCAATAGCCGCAGCATGGCCATGTCATCTACTTCCGCCACGATGTTTATCTGTACGTGATTCTTTTCGCACCACAGGTCGAACTGGCTGCGGATATCACTGCTCGGACCTGGCACTACAAAACGAGCGTTGTCGACATCTGCTGGTACCCGGAAGCGTCTGCCTCGCGGACGTGGCCTGCCAACCAGGCACACGGATTGCTGATCAATTTGCATGCAGCGCCAGGGTTTTCCTGCTTCAGTGACAACCGGCCGATTCGATAGCACCACGTCAAGGTTGTGCATCTGCAGACGCCCCAACAACTCATCCAAACTGCCAGACTCGAGCCGCAGGCTCACCATGTTCTTGCCCAACAGTGGACGAAGCAAGTTCTCCAGGAAGTTGCGAGAGAGAGTCGCGACCGCACCGACCCGCACTTGTTGGACACGTTGGTTGTCACCGCCACGCGCCAACGCCATTAACTCCTGCCCCAACCCGAAGATGCTGTCCGCGTAATCGAGCACCGTGGTACCAAACTCGGTAAGTACCAGCGTGCGTCCGGTCCGGTCGAACAGCGGTCTACCGAGATAGTTCTCCAACTGGCGGATCTGCGCCGACAGTGCTGACTGTGAAACCCGTAAAAGCTGAGCTGCACGCGTCAGGTGACCGAGCTTGGCAACCTGCCAGAAGTAAAGCAGATGTCGAAAGTTCAAGTTGCGCACGTTCTCTCCAATGGAACAATTCATTCACATCATTCTATTTTACGCCAGTCCAGGTCAACCCCATACTGGCGTCCATCTTCAACTGCCATCCCGGTGTCTGATGCAAAGTGTCACAAGTTGGCTTGCCTGGTTGCCATCCGGTATTTATCTGGCTGCAGCATTGCTCTGCGTTGGCACGACGAGCGAACCGGCTTGGCGCGTTGTTGTTACGTCAACCCGCTTCTCGCTGGTCGCTGCGATATTCAATACCTGCGTCGTGCTGCATGCGGCATGGCATACAACAGACTCTTCAGCGCATCCCGTCCCAGCCATTGTCATGATGTTGGTCGCCTTCCTCGGCTGGATCATTGGCGACTTCTCTCGCCGTTATTTGCGCGGCGAGGCCGGTCAGCTCCGTTTCATCATCGCGTTTCTGGTGACGCTTGCCGCCATTGCCTCCGTTATCGCAAGTACTAATCTGGCGCTCATGATCATTGGCTGGGCGGCGAGCAGTGCAGCTCTGCATCATCTGCTGACTTTCTACCGTGATCGTCCCGCAGCGATTCTCGTAGCACACAAGAAGTTTCTTGCGAGCCGATTGGCAGAGGTGTGTCTCATCGTTGCGTCGATCTTGTTATTTCGTGAATGCGGATCGCTTGAGCTAACAACCATTGTTGAACGAGCCACATCAATGCAGACCTTGAGCTGGACGCTCAGTGCCGCTGCCATACTCATCTCCTTCGGTGTGCTCATCAAGAGCGCGCAGCTACCACTGCATGGCTGGCTTATCCAGGTGATGGAGGCGCCCACCCCCGTATCCGCGTTGCTGCATGCCGGAGTGGTAAATCTAGGCGGCTTTGTGTTGATACAGTTGTCGCCGCTGATCGGCGCGTCCCCGCCTGCCCAGACATTGCTAGTTGTAGTGGGTAGCTTGAGCGCCGCCATAGCAGGACTTGTGATGCTGACGAGAATCACAATCAAGGTACGTCTCGCCTGGTCGACGTGCTCACAGATGGGATTGATGGTGATGGAGTGCGGCCTGGGCCTCTACGATCTGGCGCTTCTGCACCTTGTAGCGCATGGCCTGTACAAGGCAAATGCGTTTCTCACTTCCGGAGAAGTGGTGCGCAACAGTATTGAGCGCGAGATCGTCACCGGTAGCCAGCATGCAGTGATAACTGCGCCGTTCGTAGCTGCGGCGCTCGCACTCCCCATCACGGCGCTCATCACGCTTGCATCCGCAGCAGTGTGGCACAGGGTGTTCGATGTGCCAGCGCTGCCCTTCATCAGTATCACAATCCTGTCGTGTGGACTTGCCACCCTGGTGTGGGCATCCTTTGCCGGCCGTCGAGTTGATGCCATGGCGATCGCGATGGTGTTCGGCGCGGTACAACTTTATCTGGGCTGGCACTGGCTATTCTCTGCGACTCTGCATATCAGCGCCTTGCCTACCTCCTCCCTGGCCCTTGCTGTGTGGTCATGCCTGATCTTCGTTGGCCTTTACTTCATGCAGGCCTGGGCGGTCACAGCAACATCAACCCTCTCCCGCAGTCGTCTGTATGACTGGATTTATGCCGGTCTTTATCTCGATGAACTTTTTACACGACTGACTTTCCGTCTCTGGCCACCAAATGTCGCGTCCTATTCCACTGAATTGACGAACCAGAACATCGCACGTAACCGGAGTCCATCCTAATGAACAATGCCTTGCTCCATACACCCATTGAGCCCGATGAGTTCAATGCAGCCATTGAAGCTGCTTGCCGTGTGATTGCACCCAGTTGGCCACTAGATCGACAGATTGCTGTCAACCCTTATTGGGGATTCATAGCACAACCTTTTGCGCAGACCGCTGCCAGCGTGCGCCGCCTTGTCGGGGGACGGATTGCTTTACCTACGGATGTCTACCTTGCTGCGTGGCGTTCCGGCGAGATCACACCATCCGCACTACATCGCGCGTTGGCCGAGACTTCGGCTGCTGTCACGCCAGACGACGCCGTCGCGGCGTTGCAACGTCAGCAGGACACTACGAGAGGATTGCCGCTGTTATCGGATGTCATTGATGAGCACTCGCCATCAAAAGCTGGCCCGCGCTGGCAGGACACGATCACCCAGCAGGTCAGTCAGTATTGCGCATCGTATTTCGATTCGCATCAGGCCGAGTGGCATCGCAACCGGACTGCCGGACTGTACGCAGGATGGCGCGCGGCTTTGCTAGTTGATCATGCAGTGAAGCCATTGATGCAAGCCCCGCAGATCAGCACGCGCGCACGCGAACTTCCACATTCCCCTGAGGCAGCGATAACGTGGGCGCTGCAGCGTCTTGAAGTACCGTTGCAAGAGGCAACGGAATTCCTGCAAGTGTGCTTGCTACGCATCAATGGTTGGGCGTCGTGGTGCGCCTATCTTGGCTGGCAAGCCAGCCTTGAAGGCACTAAGGATTCTCACCTGCGTGAATTGTTGGCGATCCGCGCCTGTTGGGAAGCGTTACTTCATGATGGACAGCAGACGGTCGGATCTCATATAGCTCAGTGGCGCGAGCACTGGTCGCTCGCACGACGCACACCAGCAAGCGCTGGCGATGCATGCGAGCTCATCTGGCAGCGGGCGCAAGAGATCAGCTACCAGGACCAGCTCATTGCATTGTTACATGGGGCGCAATCTCAAGCGGTGGTTACACCAGCTGCATCGCGTCCCGGCGCACAACTCATCTTCTGCATTGATGTGCGATCCGAACGCTTTCGGCGTGCACTTGAAGCGACTGACTCGAATCTTGAAACCAAGGGATTTGCTGGCTTCTTCGGTCTGCCCATTCAGCGCCGGCTGATCGGTACGCAGCTATTGCGCCCACAACTGCCGGGATTGCTCGGTGCATCACTCGAAGTCAACGAATCGACCGGTCAGCCCGCAACAGATGCGCTGATCGCGGCCCGACGCAACAGCCAGCTGCAAGCCATCGGACAGCGGCAGTCATTCCATCGATTACCGACTGGCGCGTTCTCACTCGTGGAGACCATAGGCCTAGGCTACGCCGCTGCCATCTTGCGTCGCCATTTTGGCAGCCCGGTCGCACCGCCCGAGTCCTTTGCGCTGACACAGCCTGATGCCCGGGCGTTGCGTCCACAACTTACCGTCATTGGCCCAGACGCAATCGGCCGCAAGGCCGATCTTGTTGCCTCCATCCTGCGTGCGATGAGCCTTACCTCGGGCTTCGCACGCTTGCTGGTACTGGTCGGGCATGGCTCTCAAAGCGCCAACAATCCCCAGGCCGCAGCGCTTGACTGCGGTGCGTGCGGTGGACAGACCGGAGAGGTCAACGCTCGCGTACTTGCCGGTCTGTTGAATGATTCGGCCATTCGTGCCGCACTGCATGCACGCGGCATCGCAATCCCTGCAGACACTGTGGCGATTGGTGCACTACACAACACCACCACCGATGAATTGTCATTGCTGGATATCGACCTTTGCCCCGCGACTCATGCGCGGGATATTCAAAGCCTGCAAGTAAGCCTGCAAACGGCGGGACATCGAACACGCGTCGAACGCGCGCCGGATCTCGGCTTGCGCGAATACATGTCTTCGCCCAAAACCCTGCTCAAGCGTCTGCGAGCACGCGCATGCGATTGGGCTGAAACCCGTCCTGAGTGGGGGCTGGCGAACAATGCCGCCCTCATCATCGCTCCGCGAGCTCGAACGCGTGGTCTCGATTTGGCTGGCCGTAGCTTCTTGCATGACTATGTTGCAGCCGACGATCCCGATGGCAAGGTGCTGGAACTCATCATGACTGCGCCGATGATCGTCACGCACTGGATCAATCTGCAGTACTACGCTTCGACGGTGGACCCCGAACGCTTCGGTAGTGGCAACAAAGTACTGCATAACGTCGCTTGCGGAATGATCGGCGTGTTCGAGGGCAACACCGGCGATCTGCGCATCGGGTTGGCACGCCAGTCGCTGCATGATGGAAAGCGCTGGATGCACACGCCATTACGCCAGTCGGTAGTCATCGACGCACCACGCGACCGGATTGAAGCAATTCTGGCGCGCCATGAGACGGTCCGCCAACTGGTCGCGAATCAATGGCTGTATCTGTTCCGCTTCGCCGCGAGTGGTATCGAGTGGCATTGTGATGGACAGTGGCGCGCGTGGACCGCAGGAGGGCAAGCATCATGAGTACACAACTACCTCATCTTCTTTCACAAAACACACGCAGCATGGAACTGATGATGTCGCATCTCGATCATCTCGAGGCTGAGGCGATACACATTCTGCGCGAAGCGGTCGCGGAATCAGAAAACCCTGTGCTGCTGTTCTCGGCTGGTAAAGACTCAACCGTGCTGGCACATCTCGTCATGCGGGCCTTCTATCCCTCACCGCCGCCGATGCCGTTATTGCATATCGACTCGACCTGGGAATTTCAGTCGTTGCTCGACTTTCGTGACCGGTTCGCAAGCCAGTATGGGTTCCGGCTCATCGTCAGAGCCAATGAAGCCGGGCGTGCTTCCGGCATCAACCCCTTCGATCATGGCGACCGCTACACCACCATCATGCGCACTGAGCCACTAAAGGCAGCACTTGATGAGGGGCGATTCGATGTCATTATCGGCGGCGCCCGTCGCGACGAAGAACGATCCCGCGCGAAAGAACGGATCGTGTCGATTCGTGGTACGAATCACACTTGGGATCCGCGCAACCAGCGCCCTGAACTTTGGAACCTCTACAATCTGAAGCTGAATAAAGGCGAGACAGCAAGAGTCTTCCCGATCTCCAACTGGACTGAACTCGATGTTCTCAGCTACGCACTCGTCCGCAACATCGAATTGGCGCCGCTGTACTTCGCACAGCAACGTCCCACCGTGGAACGAGATGGCACGCTGATCGTCGTGGATGAAGCCGAACGGATGCGGCTTCGCAAGTCGGAGTCGGTGGTCGAACGATCCGTGCGCTTTCGCACGCTGGGTTGCTGGCCGGTGACTGGCGCCATCGAATCTGATGCCACGGATGTCGCGGGCGTGCTGGTGGAGACCTTGAGCTCCGCACGCTCCGAGCGACAGGGCCGAATCGGCGACCAGGAAGCAGGTGGATCGCTTGAGCAGCAGAAGCGCGAGGGTTACTTCTGACTGATCACTACTGTAGACGGGAAACATAGTCGGCAACATATTTATCCGCCAAGCTCTCGAACTGGATTCTTGATGCACCGCTGACTATGACATAGCCAAATCGATCAGCGTTTTCAAAGGATGATCTCACGGGATCACCAGCGCCTTTCAATATCTCTACGCAGCGAATTCATAAATCCTGCCATGCTCGGGAAAAGATACTGGCTACGACCCAGGATTGACCCACCCCACCCTTTATCGTTGTCACAGATTTCTGGTGCCTCTGTCAGTCAAATAGTCGCAGAGCCGGAACCAGGCAATGGCATACAGGGCAAAATCAACACCCTGCACCGATCGCAACAGTCTGCCGTAGCCAAGTTAAGCACTAATAACCACTAACTCAGTTACTAATTAGCTACGCAGTAACCTTAGTGACACATGAATAACTAACGGTTGCCCACATAGTCCACAGCCCGAAGTTCGGACTGGGCCACTCCATAAGTGGCCCAGAAGTCCGAAGCAGCCGGAAGCAGAGGCTGTGGACCCGTGTGGGCAATTGATTACAGCCCTGAGCCCCTTCCACCTTATGCGCGATTATTCGGGCTACCTTTGTCTTCCAATCATCCTTTCATCCTAATTCCTAAGTCCTACTTGCTGTTTTCCAATATTGCATGCTACAAAGATGCAACCATCTGAAAACAAAAGGAGACAGTGGAATGGCTGATAATCCATACAGTACTAAGTCCCTTTGTAAAGGGACATGTGGTCCCATAACACTGTCGTCTATTTCTAGTTAGGTGGCTCTGGATGCGGCGTCTTACGTTCTGGTATGCGACGGTGAACGGTTTGTGTCTTCTACTGTACGTCCTCGGCTCGCTCAGACTGCTCCACTCCATGGCAAAGGACAGCCTCGAAGGTGGGGATGTCAGCGTTGCTCTAGCCTATGGGCTGACGGTCCTTCCGTTTGCAGTTATGGCCATTGTGTATGACATTGGCTTAGGGGTCTGGGCCGCGGTCCGTCGCGTTGCGCCAACTTCAAAACTTGCTTCCTTGCTAAGTATTGGTGGTGTAGCTACATGGGTCGCGGTGTGGGTCTTAATCCGAAACCTTGGCGCTTGAGCCACCTAACCCGTCGTTGGAGCGGCCGTGAACGATAAACTGCCCTGTCATGTGCTCCGGCGCGCGGCCGCTCAACTAGGTCGTTGGGCGTCCCCATTGAAACTCCTATCGCTCTCTCTGGTTGGGCTTCTAATGCTGCCCCCATTGGCGCATTCGTCGGGATGTTCGGTTGCCGACGCGAAAGCACTTCAGGATAAATTGCCTCGACTGAAAAACTGGAAAGCTATTCATCAGTCGTTTCGAGAATACGCGCCTCGCTGTGACGACGGCGCCATGGCAGAAGGCTTTAGTGAAGCGGTCGTTTCTCAGCTTGCACATCGCTGGTACTCTCTGGCCGAGTTTGATCGAAAATCAAAAGGCGATGCGGTGTTCCGCTCCTTATGTCTTAAGACACATCGATGCAAGCGCCAGTGAAAGTGATCTCAAGTTGCTTTTGAGTAATGTCACAAACCGCTGCCCCAAAACTCTCTCCGCTCTTTGTAGTGAAATTCAATCGACTACCCAGCTTGCAGTCAAGGCGCTATGACCTACCGCCCAACTATTCATTCCACCCGACTGCCAACGGCGTTGCCGTTGTCGTCGCGTGAATTCTCACGTTAGGCGGCAACCGCCTACTCCGCGAAAATACCCATATCAATCTCATCAGTAAGCCTCTAGGTTAGAGATCAGCGGCAGATGTGCCGCGTCTCTTTCGCAGGTGAGAACTTATGAATACCTCAGTAGGAAATGCTGGTATCGGAGAGTCTGTAAGCACGATGGATGTGATTCACCATCGCCGCGCAGTGAGGGACTACTTGCCAGACAAAGTCGATGCAGCGGTGATCCATCAACTGCTGGATGCCGCCGTGCATGCACCTACAGCCATTCATGAGGAACCATGGGCTTTTGTGATCATTCAGGACAAGGTCATCCTGGATAGGTTGTCAGATAAGGTTAAGGAAATGCTCGTTAAGGGCACTGACCCCATTCATCCATTGTTCAAGAGCCACGGGGCAGATCGATTCACGCGCCCGGACTTCAATGCCTTTTACAACGCCGGGACGCTGGTGGTGATCTATGGAAAGCCGCTAGGGAACTTCGTGGTTGCTGATTGCTGGCTGGCAGCTGAGAACCTGATGCTGGCCGCCTGCTCATTAGGCTTTGGGACTTGCCCCATTGGTCTGGCAGTCGCGGCCCTTAATACGCCGCAGTGGAAGCAGGCGTTGGGAGTGCCCGCTGAGCTAACAGCCTATGCACCGATCATTGTAGGCAAGCCGGCGGGTGCTACACCTGTCGTGCCGCGCAAGCCACCAGAGATTCTCCGTTGGAGCTGACCACACTCTCCTATTACGATGCGGCTATAACAATTCAATACATAAAGCCCCCACCCATTAACCAAGCTGACGACTTGTGGGGGCATCTTTGGGGCACCACTTAATTAACAAGCAAACAATTGTTATAGATCATGCCCTTATGAAGGCTGATCGAACCCGTCCCGGAGCCATTTCAAATCTTCGTTACCATCCCAATCGGGCAACACAAGATTACGTCGCTTGATGCGCCATGCGTGTTCGCACGCCGTGCATTGTCGCTCTGGCGCACCAAATTCAGCATCGCAGCCTCCCAGCACCACGTCACCTGCCTGAGCCGCCGTGAACAACTCAGGCCCGGGCATGCCATAGATAATCGCAACCCCCGTTCGCAACCCACACGCTGGACAACGATACTTGCGGAACATCATGTCAGACCAAATCGGGTCTTCTCCAGCAACGACAGCGTGTTGCTGTACCACGCACCGCCACCTCCGGCGATATATCCATAGCGACGTGCACCTTCCCAATCGCGATCACCACCAAATGAAACGTAATACTCACTGTTCCATATGCCATTTTTCGAGTCAGGCTCAGGCTCTGATACTGTGGCGGCGGGTTCTCGCAGCCAGACACGTGACAGATACTCACGGCCTTCCTCGCGGAAGAACCTGAAGAACACCGCATTGATACTGACATCGTGATGCTCAGCCAAATAGCCAACTATTCGCTCAGTACTTGGATCAAGGCTCGCCGCGACGATAATCAGCTCGTGACCTCCATTGAGTTCCTCAGGCATGGCGTTGACCTTGAACCGAGTACAGAACGCCTCGTTGATTGATACGGCATGACGGGTTGGCTGCCATCGTTTCAGATAGTCATTATAGATACGCGCAATATCTTCATCGCGAAGTGACTTCACCCACGATCCATAGTCCAGCACTTGAGCAACAATGTCGCGATAGGTTTTATCTCGCTTGAGCTCCAGTACAGCAAGATTCCCTTCCACATCGATAGCCAGCAGATCAATAACTTTGTCAAACGACGTACGTACTTGACGCCCGATCACCATCAGATGCGGCGCAGCAATGGATATATCCTGTTCCAGCAACGATTCGAGCCGGGATTCCTGCTCCATGGGTTCAAAAACAACTTCACGCACGTCGCCGTCAATCCGCCAGATGCCCAGCTCAACCGGCATAATGATTCCCCTTCAACATCAAGCTGCTTAATGTAGCGCTATGCGTTACTTCATCATGTGGAATCAGCAAATACTTCCACGGCTTCCCACCATTCTGCTTTGTGTAAGCAGAGGCATGCTGACACCAAAGCCTGGCTTTCTCGGCCTTGGCTTGTACTTCTTCACTCTCCATGTCGCGCACCGCTTTGGTTTCGATTATCAGATTGACGTCGTGAGTTAACGCCACAAAATCCGGTATGTACTCCGCTTCGAATGGGCCCTTGCGATAATAAATATTGAACTGACCAGCCACTGGACGGAACCAGCGCAGTGATTCACGTTCCAGAATCAGCGCCATCACTCGTTCGGTGTCGCTCTGGAATTTCTGGTGGCTATAAGCGCACTTGCTGAAGTGACCAAACACCAGTTGAGTAATACGCGACTTATCCGGTGGTGTCTGACTGATGGGCAACACCTCACCTTCAGCATTCAGGCCACTGTGTTTCAGTGCAGTAAAACCCTGACTCACCACCACTTCTGATTCACTGATATCTTCGTAGTAGTGAGCGATCATCTGCGCATGAATGTTCTCGGCGACATCACGCGCGTGGTGACTCAGAACATTGTGCAACGACTCCTCATCTTTCAGGTATGAACGGAAGTGCGTCACAGCCTGTCCGGCGAGACCATAAATCAGCTCGGCGTGTTCATCATAGGAAATGTCATCGAAGTTAATCAGCTCGCGTACCAGATAATCTTCCAGCCGCTTTTCCGCCACGATGGATGACTGCCCATAGTGCACGTCCTTGCCGGTCTGCAAACCGCGACCCACCAGTTGCTGATCCTGCGGCTGGTAGTTCATGCGCGACACATCCAGCGTGAAGGCACCATAGCCACTTTTCACTGGCCCCTTCGGTTTCACCAGAATGCGCGGGATGTCGATGGCATGCTCCACCATGACCTGCACCGTCTTCTGGACGATCTCTGCCACCGCCGCGCCCTGTGTCGTGAGCATGTCGCCCTGGCTGGGTCCCAGCTGCGCTTCCACCCTGCGGGCAATCTCCTGCTGAATCTCTGGCTTCTGCAGAGCAATGGAATTAGGTACCTCACTGACCAATCGACTCATGTCGTTGATCACATTCAACGTGGCGCGCGCCACATCGGCCGCCTCGCCTGAAAACATCCCAGCACTCGGCTTGCCGGTCGGATAAACAATGGATGACGTGCCCGCCACTGGAGACATTGCAGCACCAATACCCAGAACAATCTCGGTGGTCGGCGTCACCACCACACTTTGCAGCGATGTGCCCTCACCCTCTATCGGCGCAAGCTTGCGTTCACGCAACCGTATCGGCGAATCACCGCGTCCCGCTTCCTGAATCACTTCATCAAATTTGTCGTGGGCGATGATGTTCAGGCGATCCACCGCTTCCACGCCTGTCTTGCGGCCATAAGGCAGACGCAGACCACGGCCAATAGATTGCTCGATCAGCGTCCGCGCATTGGCGGCGCGCAACGGCACGATGGTGTACAGATTAGTCACGTCCCAGCCTTCCTTGAGCATGTTCACGTGAATCACGATCTCGGTAGGCTCGTCATAGCTTTCCACCGCCAGCAACTTCTGGATGACTTCATCACCCTCGGCACCACTGGTGGTACCACTGTCCACCTGAATCACCTTGCCCGCATAACGACTATCGAAAAACTCAGTGGACTGAATCAGCGTCATCAGCTGGCTTGCGTGGGTGGTATCACGGGCAATCACCAGCATGAACGGCTTCACTACCTTCTCGCCGGTCTGTTGTGCATAAGTCAGCAAGTGAACCTTGGTTTCTTCATGAACGCGAATACCATCCATCAGCTTGATGCGCTCCAGTTGATCTGCACTGTGTGCCTTGGCATCAAAGTTCTGTTGCGTGACCACAGCCGGTTCTTTGACAAAGCCATCTTCAATCGCACGCGCCAGCGGGTAATCCAGTACCACATTCTTGAAAGGCACCGGCCCCTTGCTGCTTTCTGTAAACGGCGTTGCGGTCAGCTCCAGCCCCAGCAATGGTTTCAGCTCATTCAGCGAGCGAATGCCAGCGCTGGCGCGATAGCGATGCGACTCATCCATGATCAACACCAGGTCATCCAGATTGGCCAGATAGTTAAAGTAACTGTCTCCAAGCACTTCACGCATGCGTTTGATGCGCGGTTCTTTGCCGCCGCGTACTTCGGAATTGATTTTGGAAATGTTGAAGATATTGATCTCAATACTTCCCAGCAGGCTGTGTGAGCCGCGCTGATCATAGTTATCTCCGGTAATCACTTCCGGCGCATTCACCGCAAACTCGGCAATACCCTTGAACACATACTTGGGGCTATTGGGTGTGAAATCGCGAATGAGTTTGTCGTAGATGGTCAGATTGGGCGCCAGTACGAAAAAATGCCGGTAGCCATAAGCCATGTGCAGGTAGCTGATAAACGCACCCATCAAGCGTGTTTTACCCACACCTGTAGCCAGCGCAAAGCACAGCGAAGGAAAGTCACGTTCGAAGTCTGAGAGGCTGGGAAATTGTGCTTTCAGTGACTCAATCATCTGCGCCAAATCTTCCGTAGAACGGGCACGGTGATCGCTCAGCAGCGGCACATCTTCCAGCACCTGCGCCAGAATCCGTAGCGAATCTGCCTGCGGTGCACGCAGCGACAATCGCCCTGAAACAGCATTGACTGTCTTATTCATTATTGCCCTTGTCCATACATTGGCTGACACACTCCACTCATAAGCACCCGCCTCGTCGATGCCAATCCATACCTGCAGAATCCCGCCACCAAGCGCGACAAAAAAGTTCGCCCTTGAACAGCCAAACTAACGCACGCCCGCTTGGCGCAATTCATCCGCCGTGATACGCACCTGCTTTTGATCACGCAGCACCACAATCGCGGTATTGGTACGCACCGCCAGCTCGCGCGCCACCTTGGCGGCACGCTGAATCGCAATCAGCGATGCGGGCAAATCCTTGTCCTTGGCGGTTGAAAGTTGATCTTGGGTCATGGTCTTTCTCCCCATTCAATTAACACGGGTTCCGGCGCAAACGGAGCCAGCCCCACCGCAATCAAGTCGGCATTGATGAAGCGTGGACACTGCGCTTCCTGTGGCAAGAAGGCCCGCGCAAAGGTGGTTTTGCCCGCACCGTTCGGCCCGGCAATGATGACGATCTTGGGCGCGCTCACAGCTCCAACTCCTGCTGTGGCACATCTGATTTTTTCTTATCTGATGCCGTTGCTTTAGTTGCGGAGTGCAGAGCAGCAGCCTCCGGGGCTGCCTTCGGCAAGTTCTCCACATTCAAGCTGTAGTCGTCATGGCCCCACTCGCATTTCTGCAACACCATCTTGGGAATCTTTTTCACAGTAAGGTTGGCAAAGCGTTCTGCATTGCCGCGAAACGCCGCACAACACACCAGCAAGGTACGATCTGGCCCCACCTCTTCGGACAGCGCCTCCAGTTGCGCCGCACTTAACGATTGCGTGGTGACAAAGATATAGTCGCGCTCGCTGCTATGCCCATGCTGCCAATAAAAATCAGCACTGGGCTCGTAGTTGAACCCTTCCAGCTTGCAGATCGCCGCTGCCAGCATCTCGGGGTTGTATTCCTTGTTCACTACCCACTGATCCCAGCGATCCTGCTGCAACAAGCTGGGTGCGAGTCGGTAATAGCGAAAGCCGCCGCCACCTTTCCAGCCCACTGCATCAGTGATGCCGCCCTTGTCTTCACCATCAATCACTTTCTTCAAGCGGGGAATGATGTGCGTGTGGCAGTGCTCACCCAGCTCGACCATGATCCAGCGGCGGCCCATCTTGTGCGCGACAGCGCCGGTGGTGCCGGAACCGGCAAAAGAGTCAAGGACGAGGTCCCCCGGTGAAGACGCCAAGGTTAAAACGCGATGCAGGAGTTTCTCTGGTTTTGGGTTCTGAAAGACATCCCCTCGATCTCCAAACATCGCTTTAAGATCGATGCTGGCCTCTTTATTGCTTCCGGTCTCCGCATGAGTCCACCAAGTATTTGCGGTCAATGCATCTTCCATCTCAGCCAAAAATTTTTTGAGCATTGGACGACCATCACCACTTTTGCCAAACGTAATTCGCCCATCTTTCAACCAGGCCAGGTATTGCTGTTCATTGCAACGCCAATATCGTCCTTTTGGCGGCAGAAAAACATCGCCTTTAGGCCCAATGATTTCGAACTGTCCGGCCGAATAGAATTTTCCCGCTGACAAATTCTCCGCCTTCCATGGGCCCCGTGGATCGCTATCTGAGTTGCTGAATGAATTCTTCTGCTCTTCTGTCCTTGGAAGCTTTCCAATACGGAATGTGTTCAATTCTTTTGCGTAGCAGAAGAGATGGTCATGCGTATTCGATAAGTGCTTTGCTGTCTGGTTAGACGTGTAAGCCTTTTGCCATACCACATTCGATACAAAATTTCTTCGTCCGAAGACCTCGTCGCACAATACCTTCAAATAGTGCGCCTCATTGTCATCAATTGTGATCCACAACGAACCATCATCTGACAGCAACCGTCGAATGATCTCCAATCGATCCCGCATCAGCGATAGCCAGATGGAATGCTCCAACCCATCGTCATAGTGAGTGAACGCACTGCCCGTGTTGTACGGCGGATCAATGAACACGCACTTAACCTTTCCCGCGAACTCCTGCTCCAGCGCCTTGAGCGCCAGCAGGTTGTCACCAAAGATCAGTCGATTATCAAAGAGGTCACCATCCGCCACCCGATGCTTCGCGTGATAACTCCTAGATGAATCCTCCAGCAAAATACGCGGCTCCAGCTTCGGCCGAACATCTTTGCCAATCCAGGTCAGTTCGAGTTTTTGTTTTTTGCTCATCTATTCCTCATCGCCAGCAGTGCCGCATACTCAATCAAACTGATATGCCTCATTCGTAATAGAATTTTTGGCGATCCATTTTTTAATTTGTGCTTCGTAGTTTATGCCATCTTCAGGCAAGATAACCGCATCGGTGGGTTGAGTTGTGAGCGCCTTCAATACACCAAGTACGCTACTGCAAATACTCTCATCATCACGAACCGCTTTCCAACTCTCATATGGTTTATCCTTCTTAGGAAGCTTCATCTCGTGGTGTTGCTCGAAGTTTGGGCACGAGCACCGATAGACAACCGAGATACCAATGGATCGTGCTGCCGATATTGCATCAGCGATATTCTTGTTAATTGAATAGGCCGAGCTCGTTTTATCGCCACCTTTCGTTTTTGGAGCATCTATGTCGTGCAAGACAGAGAATCCAATCTTGAAGTGCGCCAGCATTTTCACCAAAATTGATATGGTAGCTTTACCTCTTGCCCTCACAATCAATGGCCTCTGATCCATAGGATAGCTAGCCTCATTAAGGCGCATCGCCTCATGGAAGGCAGCAAACTCCGTATCACCCTCGACGATAACAACGTGTCCACCGAAAAACATCTCGGATACATTTGAGTCGAAAAGCATCAGCGCCTTGAGATTCTCAACTTCCTCGCCATCGAACTTAATTTTCTCAGACCGATACACATTCGGCGGCAGATGCGCCTCAATTCGATGGAGACGAACGATCGTAGTGTGATCTTTGAGTGGATCAATGAATGCAGGGTGATGGGTGCTTAGCATAACTTGCCAACCTGATTCGGCAGCCAAGGCATAGAGGTGCTCCTTTGCTGCGCGCACTGCGGATGGATGTAGTGCAGTTTCTGGCTCATCAATCAACAGCATGTAACCAGGAAGAAAACCATCGTCCTCACCATCTTCAATCTTTTGTAGCTTCTCTTTCAGGGCTTGGATTTTCCTCTCATCGGCTGGCTTCTTGGTAGCCTTTGCCTCAAGCTTTGCGAGTTCGACCTTTTCCTTCTCAGCACCTTTCTGAATATCTGAAAGCCGGTTCAACTCTGATCTAACTTGAAGCATTGACCAGAATAAGGCGCGCTGGGAGCCGGTTCCTTGCTGATCCCAGCGTGCCTGACCATCTTTCTCAGCGATGTCCACACGTGAACCACTGCTAAGACTTTTCTGAGGATCAAAGCCAATATCACCGAGAGATACGGTAAGGCGAATTTCTGCTGAATTAAAAACCTGCTGATAAGAAGAATTGACTTGCGATTGAATTTTTTCGAGTTGGTCTTTGAATTCAGCCACCGGCTTTTCCGCTTCAGTCTGAAGTTCGGAAATCTTCTTGCTCAGAGCGGATTCTTTGTCCTCCATCAACGATTTGTATTTGCGTGTCACAGGCTCTAACACGAGCGCCAATAGTTTTTTGTGTTCTTCCTGTGGGTTATCCAGAGAGCCAATTCTAAATGGCTGAGGTAGACGGCTATTGAAGACAGTGTCGAGACCTGAAGCCTTGCCATCTTCTGCGTACTCTTTGGTTTCCGGGTCCCATGTCGTTCGGGTAGGCTTTCCTCCAATGGTAGGCCATTCCCATTTGGATCGAACGAGCAGCAAACCATCGACATTTTCTTTCCACTTCTCATCAACATTTGCCGCTGCTTCGGGAATGTGAACCCAAAGTTCCACGGCGGCTGGATTGCCATTCGAGTTTCGGTTGAAATCTTCAAGTTTCAATTCGGCTTGTTTGACCGCCAATTCATACGCACGAAGAACGGTAGTCTTGCCAGCATTGTTGGCACCGACAAGGCAAACAATTTCATCCAGCTCTATCGTTAATCCATCATTTCCGATACAGCCAATATTTTTTACGTACATGCGTACAAGATGTGATCGTTCCGTCATCCTTTTCTCCCGATTTCAGATGCTATTTGACTTGTTTTCCAATGCCTTCAACTCCAACCCCTCAATCTCCTGCAACGACTTGCCCGCTATACCCTGCAAGTCGCCGTACATGCCGGCCGTGGACAACAACACCTTATCGAGCTGCATTTCTCGTTTGGACCACTGTCGCTGGATCGCCTTCTTTTCTGCTGCCAGATCTTCCTGCATCGAGGAAAATGCCTCAACGATAGCCTCTACACGCTGGCGAAAACGCGGTCCCGTCAGGTACTGATAAACCAGCTCTGTTTTTGTTTGCTGCCCTTCTGACACTTGTCTGGCCATACTGACTTGCAACAATCCGCTTCTCAGGATGGTCGCCAGCGGCAAGGCAACCTTGGGGGAGGCAACCCACACGCCATCTACCACGTCAAAACTATCAACCCCCTTGGGCAACGCCTGTGAAACGAGCACTGCAACCTCAGCCTTCGCTTTACGCTGATCCTCACGCAGCTTGGTGAGCCAGCCATCGCTCCAGTTTCTGGTCCGTTTGGACTCCCACAGAATCAGCCCACTGGGTTGCCCTGTTGAGCTAACCACGCGTTGAAGTACATCGCCGCCAAATTCACCCTTTGGAACTGGCTCTATTGAGTCGAATGGAAACTTGACTCTTAGCAGGTTCTCCAGCTCAAGTTCCTGCACTTCACCTTGCAGTTGTTGTGAGCCTTGCTCTGCTTTTTGCTTCAGCTCTTCAATCTTTTGCTGCATGGAAGCAATGGTCTGATCCTTCTCCATCACTTTCAGTTTCAGGCTTTCCTCTGCTTCACGTTTGGCCTTGTCACGCTCACCTGCAAGGTTCTCCTGTACACGTTTCTCAACCGTTAGTTCCAGCTCTCGTCTGGCATCATCAAGCTCGCGCTGCTTTTTAATTAGTTCAGCCTGCGCCTTTTGTGCCTCGGCCAGCTTTGTATCGCGTTCCTTCAGCACTTCCTGAAGGTCAGTCAATTCACGTGTTTTAGCCTCCATATCTGCCTGTGCGGCCAACTTTGCTTTGCGTGATTCCTCGGCAATCAGCCGGTTACGCTCTGCCTTTAACTGGGTGGCCACCTGCTCGCTGACCTGTTCCTCCATCTTGCGCGCCGACTCAGCAATCTGTTTTTCCTTGTCACGCAGGGTTTGCTCGCGCTTGGCGACTTCCTGTTCCTGCTGCGCAAGGCGCGCTTCAAACTGTTTCTTGGTGGCGGCCACCAGAGGTGCAGCTAGTGATTCCGTAAGACGGATAACAGTATTGCAATTGGGACAGGTTATTGTTGGCTCAGTCATTTCTTAACTGCCTTTTTGATAACAGCTACTGGACTACTCAAGCGTCCGGTGGCTTTCGAACTCAGCAACGAGCGCATCTGGGAAATTGCAATTTTGTTGAGTTGCGTCAGGCGATCCGACTGGGGAAGATGCTGGTGAATCAGCACGGCGTTAATGCTTTCCAGATTGGAGAGCACTACCAGTTGTTCCAATGTTGCAACATCCCTCATGTTGCCCGACGCGCGCGGGTTGGCTTGCCGCCACTGCGCTGCGGTAATGCCAAATAAAGCAACATTCAGCAAATCAGCTTCGGTTGCATAGATGGCATTCGTTTGTTGCCGTGTGACTAGCGCAGGTATCAACTTGTCCTTGATCGCATCCGTGTGAATTTTGTAATTCACTTTGGCCAAGGTACGCTGAAAACTCCAGTCCAATGAGGTGAGGCGGGATTCTTCTTCCTTGAGACGCTGAAACTCCTTTATAAGATAAAGCTTGAACTCTGGGCTGAGCCAGGAACCGAACTCGAAAGCGATATCGCGGTGGGCGAAGGTTGCTCCGTATCGACCAGCCTTGGCATACAAGCCAATCGCACCCGTCTTGTCGATCCACTTCTTTGCAGACAGAAAGAAACTATTCCGACCCGCTTCATGTTTAATTCCCTCGAATTCGAGGGAATTGAACGCCTCATTATTGAGCTGCTCCCAGATTCCCAGAAACAGGACGGTATCCTTATTTTTGAGCCACTGTTCAATCAGGGCGCTACCGCCCTCAAAATTCCGAACCATGTCTGTTAGCGAGATATAGTCCTGCTCCTCTCGCGTCGCTATTTGAACCTCAGCGCCTTTAACAATAATCTTTCTGTGCTTCACTGCATTCTCCATTCAACAGCCAGAACATTCAGCAGCTGCTCTTTGCGTTGCAACTGGCTTTCCAGATTATCAATTAATTTGTCACGCTTTGCCTGAATCTCATCCTGCCGGGCAAACAACTCACGCCGCTTGCGGTCGCGCTGGGTTTCCAGATCACGCTGCTCCTTCTGTGCAGCCAGTTTCTCGGCCAGGGTGGCTGCGCCTTTGCTTTTAGTGCGGGTTTCCTTGATGCGACGATCCAGCTCTTTGATTTCCCGCTCAAGGCTCACTTTCTGGTCATCTGCCCACGCATCCAGCTTTTCGGTTTCGTCAGAAAACAGCTCCAGGTTACGCGTCTCTATGCCACTTACGATGATTGCCTTCTGTCGATTCAATTCAGCATTTAGCTTGTCTGGAATCGCCACATAGGCAGCAGCAAAGTCGAGGCCGGCTTGACTTGAAGCATGGGTGACTGAATCCTGCCGAACTGGTTCGCCATGTGGCAGAGGCTCAGCACGTCCCGGCAAGGTCAACAACTTTTCGGTCAACTCAGCGTCCAGCACCCCTTCGCCACTGATGGCAGCAGTCAACAAATGCTCTTCGCTGGCACCCAGTGAATCGACTTTCAGTAACAACACGGCCGCTACGCCCTGCTGGCCTTTTAATGCTTTCAGGGCAGAAACCTGGGCGCCATAGCCATCATAGTCAAGCAGCAATCTGGCGGGAGGAAGAGCGACGTGTTGTGCGGCTCTGAGCAACCCTTGGGCCAGTGGATGTTGCAGACGGTAAACATGCGCATCATCAGTACGACGAGGCAGCTCATAACGCCCCAGTGGAATGCTATTGGTCGCGGAAGAATCAAGAATGGATGGCATCGAGGTGAGATTGAACGCCAGCCCATTGCCTTCAAACTGTGCATGTCCATCCAGCATGCCCTGAGTAAACCGCATCAGTAATCGTTCCAGCCTATCCAGGCGAACTTGTGCGTCTGTTTGTGCTATTTTCAAGCGCGCTTGTACATCCTCATCAAAGTTTTCAAGCAATGATCGTCGGGCACTGACCATGGCTTCGTTAATTTGTCCGGCCAGATCAAACTGTAATTGCTGAAAGGCTTCTTGAATTTCACTCGGACGACGGCAACGCTGATAAATGTCTGCGATACGCCGTTCGAAATCCACACCGGACTCCACTGCGCCCAGCACTTCATCACTGGCACCAAAGACACCATCGAACAAGCGGAACTTCTGATCCAGCAGCTCGTAAACGCGTTTATCTGCTTCGTTGTCGCGATTGATGAAGTTGACCACCACTACGTCATGCTTCTGTCCATAGCGATGACTGCGACCAATACGCTGCTCAATACGCTGCGGGTTCCACGGCAGGTCGTAATTGATAATGAGCGAGCAGAATTGCAGGTTAATCCCTTCTGCACCGGCCTCGGTAGCGATCATGATCCTGGCCTTGTCTCGAAAGTACTCGACCAGAGCAGCGCGTGTATCTGCCGTGCGTGAGCCGCTGACTTTATCGGTGTTTTTATGCCTTGCAACCCATTCGCTATAGATCTGCTTGGCTTTTGCATCGGTATTAGTGCCATTAAACAGCACAACATCATCTGTATATTCCGCAGTGGCCAGCAATGACAGCAGATAGTCCTGGGTACGCCGTGACTCAGTGAAGATAATGGCTTTTTCAGCCGCGCCCAGCTCGCGCAGCTTGGCGAAGGCGACTTTGAGCGAGGTGAGCAGCGCGACACCCTTGGCGTTTTCGGTAATGGATACTGCCAAGTTGCGGAAACTTTCCAGCTCGATAATTTCCGACTGAATAGACGCTATTTCCTGTGCGGTGTTTTTGCGGACTTCGTCCAGCTCTTCGCTATTCAGTTCGTCCTCAAGCTCATCGAAGCCTTCGTAATCCTGATCGAGTTCTTCTGCCAATTTGGGAGGCGTTTTCTGATCGAGCGTCTGCTTGAGTCGCCTGACCAGCGTTTCCAGCGCACCAGCAATGGCGAAAGTACTGGAAGCCAACAACTTGCGCAGCACCAGCGTAATAAGTTGCCTTTGGCTATTGGGCAGGGCAAACAGACTGTCTCGTTGCAGGTACTCCGAGACCAATTCATACAAGCGAGCTTCGTCTGCCCCGGGCGAGAATTCGCGCAACAAAGGAATACGTTTGGTGTATTTAACGTAGGCCTCTACCTGCCTGCGCAACGTGCGTTTACAGATGGGACTGATGCGATGCTTCAAGGCGTCGAAGCTGGCATCATCACGCAAGCTACCAAACTGCTGCTTGAAGCTATCCAGGTCACCGAAAACCTGATCGTCGATAAAGCTGACCAGACCGTACAATTCAAGCAAGCTGTTCTGCAACGGCGTGGCCGTTAGGAAAACCTTGCGCGCATGGCCGATGGCTTCGCGCAGTTTGTTAGCGGTTTTGTTTTCAGGCTTGTAAACATTGCGCAGCCGATGCGCTTCATCTACCACCACCAGATCCCACGGTACCTCATGGACTGATTCGCCTTTGCCGGCTGCGAACTGATACGAGCAAATGACGATTTGTGGAGTGTTATCTCCCATACCAAGATCGAAGGGGTTGGCTATGCCCTCTTTGAGCGACTGCTTGAATGATTTGGCCTCAAGAATGGTCGCTGGTAAGCCGAATTTGTCCGCCAATTCCTGATGCCACTGTTTGCGTAAATTGGCCGGTGCAATGATCAGGATACGCCGCCTGCGCTCAGCCCACTTCTGGGCTATGAGCAGGCCTGCCTCGATGGTTTTGCCCAGACCCACTTCGTCAGCAAGGATGGCGCCCTTGGATAGCGGATTACGTGTAGCAAAAAGCGCGGCCTCTATCTGATGCGGGTTGAGATCAACTTGAGCATCCAGCAATGCACCCGCCATCCGCTCCATCGACCCGCTCGGACCACGCAATGTCAGCTGGTGAGCAAAGTAGGCAAGTTGGTGTGGGCTGTAGGTCATTTTGAGACTGGCTGCAACTCCGGCATACGCCAGACATTCTCCGCAAAGATCCTTATGTATGACCCATATCTGCCGGGCTTAGCCAAGAAAGCAATGCTGCCATCTTACCCGATCCTTTTGAATACCGGGATTGCAATCCCCGCGTTGCAGCTTCTATTCTTTCCGTCCTTTATCCTGTTTTTGAACACTAGAACGTATCGGGGGAACTCATGGCCACAGCAGACGCTGCTCCGGGAATGAACAGGAAACAGTCGATCCCGCTGGTGATCGGCGCTTCGGCGCTGGGCACTATTTTCGAATGGTATGACTTCTTCATTTACGGCACGCTTGCCGCCAGCGGCATCATCGGCAAGACGTTTTTCCCCGCTGGTAGCGAGACATTGCGAACACTGCTCGCCTGGGCCGGGTTTGCCATCGGCTTCGGGTTCAGGCCGCTGGGTGCCATGATCTTCGGCTATCTGGGTGACCGACTCGGTCGCAAGTACACCTTCCTCGTCACCATCGTGATGATGGGCATTGCCACAGCAGGCGTGGGTCTGGTGCCCTCGGCTGAAACCATCGGCTATGCAGCACCGGTCATCATCATTCTGTTACGCATCTGTCAGGGGCTGGCGCTGGGCGGTGAATATGGTGGCGCGGCCATCTATGTCGCTGAACATGCTCCGCAGGGTCGCGCCGGTTTCTACACCAGCTTCATTCAGGCAGCGGTGGCAGGAGGTTTCATCCTGTCGCTGATCGTAGTGCTGAGTGTGAAAGCATCCATGACCACAGAGACGTGGGCTGAATGGGGCTGGCGGGTGCCATTCCTGCTTTCGCTGATATTGCTGGCCGTATCGGTGTGGATGCGTACTCAGCTGAATGAAAGCCCGGTGTTCGTGGAGTTACGGGCAAGCGGCAAGATGTCGAAGAACCCCTTTGTTGAGAGCTTCACTTACCCGGGCAATGGCCGTCGTCTGTTCGTTGCACTGTTCGGCGTTGCGGCGGGTCTGACAGTGATCTGGTACACAGCGACATTTTCAGTACTGTCCTTTCTGCAGGGACCGATGAAGGTGGCCGGCACAACGGCGCAGATCACAGTGGCTGCTGGTGCACTGGTCGGTTCATTCTGGTTCGTGCTGTTCGGCCATTTGTCAGACAAGTGGGGTCAGCGTCGCGTCATCGGTATTGGCTATACACTCACACTGATACTGCTGCTGCCCATCTTCTGGCTGATTGGCTCGCAGGCCAATCCCGGATTGAAGCAAGCCATTGCACGCGCGCCGATTACGGTAACGGGCCCGCAATGCGACTTTGATCCATTTGCCAGCAAGCAGGCATCGCCATGCGCTCAGGTATTGGATCACCTCACCGCGAAAGGGTTGCCTTACACATTGATGACTGGCGAAACACTCAACGTCAGCATCGGCCAGCTCCAGGTTGCTGATCCGACGGGAGAGGCACTTGATCAAGCCATCAAGACAGCGGGCTATGACCTTACACCGCAAACACCGCCAGCCACTAACCTTGCCATTATCTTCCTCGGCGTCATTGCATTGAGCTTCCTGTCCGGCATGACCTACGGCCCGGTGGCCGCCCTGCTCAGCGATCTGTTCCCGGCAGCAGTGCGTTATTCGTCCATGTCCATTCCCTACCATATCGGCACTGGCTACTTTGGCGGGTTCCTGCCCTTCATTGTCAGCTACATGGTGGCCAAGTCCGGCAACCCGTATGCAGGGCTCTGGTACACACTGGGTGTGGTGGCTATCGCGTTGCTGGTCATCCTGTGGGGAGCGGGACAGCACTGGACAAGCAGCCGCGACAAATGAATCCCGGTTGCTGACTGTCTTTGCCTGCTGATACCGATCTGCCGTTTGAAATGATTATTCCTGTGGGGCGTGAGGAATCAGCCTTGCGCCAGTGTCAGTGCTGCGAGTGACTTTTGCGACTTGCCCCACACTCCCCGCGCATGGCTTCGGGTAACGTGCCAGCAACATTTGGTTAACCTTCTATAAAAACAAACCGCCAGACGGGAGATAATTTGATGCCAGATTTTCGTGCGATCTCCGTCATTGTCAGTGACCCCTGTTGTGCAGCAGCGCAGAAGCTCAAGTATCAGCGGCATCTGGTCATGAAAACACCCAAGCTGCCACTGCCGGACTGCACCATGCCACAAGGCTGCAAGTGCCGTTATCAGAAGCACAGTGACCGTCGTGAAACCGATGAAGATCGCCGACTGGTCGGTTCGACGATGAATTCAATCTGGAATGCAGAAGCAGCTAACCGCCGCAAGATGCGCAGCAAGAGATCTGGAGACAAGGACAAATAAACCCTGATGCGCTCAGGGCAGCGGCTTATCTACGACAGGAAGTCGATTTGCTGACCGATTTTTTTCTGTTCTGCCGCATGCAAAACAATTTGGGCAATAGCGATATCCTGAATCGCAAGCCCGGTTGAATCAAACACGCTGACACAGGGACGATCAGGTGGAAGCCGTTTGCCGGCGATCACTTCACCCAGTGTTGCTAAAGCCTGCTCTGCGCTGATAATGCCTTGCGAAAGTGGCACATTCACTTCACCGCTGTGATGTGCCTGCCCCGTGTCATCTACAAAAATACAGGCATTCTGCAGGATGCCACTTTCGAGCTCCTGCTTGCCCTGTGCATCCGCGCCCATCGCATTGATGTGCACATCGCTGGCGAGCCACGCACGTTTCACAATCGGCACATAGCTCGGCGTAGCAGTACACAGGATGTCAGCACCTGCGGCTTCCTGCATGGACACAACGCGCGCCTGCATGCGAGTTGCGAATGCAGCGGCGGCAGCAGAATTGCTGTCTGCCACAAGCACTTCAATTTCGGGAAACAGCACCCGATGTGCATCAACCAGATGCCGACCCTGCACACCGCAACCGATGATGCCCAGCCGGTTCGGATTTTTCATGGCGAGATATTTCGAAGAGACAGCGGCAGCAGCCCCGGTACGGAATGCCGTGAGCATGGTGGCATCCATGATGGCAAGCGGATGCGCGTTGTGCGCATCGTTGAGAATCAGGGTTGCCATGACCGTGGGCAGGTTATGCTGCTTTGGATTTTGTGGATGCACACTGACCCACTTGATTCCGGCCTTGTTACCGATGCACGCCGGCATTGCACGGAAGTCGCCTGAACCGGGCACATCCAGATAAATTTTGGGAGGCATGCTGGCCTGCCCCAGCGCGTAATCACGAAAAGCAGATTCCACCGCAGTGATGGCCTCTTGCATCGAAACACAGGCCAATACATCAGACTGAGTTAACAGGCGTGTTTGCATGTGTGCTACCCGTGCGTCATTTTCACTAATCACTGATCAGGTGCAAGTCACCAAAATATTTGTGACGCCCGCACCGGACACTGTACCTGATCCATTCGCTACTACACACACCTGCCCGGTGGGCTGGGTGTTTACCGTCAACAGATAATGATCGCCATCTGCAATAGTTGTCGGAAAGGTAAATGCGCCATTGGCATCCACAGTAATCTGCTGATCGCCCGTCAGGAAACGCAGATTGGGACCGAAGAAACCGTGAGGGTAAGTACTGCTCTCGGCAGTTGTTGGTTTCGTAGGTGATCCGATAAAACTTATCAAAGATGATTTCACAATATTGAAGCCAGCGACCACGCTGGGAATTACAGAGCCGGTGTAAGCACCGAAATGATCTGCACTTGAAAAACCACCTATGGTGTACTGACCAGCATCAAGTGTCAGATTCGACACTGACATCCATAGGAAGTTACTGTTTGAAAGGTCATCCAGATCAACACCGGTCAAACTGGTGGTGAAAATCACGCTTTTGACCAGCGTGCCGCCACTGTTCCAGACTCCCACCGTGGTATCCGCATTCAGGTCTGTATTGTATAAGCCAAGGTGGGTGAGCGTTTTGCTACTGTCCAGACTGAAAGACCAGCCTACGGTCCCCGCTCCGGTAAATGTAGCAGTAGATGCACTTGATGCAGCAAAAGCCACTGCCGCGTGAGTGGTCACCAGAGACAGTTTCACCGATTTGCCTGCGCCCAACCCTGCGACGTTTCCACCCAGCGGGTAATACACCACAGGCACAGAGCTGCTTGAGCTTGAACTGCTGCTGTTCAGACAATTTTTGAATGAATAAAAATTAGCATCACAGGAACCATCGCCACCACAGGCAGCGAGGATCAGCGGCATCACGACCACCAGAAAACCGAGTCTCAATTTTTTCATGTTTGCTTGAATCTGCATGTCTGCTATTGCCACTTAGGATGAAACACGCTGCATTCATCCAGACCAGTACCCAGTTATTTTTCAAGCACCAGTTCGGACAGCAACCTGATGCTGAAAGTGTACGATCAGCATTGTAGAACCATTCGATTCAGTCAAACAGCTTATCGGTAATCCCGGCAGCGAATATTTTGAGATTGGGCATGTCTCCACGCGTAATGGCCGTAATGATCACTCCTGAGTGTGATTCACTGCTCATATACTGATTTCTTGCATAATCACCCTGCATGATGCGCCAGGCCGGTATCTGACTGAAAACCGCTGGCCGGCAGATTTCATACTCCTACAGACCCGGAGCCGATTTCATGATCAGGAACTTCGCGATGAAACACCCACGCACCTGTTTGCTGTTTCTCTGCTCCATGCTTCCGGGCTTACTGCTATCCGGCAGGCTCGCAGCGCAGACTCCTGCTGTGCCAGCCCTGCCTGCAACCAATCAGGGAATTGTCGTGACCCTGCTCGGCACGGCCGGGCCATCCATGTCGCAGGAGCGCGCGGAAAGCGGTACGCTGATTCAGGCAGGTGGTGAAACCCTGCTGATTGACTGTGGTCGCGGAGTACCTGAACGTCTGGTTCAAGCGGGAGTACGCGGTGTCGACAAGATTTTCCTGACCCACCTTCACTCTGATCACACTGAAGGTTTACCCATTCTGTGGATGAGCGGCTGGAATTCCCGTAGTACCAGAATGTCGTTATGGGGACCGGGCACGGGCCCGGATCAGCCTACCGGCACGGTGGGACTTGCCCAGGCGCTGACCACTGCCTTTGCCACCAATACCCATATCCGACGTGATCTCGTCGAGAAGTGGCCGGCGGAAAAAATCCTGATTGATGCGCACGACATTGAAGAAGGCGTGGTCTATCAGAACAAAGGCGTAACGGTCACTGCTTTCCGGGTCAAACATGATCCGGTAACCCCTGCCTTCGGCTACCGTATCGACTATGCCGGCCACTCGGTTGTGGTTTCGGGAGATACCCGTCCGTCTGACAATCTGGTGAAATTTTCACGAGGTGCCGATGTGCTTATCCATGAAGTATTCATGCAGGGTGGCCCGGCAAATGGTGGTTCCGCAACAGGCATGGCCGCCGGGATGGCTGCGGGTATGGCCGCTGTGACCGGCATGGGCGCACCCGCTGGTGAAGGACCTCCTGATTCAGCAGTGGGGGCTGGCAATGCTGTCGCGGCGTATCACACTTCACCTGAAGAAGCGGCGGACATATTTACCCGGGTTGCTCCACGGCTGGCTGTCTACTCGCATATCGCGCCGAATCTTGCAGATCCGACTGACCGTACTCGCGCCGCAGGTTATAAAGGTCCGCTGCAAGTGGGCAAAGATATGATGGTGATTACCATCGGGGAAAGCGTCTCGGTGAAGTAGTTATTCGATTCAAGCTCATTTACTTTTTTAGACAACAAACGAGCAGTGAATGATCTAAAGTGATCCCAACTGACTGCGGGCTGGCCAGCATAGTGCCGCAGTTTTATTCAGGCATGGCCTGCTGAATTTATAAATATCCGGGGGAGCATCATGATTGAGACAACACAAACAGTCGCTTCGCGTAACACAAACCTGCATCGCTATGGCGAAGCTGCAATCGGCTTGTGCGTACTGGGTCTGTGTGCCTGGGCCGCCATGTCGGGTGCACAGCAGAGCCAGAATGACATCACAGCTGGAACCACGGTGAGCGCAATGACCCAGGTGCTGGGCCGGCCAACCGACAATTCAATTGTTGTCAGTGTGCTGGCACCGAATGATATGGAAGTGTATGCCGAATACGGTGTTTCGCCAGCCAACTACACGGCTAAAACAGCCATTTCCAGCGCGAAAGCACGTATACCGGTCGAACTGAACATCGACAAACTCAAGGCCAATACGCGTTATTACTATCGTCTGCGTTACAAGCAGTCTGATTCAAGTGCTTACACAACCGGCACTGAATACAGCTTCCAGACACAGCGTCCTGCCGGAAGCAGCTTCGTGTTTGCGGTACAGGCCGACTCGCATCCGGAAAGAAAGAACATGTTTGATCCGGAGCTCTACAGACGCACTATGGCCAATGTGCGCAAGGATCAGCCGGATTTCTACATTACCCTTGGCGATGATTTCAGCATTGATCAGCTGGGCGGCATGGCGCCCCTTTCGCCGCAGATCGTTTCTCAGGTGTATATCAATCAGCGTCCTTACCTGAGTCAGGACGGCGCAGCAGCCCCGATCTTTCTGGTGAATGGCAATCATGAGCAGGCCGCGAAGTATCTGCTGAATGGCACAGCTAACAGCCCAGCCGTGTGGGCCGGCAAAGCCCGTAATACCTACTTCCCGCAACCCGCAATCGGTGATGGCAAGTTCTATACGGGCGACAAGGAACCGGTCGAACATGTGGGCATGCTCAATGACTACTATGCATGGACATGGGGTGATGCCCTGTTCATCACGCTCGATCCTTACTGGCATTCAGATGTGGTGGTCGACAATGCACTGGGTGAGTCGGGCCCGACAGGCACAGCCGCACTCGTAGCCGATGGGATGGCGGGTATGGATACTGCAGCTCCGGTTGCCGGCATGGCCGGTATGGAAGCCGTGGCTACGACCGGTACACCGGCTCAACCCAATTATTCGGGCATGGGTAACCGGGACATCTGGGACATCACCCACGGTGAAGCACAGTACCGCTGGCTTGAGAAAACACTCAAAGAGAGCAAGGCCAAATACAAATTCATCTTTGCACACCATGTCCTGGGTACAGGCCGCGGTGGCACAGACATGCTGGATCAGGGTGAATGGGGCGGCAAGAACCTGAGTGGAGTCTGGGAGTTCGACAAGAAACGTCCGGGCTGGTCATTGCCCATCCATCAGTTGATGGTGAAGTACAAGGTCAGTGCATTCTTCCAGGGGCACGACCATATCTATGTCCGACAGGAACAGGATGGAGTGGTCTATCAGGAGACACCGAACCCTGCCAACCCGAACTATGAAGATGCTAATGGCTGGCGTGGCGCATACAAGACGGGTGACTACCTGCCGTCTTCAGGCCATCTGCGCGTCACGGTTTCGCCTGAGATAGCCAAGGTGGATTACGTGCGGTCATGGATGCCGAAAGATGAAACAGCCGAACACAAGCAGGGTGAGGTGGCCTTCTCATACACCATCAAACCGGCCAAAGTCACGCCGTGATCAGCAGATAAAACTGGATAGCTCACACAGTCAGCACAGCATTCACTGTGCTGACTGTGGCCTTCCGTAAGTAACAGCCATAACAAACAGCACTTCAATAAAACCTGGAGGTCTCCATGACTCACTCAACAGGACAGGAAAAATCAGCTTCCACGAAAGCGATACGTTACGGTGAAGCGGTCATTGGCCTTTGTGTGCTGGGCTTGTGTACGTGGGCAGCGATGTCAGGTGCACAACAGGCTCAAAGCGACATCACCTCCGGAACCACCGTTACCGCAATGAATCAGGTGCTGGGCCGTCCAACAAACAGCTCCATCTCAGTCAGCGTACTGGCTCCGAATGATATGGAAGTGTATGCAGAGTATGGTGTTGCGCCCGGAAATTACACCGGCAAAACATCAATCACCAATGTGAAAGCCCGTATCCCTGTGGAACTGGGCATCGATAAACTCAAGGCGAATTCCCGTTATTACTACCGGCTGCGTTACAAGCCATCCGGTTCAAACGCTTTCGTAACCGGCACTGAATACAGCTTCCAGACACAAAGACCACCGGGCAGTAGCTACGTGTTTGATGTGCAGGCCGATTCACATCCAGAGCGTAACAATGAAGGGCCGCGACGGATGTTTCATCCGGAACTGTATGCACGCACCATGGCCAACGTGCGCAAGGATCATCCCGATTTTTTCATCACTCTGGGCGATGATTTCAGTATCGATATATTGCCCGGTGGCACAGCGGCACTGTCACCGCAGGTTGTTTCACAGGTGTACATCAACCAGCGCCCTTACCTGGGTCAGGATGGCGCAGCCGCACCGATCTTTCTGGTGAATGGCAATCACGAACAGGCTGCGAAATATCTGCTCAACGGCACACCCAATACACCCGCTGTATGGGCCGGCAAAGCGCGTAATTCTTATTTCCCGCAGCCCGCAATCGGTGATGGCAAGTTTTATACGGGCGACAAGGAACAGGTAGAGCACATCGGCTACCTGAATGATTACTACGCATGGACATGGGGTGATGCCCTGTTCATCACGCTTGACCCTTACTGGCATTCAGATGTGGCAGTGGGTGCGGACATCAGTCCTAATGCGGCAGCCAATGGCATGGCGGGTATGGGCGGAGGGATGGAAGCAGCTGCATCTTCATCAGCAACTACAGCCACCACTGCCGAACCCGTTGCTTCCGGCATGGGCGGCAAAGACATCTGGAACATTACCCACGGTGAAGCTCAGTATCACTGGCTGGAGCAGACACTTAAACAGAGCAAGGCAAAATATAAATTCATTTTTGCGCATCATGTGCTGGGCACCGGACGCGGTGCGGTGGAAATGGTTGAACAGGGTGAATGGGGCGGCAAAGGCCTGAACGGAGTCTGGGAATTCGACAAGAAGCGCCCGGGCTGGTCATTGCCGATTCATCAACTGATGGTGAAGTACAAGGTCAGCGCATTCTTTCAGGGACATGACCATATTTATGTCCGTCAGGAGAAAGATGGCGTCGTCTATCAGGAAACGCCCAACCCCGCCAACCCGAACTATGAAGACGAAAATGGCGGCTTCCGTAATTCTTATAAAACCGGCGACTACCTGCCTGCTTCAGGCCATCTGCGTGTGAGTATCTCACCTGAAATTGCCAGGGTAGATTACATCCGGTCGTGGATGCCCAAGGACGAAACGCCCGAACACAAACAGGGTGAAGTGGCATTCTCGTACACAATAAAACCGGCCTTGAACACGCCTTAAATTGAACCGGGTGCAATTCAATCAGCCGGTTCAATGATTGTTGTTCCGGCTGCTGCTGGCATCTGCATGACTTCAGCAAACTCCTGCGTTCAGCAGCTTGGGCGCGGGTCTTGAGACCACTGACTACTTTGCAGGGGGATATAGCCTCGGAAGCGAGATATCGATCAGTCTGGAGCCGTTATAAGCGGGATATTTCTCCAGTAACTTCTGCTTCAACTCCTCACCATTTTTTGAGGTCACACGGAATTGCCTGAGATCCTCAAGGTAGGCAATCATCCTGTCATACCCTGACCGGTCAACAGGCTTGCCGTGTCCGGTCAGAATGGTTGCATCACTGTTTCTGGACTTGAGCTCGCTGACCACACTGAGCCAGTGATCAAATTCATTCTGGCCCGCATACAGATGAACATTGTTATAGACCAGATCCTGAGCAACCAGCGTGCTGATCTCAGGCAGCCTGATCAGCAAGTGCACACTACCCTCGGCTGCACTCACTTTTTCAAACTCGAAGCGCACTCCATCAATTACTTCTTTGCCGCTGCTGAGTACATCCGCAGAAATTTCACGCACATCAGCGGCAGGATTAGCAGCAGCTGAATCAGCCTGTCCCCTGCCGGCTCTGGCGCTTATTTCAGCTTTTATTTCCGGCAAGGTATAGATCGGGTATCCGGCAAACGCACTCAGCCCGTTCCAGTGATCGGGGTGTGAGTGCGAGACATAGATGCGCGATACAGACTTGTTCAGACCCCTGACATAGTCCAGCACCTCCATGGCGTAGGGACGCGTGTACTGGGCGTCTACAATGACAATCTGATTGGGTGTTTCAAGAATCTGGCTGGTGACAAACAGGCCATCAGCCGGTGCCATGTAGCTGTGAACGGTGACTTTCTCATACTTGAGTACGGTAACTGTACCTTTCATGTCCGCCGCGTCAGCGCACTGAAAATAGATCAATGCCAGTACCACACTGACAAACAGACTCGACAATCTGTCTGGTCTCATTTTTCCCTCTTTGACGACCCTGATGCCGTCACCATGCATCCGTCATGCTGACTATAAAGTTTTTATACAGCATCGACAGCCTGAAACCAGACACTATCGCATTTTAACTCTGGGTAGTACCCGCTTCCTTCTCGCGCTGGATGCGTTCATAGATTTCCTCACGGTGTACGGACACATTGGCTGGTGCGGATATGCCGATGCGAACCTGATTTCCCTGTACCCCAAGGACCACAACTGTAGTGTCATCGCCAATCATGATGGCTTCGCCAACGCGGCGGGTAAGAATGAGCATAATAATCCCCGTCAATTCCTGTGAATGGGCCGGTCATACGCCAGAAGCGTAATCCACCCTCGTTTATTGTTATTAGCGCATCCCTGAACAGAAACAGTTACAGCTCATACATCCTGATAATACGTCCACTTTTTCATCCTGAAAGCGGATTGGCGGAGAGGAAGGGATTCGAACCCTTGTAGGGAGTTAACCCTCAACCGATTTCGAATCGGTGCCGTTATGACCGCTTCGGTACCTCTCCTGGATACGAGCAGACCAATCAAGTTGTTGACCCGCCAATAACAAGGACGGGTATTCTATACAACTGCATGAGCAATTCCAGTCGTTTATGCTGTCAAAATTGCGATTTCAGTCAGGGAGTTAACGAGATTTGAAAGCGGCGCTAGCCATCATCGCCTGCCTGTTGCTGGGCACGTGCTCCCAGCCACCCGGAATTCTGGAACAGATCCTCAATGCAGGTGAGTTGCGGGTGGTCACGTTGAACAGCCCCAGCACCTACTACCTGGGATCTGAGGGGCCCCAAGGGCCAGAATATGATCTGGCAGCGCAATTTGCCGCCGATCTGGGTGTGGCACTCAACATCTATTCAGCCAGCAACGCCCGTGAATTGCGCAAGGACATTGCCTCAGGCCGTGCGCATATCGCGGCCGCAGGACTTGCTCTTGAACAGGAAGCACCCGCTGGCAGCAGCTATGGTCCCGCTTATCAACTGGTCAAGGAGCATCTGATCTATCGCGCCGGTGCGGATCGGCCGGATGATCTGGTCGAGGCCAGCCGCAACGGGCATCTCGAAGTAGCCAGTGACAGCCCGCATGCCGCCACGCTGGCACGATTAAGAACCGATCAGCCGGATATCAGCTGGGTCGAAAATCCGGATGCGGAAATTGACCAGTTGCTTTATCGATTGTCACAGCGAGAACTGGATTACACCGTGGCCGATTCCAATGAGTTTGCCATTGGTCGCAGTTTTCATCCTGACATCGCCATCGCCTTTGATCTTGATCAGGGAAAATCACTGGCATGGCTGGTGAACACGCGTGACACCACCCTGTTAAGCCGGGTTGCATCCTTTTTCTCCGTCGTGGACGCAGACGGCAGATTGAACAACATATTGACTCGCTACTATGCGAAAAAACCGGTTGCCTCGGTGCTGTACGCACGCAGCTTTATTGTTGATGTGCGCGAACGCCTGCCCCTGTATCTGGACTGGTTCAAATCGGCGGCCAGTGAAGTCAGCATGGACTGGCGCATGCTGGCTGCAATCGGCTATCAGGAATCCAAATGGCAGCCTGACGCCCTTTCGCCCACCGGGGTGCGTGGCCTGATGATGCTCACAGATGAAACGGCACAGAGTCTTGGGGTATTGGACAGACTCGATCCACAACAGAGCATTCTGGGTGGCGCACGTTACTTCATTCATGTGCGCAACATGATTCCCGCACGCATCAAGGAGCCCGACAGAACCTGGTTTGCACTGGCTTCCTATAACATGGGCTACGGTCATATCGAAGATGCAAGGATCTTTGCCCAGGCCGATGGCAAAGACGCAGACAAGTGGGAAGTGGTACGCGAATACCTGCCGCTCCTGACACAGGAAAAATGGTATTCACAGGCAAAAAGGGGTTATGCACGCGGCTGGGAGCCAGTGCAGTTTGTCGACAGCATCAAGCTGTATATGTCCATGCTCAACTGGGTTGGCGCGGAAGGCGGACTAGCCTCCACCATGGATAAAGTGGAAGCAACCCGGCAGGAAAAGCAAAAGCACTAACTTTTGCTGATGCGCCGGGTTCGGAAGAAGTTACGCAGCAACGCCGCACATTCCTCTTCCAGCACACCACCGGTCACTTCGACACGATGATTCAACGCATCATGCTGGACGATATTGAAGAGAGTTCCGGCTGCCCCGGCACGAGGATCGGTTGCCGCATAGACAAGCCGTTTGATACGTGCATGCACCATCGCTCCCGCACACATGGCACAAGGCTCCAGAGTGACATACAGCGTAGTATCCAGCAGACGGTAATTACCGAGTGACTTCGCTGCCGCCCGCATGGCCAGCATCTCCGCATGCGCACTTGGATCATGCGTCGTGATCGGCTGATTCCAGCCCTCCCCGATAATCTGATTATCTTTCACAATCACTGCACCCACCGGCACTTCGCCATTCGCTTCCGCGAAACGCGCCAGCTCCAGAGCACGCGACATGTATTGCAGATCAGTGGAATTCATCCTGTCAGTATACCGACTATAACTGTTAACAAAATCCCGGACCGCATGTACACGGATCAATGGAACAAGTTATAGACCAACCGCTACTCAACATACTCAGCAAAGTACTGTATGGAAGCGTGCAAATTGCGATGACCTCACTGTAGTATCAATGCCATTGATAAACTGCCCTTCTTCGAGTGCTTGAGCGCAGGAATTCCCCCATGCCAATCACCCTCACAGTTAACGGCAAGCAACACACCGTCCTTGCAGCTGACGATACCCCTCTGCTTTATGTGCTCAGAAATGAACTTGAACTGAATGGACCCAAGTTCGGTTGCGGCCTTGGCCAGTGTGGCGCCTGTACTGTCCATCTTGGCGATGTCGCAATACGCTCCTGCTCCATACCGGTTTCAGTGGTGGATCAGCCCATCACCACCATCGAAGGTTTGGGCACTGCGGATAATCCGCATCCCGTTCAGGCGGCATTTATCGCTGAACAGGCTGCTCAATGCGGCTACTGCATCAACGGCATGGTTATGACCAGTGCTGCCCTGTTAAAACAAAACCCCAAGCCGAACGAGGCTGAAATCCGCACTGCACTGGATGGCAACCTGTGTCGCTGTGGTACACACATGCGAATCCTGCGCGCAGTGCGCCGTGCTGCCGGGATGACTGCATGAAAACCAGCCGTAGGGAATTTCTGCAGTCAGGTGGTGCACTGATTGTCTCCTTCAGTCTGCCACTGGAAATACTGGGCCAAACCACTCAGCTCAATCCCAAGTATGAAGAACTGGATGCCTGGCTTGCAGTAGGAGCCGACGGCATGGTGACCGCATACTGCGGCAAGGTTGAACTGGGTACAGGTATTCGAACAGCGTTTGGTCAGCTGGTCGCGGATGAACTTGATGTTCCTTTTGATCGAATCACGGTGTTGATGGGTGACACCGACCTGTGCCCGGATCAGGGCGCAACCGTGGGCAGCAACTCAATGTACCGGGGTGGACCGCAAGTGCGGCAGGCCGCAGCTGAAGCCCGTCAGACACTGCTTGCCATGGCCTCAACCCGTTTCGCCACTCCTGTGGAAACACTGTCCGTCAAGAACGGCATCATCAGTGATGCAAATGGCAGGTCGGTTACTTACGCCGAACTCATCGGCAACAGGCAATTCAACAGAAAACTGGATCAAAAAGTCCAGATAAAAGCAGCTGAAAAGCTGGGTGTCATCGGCAAGTCCATCCCACGGGTTGAACTACCCGGCAAGGTATTCGGCAGCCATGCCTATGTACACAACCTGCGCTTACCCGGCATTTTGCATGGTCGTGTCGTGCGTCCTCCCACACCCGGTGCGATGCTCGCCAGTGTGGATGAATCTTCTGTGCAAAACTTGCCGGGCAATGTCCGGGTATTGCAGAAAGGCGGGTTTGTCGGCGTCGTTGCCGACCGTGAGGAACAGGCCATTCGTGCCGCAAACGCACTCAAGGTTACCTGGAAATCCGGACGCACCCTGCCCCCGATGAAAGACCTGCCAGCAGCAGTGCGCGCTGTACCAGCTGAAGATAAAGCCATTTACAGTTCCGGCGAAATTGACTCCGGTTTCAGCGCGGCCAGAACCACCATAACGGCACAATACTTCGTCCCGTACCAGATGCACGCTTCCATCGGTCCTTCCTGCGCAGTAGCCGATATAGGCAAGGACAGCGGCACGCTCTGGTCACCTACACAAAGCTCCTTCCTGACCCGTAACAGCATTGCGGCCATGCTCGACATGCCAGCAGACAAGCTGCGCCTTATCTGGACAGAAGGCTCCGGCTGTTATGGTCAGAACGGTGCGGATGATTGCACCGCAGATGCAGCCCTGATGTCACAACTGGCGGGTAAGCCGGTTCGCGTGCAATGGATGCGTCATGATGAACATGGTAACGAACCCAAGGGTATGGCCATGGCAATGACCGTCAAAGGCGGTCTCAACGAAAACGGCGATGTAATCGCATGGGACTATCAGGTCTGGAGCCCGCCTCACAGCAGCCGGCCCTCGGGTGATGGAGGCGGCAACACACTGGCCGGCACACAAATCGGCAAGCCGATGCGCATTGTGCCTGTCGGGGCGGATCGCAATGCCAGGTGCACCTATACATTCCCGAACAATCGCACCACGCTGCATCAGTCCAGAGAATCTGCAGCATTACGTGCATCTGCGTTACGTGGACTGGGCTCACCACAGAACACTTTCGCCAACGAGTCCTTCATGGATGAACTGGCGGCACAAGCCAAGGCAGATCCGATTGCATTCCGGATCAAGCACCTAAAGGACGAACGCGCCATAGCGGTTCTGCAGGAAGTCGCCAGACTGTCCAAATGGGACGCCCGACCCAGCCCGCAGCACGCCCGCTCAGTGACCGGACGCGGCGCAGGATTCTGCCATTACGATAACTATGCCACCTACGTAGCAGTCGTGGTTCGCGTGAGCATTGACATAAAAACTGGAAAGTTACGCATCCCCTATGTCGCAGTGGCGCATGACTGCGGCCTCATCGTCAATCCGGATGGCACACGAAATCAGATAGAAGGCAATGTTATCCAGGCCATCAGCCGCGCCCTGCTGGAGGAAGTGCAATTTGATTCCAGAGGAGTCACCAGTCTTGACTGGAATGGCTACCCGATAATACGGTTTCAGGATGTGCCAGAAGAAATCGCCATCAGCCTGATCAACCGGCCAGCAGAAATCATGACAGGAGCCGGAGAAGCCACTACTTCCCCCATTGCAGCGGCCATCGCTAATGCAATCTTTGATGCCACTGGAAAGCGGATTCGCAGCACCCCTTTCAGCCCACAACGGCTGAAGGCAGTGCTGGTTTGACAAAACCGGGGAAATTGCCCCTTAGATATGAATGAAATACACTGCAATCAAACTTGGTTATTCGCCTTCAGAATAAGTTTAAAAGCAGCACCCGGGCCTACTGATGGCAAATGAATCAACAATAGAAGCAAACGAAATTCCTAATGTCTTATTGTGGGGTGGGAAAAGCACATCAAGAATAGTCGCCGAAATGCTAATTGAAAGTGGGATCGGCAGGCCAAGTATCATTTTTGACAACACGCTAGATAAACTTCACTTCCCCACCTCAGCGCAATTCATTAATGATGTTGATTTACTAGCAAGCAGAATCCCAACAGTAACTCATTACATCGTATGCTTTGGAGCCGAGCATGGATATGCCAGGTCAATGACGGGAGAATATCTTCAGAGACTTGGACTTAAACCCATTAATCTTATTCATCACAAGAGCTTTGTAGAACCCACCACCTCTGTTGGAATGGGCTGTCTAATCATGCCCTGTGCCGTGATCCATAAATTCTCAAGCATAGGCAATCACACAATCATAAACACCAGCGCCACCATTGACCATGAATGCATTATTGGCGACGGAGTGCATATCATGGGGAGCGCTGCTATCACAGGAAAGGTCGAGATAGAGAACTATGCAACTGTTGGCACCAGCGCGACCATCCTCCCCTCAGTAAAAGTCGGTACCGGTGCCTTCATAGGCGCAGGAGCGATTGTCACCAGAGATGTAGAACCTTACTCGGTTGTTGCCGGCGTTCCTGCCAAGCATCTGAGAAAAACTCAACCGGTTTTTTTCGAAGAGCCACTTATTGAGCTCAAAAGCAAGTTAGCCTAAAACCGCAAAAAGACATATAAAATTCCTCTCCATCACAAAGATTACACACCCAAGGCAAAGCCTGTGAACGTCATTTCGCCATTTCTCTTAGTACCTGAATTGAAAAATGCCGCCATAGAATTAATAAACAAAAGAGCGTACACGGAGGCAAGCGACTTAATATCCGGCATGGTGATAGAAGTCTGCAATGACCCTGAATATATTGGTAAACAGATTTACCTACCAGAGTTTGATCAGCTTGTAGAACATATAGGGAAAGTGCTAACGGCTAATAAAGCCAATCAGACTCCATTACACACCGGCAAGTGCCCGATAATTATCGCAACAGAACTTTATTTTGATGGCGGCCACTCTCGAATTGCAGAAGAACTTATCAAAACACTCGGGGGTGGAATTGTAATATTGACCAACTATTTTGGCGGTTCCGCACGTGCCGACAACACACTTCCCCAGGCTATCAGAGACCTCAACACACTAGTGTTACCAAAAGATACAGCAGCAAATAATATTGTAAGACTCCACTCAATTTGCTCCCAGCTTGCTTCCGAGGTATATCACTTGGCGCATCATCATGATGTTGTTGCCAATGCAGCCCTTAGCTCACTCATGACTGTACCTGTTTTTTTCATACATCACAGCGACCACAAAGTTACCCTCGGTGCAACAGTAGGAAAGTTTGTGCATGTTGACCTAGGACGCCACATGCACAAACTCTGTTCATCATTTCTTAAACGAGAAATTGAATACTGGCCACAAGGTGTATTTGACCGCGGCGTCAAGAAGTTCACTTACCCGCCAGATGAAATTTACTCTGCTAGCTCTGGAGTATGGAACAAGTTTAACTGGGAAGGTGACTTTACCTATCCTGACATGATTGCCACTATCCTGAAAGCAGGTGCAGCCCGTCATTACCACATAGGGTCATTGCCAGACGACAAGCTTGAATTGATTCGACATAGACTTTCTTCTCAATCATTATCAGTCGATAGATTCCATTGCACAGGAGTCGTTCATTCATTATGGCAATGCCTGATTGATTTGAACATCTACTTGTTTGTAGGGTCGGCCCCCATGCATGGCCTGAGAACTGCCATCGAAGTGCAAGGAGCCGGCATACCAATCATTCCATTCCGGCAGGACGACACATCCCTTCTTAATGAAGGCGGTTTTTACAACAAGGATGCCCCCATGTGGAGCACTCTGGAGGAACTCGCTATTAGCGTTAAAGCCACCATTGCAGATCACGCTCGCCTGGCAAGCTCGGCACGTGAATGCTATGAAAATGAGTTTTCTCCATCCTTGTGGGCAGATGCCATCAACAAAGCAAAAGACAAATACCGCCGCACCCATGAAGGATGAATAACATCCAGAATGATCCGGCAAGATAGAGAAAAATGATGATTCCATTCAACAAGCCATACCTGGTTGGCAATGAGCTAACCTACATTGACGAAGCTAACAGGCTCGGTCAGCTAGCCGGAGATGGACACTACACAAAGCAGTGTCACAAATGGCTTGAGACGAATCTCGGCTGCAAAAAGGCACTGTTGACACATTCATGCACAGCTGCATTAGAAATGGCGGCAATTCTTGCCGACATCCAGCCAGGTGATGAAGTCATCATGCCCTCATTCACCTTTGTTTCTACCGCGAATGCATTCGTACTGCGCGGCGGCGTACCTGTATTTGTTGACATCAGGCCCGACACATTGAACATTGATGAATCCTTGATCGAGTCTGCGATCACGCCAAAAACAAAAGCAATTGTTCCAGTCCACTATGCGGGCGTACCCTGCGAGATGGATACAATCATGGATATCGCCGCCCGTCATAACCTGCTTGTTATCGAAGACGCAGCACAGGGAATCATGTCAACGTACAAGGGACGGCAACTGGGCACTATCGGCGACCTTGGGTGTCTCAGCTTCCATGAAACAAAAAACATCATTTCCGGCGAGGGTGGCGCGCTTCTAATTAACCGCAATGAGCTTATTGAGCGTGCCGAGATAATCAGAGAAAAGGGAACAAACCGAAGCCAATTCTTTCGGGGCCAGGTCGATAAGTACAGGTGGGTAGATATTGGTTCATCCTACTTACCGGGTGAGCTTGTAGCCGCCTTTCTTCTCGCCCAGCTGGAACAGGCAGAGCAAATCACGCAGAAACGATTGCAGATATGGCACAGCTATCATCACGCCTTTGAATGCCATGAATCGACAGGAAAAATAAGGCGACCTCTGCTGCCAGATCAATGCACACACAACGCTCATATGTATTATTTATTACTCCAGGATCTGGCAAGCAGGAGCACATTCATTCACGACATGAAATCAGCCGGCATCCTTACCGTGTTCCACTACATCCCACTGCACAGCTCACCTGCAGGAATCAAATATGGCAGAACCGGAAGCCACATGGAAAACACCGACCATATATCAGATCGACTGGTAAGACTGCCGTTATGGATTGGACTAGATGAACTGCAGCAGAGCATCATTAAAACCACGCGTACAGTTCTACAGTAAATCATGGAACCACCCACTTTTTACTTGAAAAAACATTGCTATAGAATCATCGGCGCAAGATCCTATCGATATTAACTTAAAGGAAAATTATGGCTTGGCTAACAAATGAGCAGCTTGAACAGCTGTGCTTCAAGAAGCTAGGGCAAAATGTCAAGATAAGCGACAAAGCTTCATTATACAACTCCGACCAAATGGAGCTTGGTGACAACGTGAGGATAGATGACTTCTGTATTGTATCAGGAAAGGTTACTTTTGGGCGCAACGTGCACATTGCAATATTTTGCAACATTGCTGGAGGAACAGAGGGGATTACATTTGATGACTTTTCCGGTTTAGCTTATGGATGCCATGTGTTTTCACAAAGCGATGACTACACTGGACTATCGCTCACCAACCCAACCATTCCATCAGAATTCAAAAATGAAAGAAAAGAAAAAATACACATAGGCAAACATTGTATCGTTGGAACGAATTCTCTAATTTTTCCCGGCGTTGTTATGGCTGATGGCTGCTCATTAGGAGCAATGTCAATGCTTACGAAATCAACTGAGCCTTGGACAATGTACTTCGGCATTCCTGCCAAAAAACTGAAGAAGAGAAAAACCAACCTCCTTGATCTTGAGAAGCAATATCTTGAAAGCGAGAAACCATGTAACTTCTAAGCCTCAGCCCAAACAGCGACATAAAACCAATATGACTCAGCAGTATTTATAGCCGATCAAGAGACCATGACTAAAAAAGCAGTCACACACGCTCTACCTCATATTTAGCAGCATTCAGCACGCTAGCAAAAACTGATATTCCTTCTTTTTCCCTGCTTGATCTGCAACGCTCCAAGCAACTGATCTGGCACCTCTACGAAACTGATTTCATTATTTCTGATAATGAGATCAATGACGTCAATTGTTGCGGAATTACGCTTGACAAGAAGCACATCCGTCCAGTCTGTGTTTGTCACCAGCACAGGAATAAAGTTAGCCACCTTACAAAACTTGACCGCCGCCTCAAGCACGCCAAGATTTTGCTTCATACCCTCAGCAGAGTGACAGCAATCATTCAGCTGAAAAAACCCATCCGGTGTCAGAAACTCCTGATAATCGATCAGATCATCCAGCACAGTTTCATATTGATGACTGGCATCAACATAGATCAGATCAAACTTCGGCTTGCCCCTCAGCTCATCTCTTAACACAGGGACCGCCTTCTGTGATCCGGCGCGAATTATTTTTACATTATTCTGCCCGGAAAACTTATCAACAACCTTCTGATACAGACGATCAAATGTTACCTGCTCAGACAGTGGACCACCAAAGTAGTCGGCGTACTTGTTCAGATCATCAACCCAGCTTCTGTGACTGTTATTCTTGATGTAATCAGAGAATGCCTCTGGGGACCATGAATCAACCAAAAACAGCTCCTGTGGCATCAGGATATCTGCCATTGTTTTTGCATTTGTGCCATCGAGCACACCCAGCTCCATCAGTCGTGGCTTGATGCTCATAGACTTGAACAACTCACCCAATACTTGATAAATCAGGATTCGGTTTGCTATCAGTACTTTCATAATTGTTTCTTGGGGAAATTCGCGTTTATGCGCTCAGGAATATATCGAAACCAGGCATGCTGCTTAAAAGAAGAAGCCATGACTATTAGCGAGGCGTAGCTTTTGCATCAGCCCTGCCAGTACCTGGTCAGCTTATCCAGACGTTCTTTCTGCTTCTGAGGACTGCTGTATTGACTCTGACTTGGTACCGCAGTGGCCGTGGACTCCTTCAGCTTTTGCGCCACAAAGACATAACCATACATTCCCCCGTCAAACTTTCCCTGTATGGATGCAAATGGATAAAGCAGCGTCGCGTAGGAAGGAACGCCATTTATTCCTACATATCTGAGATCCAGCTCCCGATCTGATTGACCGAATACATACTGGAAAATCTTGCCATCTCTGACTGCGAAATTGTTATCAAGATAATAGTCAATCAGCAAGGCTGGTGAGATTTGATAAAAGCCGTGATCGACCCAGTTGTTGAGCGGAACCCAGTGAATAACATGGCCGCCGACTTTGAGCATCTTGGTCATATTATTCAGGCAGTTCGGCACATTGAATATGTGTTCGAGTGATCCATTATTTGCAATAACATCAAATCGTTCTATCAGCCCGGGGTTATCCAGTGGCTGATTCATATCAACGATGTGCTCTGCGCCTTCATAGTCAGACTGATCTATGGTTTCAATGCCATCGAATCCCAATAATCTGAATAATTCCTTATCCTCATTAACCATGCCCTGATCAGGGAGATGCGCAGGAATTTGCAGCCCAGGAAGAATGCCACTTAAGGAGCGAACAAAGCCGTAATTGACATCCATCAGCGGCGTGAACCGTCCAATTACTCCGAACAATCCAGACAGATTATGCTTTTGCTTTTGCTTGGCAAGTTCAACAACAATTGACTTATAGAGTGGCATAGTAGTTTTTATTAAGTTAACCCAGAGTCCATCCCCCTCAGCCAATCTATTCCCTATCAACAGCACCCGTCAAGCCAGAGAACAGCCACGCAAGCTAAAAAGCACCCGACATTATTCCCACTC
>CAILZL010000039.1 GCA_903838705.1 uncultured Pseudomonadota bacterium
AATATCTGTCAGGCCTGGGGTTATACCCGTGGTCTGCAGGGCGATGATCATGCGCTTGAAGAAGCAGTGGAGAAGGGCAAGAAGAAATATGTGGGATATGAACTGCCGGGTCGCACGCTGGGAGTGATCGGACTGGGTGCCATCGGCGTGGAAGTGGCCAACGCAGCGCACTTGCTTGGTATGAAGGTGCTGGGGTTTGATCCGGCCATTACCGTGCAGCGCGCATGGCAGCTGTCGTCCGGCGTAGAGCAGGCATTGTCACTGGATGATCTGTTCGCCCGCTCGGACATGGTTACTGTGCATGTGCCGTTGATTGAAGCCACCAAGGGCATGGTGAATGCTGCACGCCTGAAACTGATGCGCAAAGGCAGTGTGATCCTGAATTTTTCACGTGCCGGTATTGTGGATGAGGCTGCAATGATTGCTGCACTGGACAGTAATCATATCGGTTCTTACGTCTGTGACTTTCCGACCAATGCGGTCAAAGATCATGCAAAAATTATTGCTTTGCCGCATCTCGGTGCTTCCACTCATGAGGCCGAAGAAAACTGCGCCATCATGGTGGCCGATACCCTGCGTGAGTTTCTTGAACACGGCAATGTGCGCAATGCTGTGAATTTTCCTGAGTCGGTTCTGCCCCGCACCCAGAACTCGGTACGGTTGGCCATTGCAAATGAAAATGTGCCCAACATGGTGGGGCAGATTTCCAGCGCACTGGCCAGTGCCAGTCTGAATATTGCCGACCTGCTCAACAAGTCGCGGGGAGATCTGGCGTACAGTCTGATTGATGTAGATGGTGCAAACATCCCGGACTCTGTGGTGCAGCAATTGCGTGCGATTCCGGGTGTCCTGTCAGTGCGCGTACTGTAAGCGAGTGAAGTAACGTGGCGACCCGCAAGACCAAAGCGAAAGCAGCAGCTCTCAAGCCGGTTGGCAAAGGCAGCAGTCGAAAGACCTCTGCTAAATCTGCGGATGTTCCGGCAGTGGTGCCGCCGCTGAGTGAGATACGCGCACGCATTGACGGAATAGACAACCGCTTGCTGGAGTTGCTCAGCGAACGCGCACGACTTGCTCAGGTGGTGGGGCAGTCCAAGCGGCAGCAGGAAAACATCAGTACAGCTGATTTATATCGGCCTGAACGCGAATCGCAGGTACTGCGGCGCGTACTCGAAAACAATAACGGCCCTTTGCGCAATGAGGAAGTCGCGCGCTTGTTCCGGGAAATCATGTCGGCCTGTCTTGCCCAGCAGGAGCCGTTGAAGGTCGGGTTTCTTGGCCCCGAAGGTACATTCACGCAGCAGGCGGTATACAAGCATTTCGGTCATTCTGTACGCGGTGTATCGCTGTCTTCCATTCCTGAAGTTTTTCATGAAGTCGAAGCCGGGCACACAGACTTTGGCGTGGTGCCAATCGAGAACTCCACGGGTGGAGTGGTTGAGTTCGCCATCGACATGTTCCTCAACACGCCCCTGAAAATCTGTGGCGAGATTGAGCTGCGCGTGCATCAGAATCTGATGGGCAGAATGAACGGGCTGAAAGCAATCAAGCGTGTCTGTTCACATCCGCAATCGTTATCGCAATGCCAGCAGTGGCTGCATGAACATCTGCCGGACGTGGAGCTGATTCCTGTTGTCAGCAATTCCGAGGCCGCCCGACGTGCGCGCGATGAAGAGGGAACAGCTGCAATTGCCGGGCAGATTGCTGCCGAGATTTACAAGCTGGATATCATCGTGCCGGAAATTGAAGATCGTGCAGATAACACCACACGGTTTATCGTTCTGGGTCGCAAGTCATTTGCTCCGAGTGGCCACGATAAAACTACATTGATGGTGTCATCCGGGGATACCCAGTCGCCGGGGACTCTGCATCGCCTGCTGGCGCCTCTGGCGCGTAATCAAATCAGCATGTCGCGTATCGAGTCACGTCCTTCGCGTCGCAAAAAGTGGGACTATGTTTTCTTCATGGATGTGGAAGGTCATATGGACACTGAGCCATTGCGTTCTGCCTTGCAGGAATTGAAGCAGCATTCGTCGCTGTTCAAGGTGCTGGGTTCGTATCCTGCTGCGGTGCTGTAATTGCAGACGTGCTGTGACTTTATCCGGATGAATGCCGGCCCAGACCGGCTTGTCCCGTTGCTTGCTCCCGGAAAATGGCCATGACTTTCAATGCACTTGCTCTCGCCACCAGGTCAGTGCGAGCGATCGCCCCGTACATTCCCGGCAAGCCGCTATCCGAACTGGAACGTGAATACGGCATCAGCGACAGCATCAAACTGGCTTCTAACGAAAATCCTCTGGGCCCCGGCCCGAAGGCGCGCGCTGCGATGTTGCAGGCTGCGCAGAACATCGGGCTTTATCCGGACGGCAATGGTTTTGATCTGAAGCAGGCGCTTGCAGCAAAGCATGGCTGTGACATTGATCAGATCACACTGGGTAATGGCTCCAATGATGTGCTGGTCATGCTTGCCGAGGCATTCCTCGACGCTGGCGTTGAAGCAGTTTATTCGCAATATTGCTTTGCAATTTATCCGATCGTTGTTCAGGCGACGGGGGCAACCGCGAAAATGGCTGCTGCCTGTCCGGATACACATCCGATGGCTCTGGGGCACGATCTGGAAGCCATGCTCAGTCTGGTGAATACCAGCACCCGGCTGGTGTTTATTGCCAACCCGAATAACCCGACCGGTACATGGGTGCAGGCTGCTGCTCTGAAGCGATTTATTGCGTCGGTGCCGGCTACGACACTGGTGGTGGTGGATGAGGCCTATATTGAGTATGTGCAGGACGGCGACTTTGCCGATGCAAGTCAGTGGCTCCGTGAGTTCACGAATCTGATCGTCACGCGCACCTTCTCAAAGGCCTATGGTCTGGCGGGGCTGCGTGTTGGTTATGCTCTGTCGCATGCGGATGTCGCGGCGGTACTCAATCGCGTCCGTCAACCATTTAATGTCAACTCCATCGCCTTGTCAGCAGCAACGGCTGCGCTGGAAGATGTGGATCATCTGCAAAAATCCATACAACTTACCGCCAGCGGAATGCAGCAGGTTGAAAGTGGGCTGAAGAAAATGGGGCTGCGTGTATATCCATCGAAGGGCAATTTCGTATTGGTGGATTGCGGTCGTCCCGCTGCTGCAGTGAATGAAGCTCTGCTGCGGCAGGGAGTAATCGTAAGACCGGTTGCGGGATATGGTCTGCCTGCTCAGTTGCGTATCACCATTGGCACCGAGCATGAAAATGCCCGTATGCTGGCTGCACTGGCTATCGCCTTGAAATAAGACACTATGGAATTTCTCGATCTTCCCCCGCTGCGACGAGCCCAAGGCACGATACGACTGCCTGGCTCAAAGAGCATTTCGAACCGAACGCTGCTGCTGGCGGCCTTGTCGCAGGGAACGACCGATATCTGCGATCTGCTGGCTTCCGATGACACCGATCGCATGCTTGATGCCTTGCGGGTGCTGGGTCTGTCGATCGATAAGACTGGCGAGCGTGATTATCGCGTGACGGGTGCGCCGCATGGTTTTCCCAGCCAAAACGCGGAATTATTTCTGGGTAATGCCGGTACCGCTTTTCGTCCACTCACCGCAGTGCTGGCGTTGTCAGGCGGACACTACACACTCTCGGGTGTTGCCCGTATGCATGAGCGACCGATTGGTGATCTGGTGGATGCATTGCGTCAGGTGGGCGCGGATATTACTTATCTGGGTCATGAAGGATTTCCACCACTGTTGATCAAGCCCGCTACCATCAAGCCTGCTGGTCTGGTACGTATCAGGGGCAATGTATCAAGTCAGTTTCTGACAGCTTTGCTGATGGCTTTGCCGATGGCGGGTGTTGCAACAACGGTGGAAGTCATCGGTGAACTGATTTCAAAACCGTACATCGAGATGACTTTGAATCTCATGGCGCAGTTTGGTGTGCAGGTTCGTCGAGAAGGCTGGCAGCGCTTCACCGTACCAGGTGGGCAGCACTATGTTTCTCCCGGCCGGATGTATGTAGAAGGCGATGCGTCTTCTGCGTCCTATTTTCTTGCAGCCGGAGTTATAGCGGGCGGTCCTGTGCGTGTTGAAGGCGTAGGACGTAACAGCATTCAGGGTGATGTGGCCTTTGCCGCAGCACTGGAAAAAATCGGTGGTCAGATCAGGATGGGCGACAACTGGATAGAAGCGAGCGCGCCCGGCAGCGGCAGACTCAGCGCCTTCGATATGGATTGCAACCAGATTCCCGATGCTGCCATGACATTGGCAGTGGCAGCATTGTTCTGTGATGGTCCATCAAGGCTCACTAACATAGGTAGCTGGCGCGTCAAAGAAACAGATCGCATTGCCGCGATGGCGACTGAACTTCGCAAAGTCGGCGCTGTGGTTGAAGAGGGCAGTGACTGGTTGCGCATCACACCACCTGCTCAGCTTACCGCGAATGCCGTGATTGATACTTATGATGATCATCGCATGGCGATGTGTTTTTCACTGGTTGCACTCGGGGGCGTGCCGGTGCGCATCAATGATCCGAAGTGTGTGGCGAAGACCTTTCCGGAATACTTTGAAAAATTTCATACGATATCCGGTTAGGGCAGTAGCCAAGCTTGTGACGATCAGGGCAATGAGTAACGCGCTATTCTCACGCCCTTGTGCGGCTTGCAATGGCTTACCTTACACTGCTGATATCGCTGATTTGTTCTGGCAGGTTTCATGAGCTCCGTACCCGTTCTCACCATTGATGGTCCCAGTGGCTCCGGCAAGGGCACGCTGGCGCGGCGCGTGGCGGAAAAGCTGGGCTGGAACCTGCTGGACAGCGGGGCGTTGTACCGTCTGCTGGCGCTGGCCGGATCCCGCTACGGGCTGGAGCCCCATGATGAGGCCGGTCATGCGGCGCTGGCCGGAACCATGAATATCCGCTTCTCCGGCGATGCTTCCGGGGAAGAGCAGATCTGGCTGGGAAATGATGAGGTCAGCCGGGAATTACGCACCGAAACCGCCGGTGAGGGGGCCTCACGGGTGGCGGTAATGCCCTCGGTCAGGGCGGCGCTGACCGAGCGTCAGCGGCAATTTGCCCAGGAGCCTGGACTGGTCGCCGACGGGCGGGATATGGGCACGGTCATTTTTCCGGACGCCCCGCTCAAGATTTTTCTGACCGCCAGTGCCGAGGAACGGGCCAGCCGCCGTTATAAGCAGTTGAAGGGCAAGGGCTTCGATGTTAGCCTTGCCGCCCTTTCGCAGGAGCTGGCCGAACGTGATCACCGCGATGCAAATCGCGCCGTGTCACCACTGAAGCCTGCCGATGACGCCGAGTTGCTGGACAGCACCGGATTGAGCATTGAGCAGGTCGAGCAGGCGGTACTGGCCTTGGCGAAAGCTCGTCAGTTGTTTCGCTGATTTCTGCCCACTCTCCCGTTACTCAGGGATCGAGTCGCGCCTTCGCGCCGGCAATCTCGAAGCCACACGATTTCCAGACGTCATGCAGGATGCGTGACGATTTTAACTACCCCTGGTTCAGCCGGATGCGGGCCTGGGAAAATGCGGGTTTTGCCCAAGAGTTCACATGTCAGAAAGTTTTGCCCAGATGTTGGAAGAGAGTTTTGCCACCCAGGCGATCAAGCCCGGTGCAATTCTCACAGGTGTGGTTGTTTCCGTCAGCGATGCAGTGGTCATTATCAATGCAGGCCTGAAGAGTGAAGCCGTTATCGACGTGTCTCAGTTCAAGAACGAGGCAGGTGAAGTTGAAGTACAGGTAGGCGATGAAGTTGAAGTCGCCCTGGAAAGCATGGAAGACGGCTCAGGCGAAACTCGCCTGTCGCGTGAAAAGGCCAAGCGTGCCCGTACCTGGACCCGTCTGGAGCAGGCTTTCGAAAAGCAGGAGGTCATCAAGGGCCTCGTCAACGGTCGCGTCAAAGGCGGCTTTACGGTGGAAATCGATTTCGTGCGGGCATTCCTGCCTGGTTCACTGGTTGATGTCCGTCCGGTTCGTGACCCGAGCTATCTGGAAGGCAAGGTACACGAGTTCAAGATCATCAAGCTCGACCAGAAGCGCAACAACGTGGTGGTTTCACGCCGCGCAGTAGTTGAGCAGGAATACAGTGCCGAGCGCTCGGAGTTGCTGGAAAAACTGCAGGAAGGCGCGATGGTGCGCGGTACCATCAAGAACCTCACCGACTACGGTGCGTTCGTGGATCTGGGTGGTATCGACGGTCTGCTGCATATCACCGATATGGCCTGGAAGCGTGTTAAGCATCCTTCTGAAGTGGTGCAGGTCGGTCAGGAAATCGACGTGCGTATTCTCAAGTTCGACCGCGAACGTCAGCGCGTCAGTCTGGGTATCAAGCAGCTGGGCAGCGATCCATGGGAAAACATTGCCCGTCGCTACCCTGCCAATACCCGCATCTTCGGCAAGGTCACCAACATTGCTGACTACGGCTGCTTCGTTGAAATCGAAGAAGGCGTGGAAGGTCTGGTTCACGTGTCTGAAATGGACTGGACCAACAAGAACGTTGCCCCGGCCAAGGTGGTGCACGTTGGTCAGGAAGTGGAAGTCATGGTGCTGGATATCGACGAAGAACGTCGTCGTATTTCCCTCGGCCTCAAGCAGTGCCAGACCAATCCGTGGAAGGACTTCGGCGACAGTTTCAATCGTGGCGATCATGTCAGCGGTCAGATCAAGTCGATCACCGACTTCGGCATTTTCATCGGCCTGAATGGCGGAATTGATGGCCTGATTCATCTCTCAGATATCTCCTGGGATATCCCGGGTGAAGAAGCTGTCCGTAACTACCAGAAAGGTCAGACAGTGGATGCCATGGTGCTGGCCATTGATCCCGAGCGTGAGCGTATCTCGCTGGGCATCAAGCAGCTGGCCAAGGATCCGTTCTCGACCTGGATCGCCGAACATCCGAAGGGCACCATCGTCACCGGCAAGGTGCGTGAAGTGGATGCCAAGGGTGCCATTATCGACCTGGGTGGCGGTGTAGATGGTCACCTGCGTGCTTCTGAGCTGTCACGTGATCGCGTGGAAGATGCACGTACCCTGCTGAAGGTGGATGATGAAGTCGAAGCCAAGTTCACGGGTGTGGATCGCAAGTCGCGGACAATCGCTCTGTCGATCAAGGCCAAGGACATGCATGAAGAAGCAGAAGCGATGCAGAGCTATCGCACTGATTCTCCAAGCGGTACCAGCCTCGGCGATCTGTTGAAGGAACACATTGCCGGGCAGGATAACTAATCGGTAATGGATGGTCTGGCTATTGGTTGATTCATGATCAATAGCCAGTCATCAGCACTTCAGCAGATTTGATGGTGAGCGTAACAAGAGTCAAGCCATGACCAAGTCAGAACTGATTGAACTCCTTGCTGCCAAACAGAAGCACTTGCCTGCCAAGGATGTGGAGCTGGCGGTCAAGCAGGTGCTGGAAATCATGGGTGATGCGTTGGCTGAAGGTGAACGTATCGAGATTCGTGGTTTCGGCAGTTTCTCACTGCACTATCGTCCGGCGCGTCAGGGACGCAATCCCAAGACGGGTGATGCCGTTGCCCTGTCAGGGAAGTATGTGCCGCACTTCAAGCCAGGCAAGGATTTGCGTGAGCGAGTCGATGCCAGTGCCGGGTTACCAATCAGGGATTGAGGCTCGGATTGCAGTTGAGTTGATCCTTGTGATGATTTCGGGGCGAATTCAGGAAAATCTGGATTCGCCTTTTTTCTGGCTTCTGCTTTGTCATCCGGCAACGTACACTTCCCTGCCATGAGCCGGACAACATTCATTGTGCTATTGCTGCTGGCAAGCGTGCTGGCCATGGTGTTCGTTGCTTTGAATCCCCAGCTGGTTACAGTCGAAATTGCTGTTCAGCAATTGCATGTCCGTCAGGGTGTGGTCTTGATGATTGTCTTTGTACTGGGCTTGCTTGCTGGTGTGTTGTTGCGCATCCAGTGGATAGCGGAACTGTTACGCGAGCGTGGCAGGTTGAGGCGTGCATTGAAAATTGCCGAGACCAGAGTACGTGCTGCCACAACTGCTGAACCGGATCGCTGATGTTCAGTGAATTTCCTGTCGATTTCTGGTTGGCCTTGATGCTGGCTGTTGCCGCCGGCTGGTTTGCCCGACAGATATGGAACAATTCGGCCAAAGCATCTGTAAAGTCACGAACCGAGCCATTCAACATCCAGTATTTTGCCGGTCTGAATCACCTGCTTAATGAGCAGCAGGATAAGGCGCTTGAGGTCTTACGTGGCCTGGCCGAAGCGGATGCCGATACGGTTGAAACCCAGCTTGCTCTGGGGCACCTGTACCGCCGGCGCGGTGAAGTGGATCGGGCCATCCACATTCATGAAAGCATCATGCAGAGAAACGGGTTGCCGGCATTTTTGCGGGAGCAGGCCAGATTCGCTCTTGGCGAGGATTATCTTAAAGCCGGTCTGCTGGACAGAGCTGAAACCTGCTTTCAGCAATTGATTGATCAACTGGGGCATCGCAGCGTGGCATTGCGCAATCTCCTGAGCATCTATGAACAGCAGGGAGACTGGCAGCAGGCTATCAGCACGTACCAGCAATTATCAGGCTTCACTTCACCTGAACATCCAACCGCATTAGCACACTATTATTGCGAGCTGGCAGAGCATGCGCAGCAGGAAGGATTGATGCAGCAGGCCAGGGACAATCTCGATAAGGCATTTATGGCGCAGCGGAATTTTCCGCGTGGCAATCTGATTAATGCTGATTTCTTTCTCGCAGCAGGTGATGCACGCAATGCTGCAGCATTGTGTAAGCGGGTGATGGAGTTGCATCCCCATTTGTTGCCGATTGCATTGCCGCGTTTCATAAAGGCGTTGCGATCACTCGGATTGAGTATGGATAACACCGATGGTGAATTGAGTCTGTCCAGTGCTGATACCAGTCAACGTGCGGCGCTGGCTTATGCTGCCATTGTGGCAAATGTGCTTGATGAACCTTATCTGTTGCAATGTTTGCCGGATTTTCTCCGGCAGGACGCCACACTTGGCGAGATGGTGCAGGCGCTGGTGGGTGAGCCTGCAACCTTGAATGCGTCGCAATTACAGAGTGTTGCGGCTGCTCTGGCTAAGATTTTTCGCCGTACTCAGCGCTATCGCTGTGTGAGCTGTGGAGTTAATACAGGATCGCACTTCTGGCAGTGTCCGGGGTGTCATAGCTGGGATACCCTGGCACCTGTAAGCCGCCTGGAATTGTCGCCGGTCAGTCGACGCGGCTGAGTTTTATCTTCCGGAAAGACGTGTCTATTTCTGGGTTCAAAACCCAGAAATGCATGTGCACACCTGCTGCCGGCGCTGTCACTATTTCTCCCGCAGCAATGCACAAACCAATGTAACGGAAACCCCGGGAGAATAGACATGACCAATTCGATTCGTGGCTTGAAATATCTGTTGATCACCTGCCTGTCGATGATGCTGGCAGTGCCCTGCATGGCTTCAGTTGATATCAACAAGGCGGATGCAGTCACCATCGCCAAGGAGCTCAAGGGAGTAGGCCCTGCCAAGGCGAAGGCCATTGTTGACTATCGAAACAAGAATGGTGCTTTCAAGTCGGTAGATGAGCTGCTCAAGGTGAGTGGCATCGGTGAGAAGCTGTTGATACAGAATCGCAGCAATATCGTGCTGGGTGGGGCTGAGGCGGCCAAGAAGTAATCAGCCAGGACTGGCAAGGGAGCGCAGGGAAGCGCATGCCATTCAGGGCAGTCGAGGTGTTCTTGGTACTGGTAAGGATTTCCCGACGCACCGGCTTGAGGAGGCCGGTGAGTCTCCCGGATCTGGACGTCCGGGGTGACGACAGGATGTGCAGTTCAAATTCAGGAAATTTTTGTCAGGCTGACAGGAGTTAGCGCATCAAGAATACCTCGACTGCCCTGGATTTCAGGAGATATGGTTGGCATAAGGTCGGTAAATGGATGTAAGACATTGTTCACAGAAAGGCAGGCGGAGTCGGCTATGATTGCAATATCTTGAACTTTGGTTTTGCATGGAGATGGGTTATGACGACCGCAAAGATTCAATACGCAGTGTTTCCCGTTGCGGGCCGTGGCACTCGTTTCCTGCCTGCGACCAAAGCCAGTCCCAAGGAAATGCTGCCGATTGTGGACAAGCCTCTTATCCAGTATGCAGCCGAAGAAGTGCTCTCCGCTGGTGTCAGCAAACTTGTGTTCATTACCGGAAGTACCAAGCGCGCCATTGCCGATCACTTTGATACCGATCATGAACTGGAAGCGGAACTGGAGCAGCAGGGCAAGGAAGAATTGCTTCAAGCGGTGCGTGGTATCGTTCCTTCCTGGGCCAGCTGTATTTTCATTCGCCAGTCCTCGCCTTTGGGACTGGGGCATGCCGTGTTATGCGCTAAGCCGGTAGTAGGCAATCATCCATTTTTTGTACATCTGGCTGACGACCTGATTGACTCGCCTGTTGCTTGTCTGAAACAGATGGCCCAAGTTTATGATGAACGTGAATCCAGTGTGCTGGGCGTGGAAACTGTACCAATGGAGGAAACGTACAAGTACGGTATCGTGGCTACCGAAGGCCGTGATGGACGTTTGAGTCGTGTCACTAAAATTGTAGAAAAACCCAAGCCAGTAAATGCCCCTTCCAATCTGGCAGTAGTTGGTCGCTATATACTGACTGGCAGGATTTTTGAAAAACTCGAGCGTACGGGACGAGGAGCAGGTGGCGAAATTCAACTCACTGATGCCATTGCTGATCTGCTGGCAGATGAAGCCGTCTATGCATATGAATTTGAAGGTAAGCGCTATGACTGTGGCAGCAAGCTGGGTTACCTGCAGGCTACAGTGGAATATGCGTTGAAGCATGAGGCGCTCGGCACCCCTTTCAGGCAGTATCTGAGCGAGTTGACGGGCAAGCTATCAGTCAAGTGATACGCGACGAGTATTGACTGCTGAACCTAGCAGTCCGGTTTCAGAAAGGATTTCTATTTCAGGATGGTTGTTAGGATTGATGATAGCTTGGGAGTTTGGCTCTTCGCTGCAACACACTGAGCCAACCCAAAACCAGCAGATTGATCAAGCCCAGCGATCCACCGCCGCCACTACTACTCTTGGTGCTTGCACTGGTTGCCGCACTACTGCTTACGCTACTTGAGCTGGCGAATGAATTATTCGTTGCTGCCAGTACAGCCTGGTACGCATTGACCATTCCTGCACCACAGGTACTGCCTGTGCAGTTGCACTCCGATTCATTGATTGCGACGCTGGTGTTGCTGGTAGGCACGGTACAGCTATTAGCTGCCGTGCTGGGAAAAGGGGTGGCAGTGTTGCGCAAGATACTGGTGATATGGTCTGGAGTCAGATCAGGTCGAGCACCGAGCATCAGTGCAATCGTGCCTGAGACAATCGGCGCTGAAAAACTGGTACCAAGGTTATAGTTGTATTGATCCGTGTAGTCATTCTGGCCGGGGTTGGTCGTACCCAGATTGACGGTGGTGTCCAGAGAAAACAGGCACGGGCCAGGCGCAGGATTAATACAGTTGCCGGCGGGTGCAGCAATTGTGGCTTCGGTGCCGAGGCTGCTGAAGCCTACCTTTGTGCCAGTGTTGCGTACCCCCACCACTGCAATCACACCGCTGCAATTGGCGGGTGTATTGATCTTGGCACTGTCATTGCCGGCTGAGGCGACCACGGATACACCCGCTGCTCGAATCTGATTGATCGCATCTGTATAGGCTAGGTTACAGCTGCTTGCACTGCCCAGACTGAGATTGATTACCTTGGCTGGATTGGGGTTGGCAGGAGCGCCACTGACGGGTAAGCCCGCAGCCCAGCGCATGCCGGCGATGATGTCCGAATCCCAGCCGCCACACTTGCCCAGCACACGCACCGGCAGAATACGAGCGTTCCAGCCGATACCCGCAATACCACTGGTGTTGTTGGTGGCTGCGCCGATGATTCCAGCTACTCGTGTGCCATGCCAGGAGCTATCACTGATTTCACACTTGGTTGAATCAAATGTTGAAGGGTGATTCTGCATATCCAGACTGCTGACCCAGTCGCCGGGGTCGGACGCATCGGCATCCCAGCCATCACCATCGTTCGCAGTCAGAAAAGTCAGGCCAGAACCTGAACAGACATTCTGCTCGCAGTCCACGAAGTCGTAGCCGGGTAACAATTTACCTGCAAGGTCGGGATGATCGTAACGAACCCCGGTATCGATCACGGCCACAATTACGCCGTTACCCATGCTGCCACCTTGCGAGTAATCCCACGCCTCGAAGGCATTGATCGAGGCAGGTTCTGAGTTGAGCAAATACCATTGACCTGTGCGACCCGTAGTGGCTGTTATCAAAGGATCATCGGGAAGGATACCTAGTGCATGGCGGCGCTGATCCACTACCGCATATTCCACATCGTCCTGAGCATTAAGGTCAGTTAATGTTTGATTCATTACTGACGCGGATACGTCACGATCCAGTTGCAGGACATCCATGTGCTCATTCAGATTGCGGCGATGTTTCAGATTCATGCCGGTACGATTGTGAATTTCATCGCCCGTAGCACTCAAGGCCTGGGCTCTGGTGCGCTTGCTATCTGCTTTCCATTTGACGATGAAACGTGGTGCGCTGGTCGTCTGGGCCAGAGTCGGAGGACAGGTAACGCTGAGCAGCAAAAGTGCAGCCACCATAGCTCTCAGGATGCTGGTCACAGACCAGCGGTGATGCGCGTTGTTGATATGAGCAGCCATTTGTGCCTGTATCCCAGAAATGGTTTCTGGAAGCAAGCAACTGTGTACCATGTTTGAGGCTTTGTTCAGATGGTATCTTTCCCCTGTGTTGCACGGTCTGCTGGATATTCTGCTGTGTGAACGGGGTCACATCTTGGGGTGCGGTTCAGGCCGGGTGGATGCTCGATAAAGCGGGACGGTTTTGGCATAGATACGCATGAGCATGCTCGGGGTATACTTTGCAAAGTAAAAGGGGCCAATCAGGTGGTCAGAGTGGGTACTCTGCTGCCTTGGGTTGAATTCGGTTTCGAATTTTTTCTTAATGTTCAGGAATCTCCGGGGGTTGAAATGCTTGGATACTTAAAGCGCCTGATGCTGGTGTTGATCATGGGCTCTGGTATGTCGGTTATGGCCGCAACACCAGCGGCTTCGGTAGCGGTAGAGGGTGCGGATTACAAGTTGCTCACACCTGCTCAGCCTACAATCGATCCGAAAAAAATCGTGGTAACCGAGTTTTTCTCATATCAATGTTCGCATTGCTATGTGTTCTATCCGCTGGTGAGCAGCTGGGCTGCCAAGCTTCCCAAGGATGTGCTGTTTGAGCGTGTGCCGGTGTCGCTGGGACGGGCAGCATGGCAACCGGTTGCTCAGGCATTCTATGCCTTGCAATCCATGAACAAGCTGGAGCAGATGGAGTCACTGCTTTACAGTGCGATCCATACTCAGAAAACCTTGATGTACGATGAAGCCAGCGTCACCAAGTTCGTATCACAGCATGGTGTGAATGCAGCAGAGTTTACGGCTGCATATAACTCCTTCGGGGTGAAGTCGAGTCAGCTGGCCGCTGAACAGAAAATGAAAACCCACATGATTCAAGGTACGCCTACGATGGTGGTGAATGGCAAGTACATCGTGAATGGTGAGGGCACCAAGGGATATGAAGAGCTGCTGCAACGCACCGACCGCGTTATCGCAATGGCCCGTGCAGAGCAGGCGCGTAAGTAAATCAGGATTTTTTACTGGTTGATGCACCCGCGTAGTTGCTGCGTGCATCAACCCTGAGTTGTCTGATTTCCTGTCACCAGGTTGTTCGGTGTTACCCGCAGATAACTCAGCAACGCGAAGAACCACAATAACGAGCAGCCCAGTAGAGACAGTGCCCAGTTGCGAATAGCTGGATTGGCGAACGATTCGCTGATGCCGATGATGAAATAGGGCAGTACACACAATGTCGCCCATGAATGCGTGTAGCGTTTTCCCTTGAACAGTCCCGGCAAAGGAGCCAGCAGCGGCAGACTGAATAGTAGCGCCCAGCCAAGCTGTCCTGATGACATGCCTTGCTGAAGTTGTCGCCATACGACCAGCACAAATAAGGTTACCCAGCCGACGAGTACCCAGATATGTACGCGCTGCTGTTGCGGTGTCATGCGGCTCATGATTTCACTTCGGTCAGGCATGTCGCCAGCTTTGCGACCCGTTCACCAAGCAACTGAGCCAATGTTTTCTCTTCATCGCTCAATGCCGCCTGGCCCGCACTGGCGACGTGACTGGCACCATAGGGTGATCCACCCGTTCGGGTACTGGTCAGTGCAGGTTCAGTAAACGGCAGGCCAACCAGGTACATGCCATGATGCAGCAACGGCAGCATCATGCTCAGTAAGGTGCTTTCCTGTCCGCCATGCATGGTTTGGGTGGAGGTAAACACAGCGGCCGGCTTGTTTGCCAGTGCGCCACTGGCCCACAGGGCGCTGGTGCCATCAATGAAATATTTCATGGGTGCGGCCATGTTGCCAAAACGGGTGGGGCTGCCCATGATCAAACCCGCACATTCACGCAAGTCGTCCGCAGTCGCGTAGGGTGGGCCTGAGGCAGGCACTGCCGGCTCAGGCGTGCTGATGACAGTGCTGACCGCAGGTACGGTGCGCAGGCGCGCCTGCATGCCGGCTACTTTTTCTACGCCTCTGCACACCTGACGAGCCAGCTCGGCCGTAGCGCCATTTCGCGAGTAATACAGAACCAGAATATCGGCCATGACTGACGCCTGTTGGAAATTAATACAGCGATTGTATGCACAGCCGAGCTTGCAGCATAGCGTTGCGCGGGTTGACGCAACGTCAGTGCCTTGTTACGGTCAAATCTGAGTGGAAGATTGTGATTATTCTGTCATAGCGACCACGCGCAGTAATATCAGCAGAGCGCTGCCTGCACAGTCGGGGATAAGGGTTGCAGATGAATGAATCGTCAAAAAAAGTGATATATCGATTCCTGATTTCCGGTCGTGTTCAGGGTGTGTTTTACCGCGCCAGTACCCGTGAGCAGGCACACAAACTGAATCTGACAGGCCATGCGAAAAATCTGCCTGACGGCAGAGTTGAAGTGCTGGCCTGTGGTGACCTCATATCCATCGCCAATCTTGAACAGTGGTTATGGCAGGGCCCGATGGGCGCAGAAGTCATGGACGTGGAAAAACAGGTTGTAGAGTCGGTGGCTGAATCAATCAATGGTTTTGGTATCTACTGAAGCCGATAGCGATCGTTTGGTTAACCAAATAATAACTACGGACTCGTGCTTCAATCCTTTCAAACACGTCGTGTACATATGACCACCCAACGTCTGAATTAACCGGCGCGCTTCAGTGCGTCCGGGTTGAATGATGGGTTGGGCTCTGCACCAGACTTGATGATGATTAAGTTTTTCGCACCGAAGGAACTGGAGCTAGTTTGCCTTTCTTCTGGTTCCAGTAGATCTAACAATTCTCGCGCAAGGTCTGATGATCTATCTGCTTCTCTGGCACTCTCAATTTGAGACCTAAGGTTAGCTGCAAGCCAGTTTCTCGTAGATAAGCTCTGGGGTATTGCGCTATGTACTGGCGTCCCAATTTCCAAGCGGTATAGGCTTTTTGCAAAGGATGTGTTCCCGCATGCAGCCAAGCATTCTGCATGACCTGCTGTATTGACAACCATGCACGGGCCAACTGCCTGTAGCTTCCCATATCGTTGGGAATAAGTTGCTGGCGGTGACATATGATTTGCTGCGGCATAGTACGTCTGAAAATCACCAGCCCCATCTTTATAGAAAAAAGCGAAAGAGCCTACTGACGGCAACAGAGCATTTGATAATAAATCTGAGGGCGGATTAAACGATCCAGCACCCACAATAAGCGGCCGCGTTGAGAGCAGGAACCACTGTTCGAGATTTGCAGAAAAGGTCCTTCCGCAAACGGAGTGTAGTGTTGCCCTTTCTGATTTTGCTTGTAGATAAGTTAGCCGTGCATGGTGAGAAATTGACGAGTAAGTGACTATCAATAAATCACTTAACTCACAACGAGCGTGCGTTCGCGCATAGGTGCCATTGCCAGTAAACGTAACCTGATGTGAGGTGCCGTGGTATTCCTCAATTTGGAAATTTCCGCTAAGTCCTACTAAGGCAGAATGCATCGCCTGGAACAGTGGGATTTCGTTATGGGAAAGTCCATGCGTCAGTGATCGGAAACTGGCGTCAAAGTTGCTGGCGAAGACAGTCGCGGGATCAGCCATCACATCTCCATATTAAGGCCCAACTAGAAATAGACGACGGTGATATGGGACTACATGTCCCTTTACAAAGGGACTTAGTACTGTATGCGTCAGCAGCCATTCCAGTGTCTCCTTTGATTTTCAGTTGGTTAGATCTTTGTAGCACGCACTATCAGAAAACAGCAAGTACGACATTGGGGGCAATGGAAGAGCCCAGCCTCGTACATTGGGACAAAGGTAATGCAGGTTGCTGCTGAGTGAAGCTCAGCCCGCTGATGGCGCTACTTGAACTGCCAGTTGTTGGCCAGTCGCACCAGTACCAGATCTGAATAATTGCGTCGCCCGAGGCTGCCGTTATAGCGGGCCAGTGCACGGGCGTAATCGCCGTGCTCATTTTCAAGGTAGTACTTCAGAATGGTACAGCCCATGCGAATGTTGTGAGGAATTTCTACCAGCTGATGATTCTGCATGCCCAGCTTGCTCGGCCAGAATGGCATCACCTGCATCAGACCTACCGCGCCTGCTGAAGAAGTGGCCCAGCGATTGAAGCGGCTTTCCACATCAATCACTGCCATCACCAGGCCGGGTGGTAATTGCAGGCGTTTGGCTTCACATTGAACCTGTTCAAGTATCAGAGTGCGTTCAGTGTCGTTTGAAATGATCCGCCGCAGACGCGGTTCCATGGCGGCAAACCAGACCGCCCGATCAAATTTATCATCAAAGCACTTACCATCAGATAATGCTTTTTCCAGCAGCGGGCCCAGTGCGGGGTCTTTCTGTTGATTGGCCTGCGCAGCCACGGGTGCCAGCGCCAGACCGGTGATGAGGCAGAAAGCGGCAAAGAGTGTTGGCAGACAACGGTTCATGGATAACGGCTGCTGGTTTGGGGTAAAACTGCCTCAAACCTTATGATTGTGCTGTGAAGTGCATCTCGCAGGGTGATTTTGGCAGGATTCTAGCCTGACTGTTAGATGGATGGACTGGCAGTCCTGATATTATTCACGGGCCTGAAGTACCAGGTGACCACAAGTTACAAGGCCATACATGAATCTGGAACCTGAGACCCGTGAAACTGAAGACGAAGCCAGGCCCGGCAGAGGCGTCTATCTGCTGCCCAACCTGCTGACCACGGGGACATTGTTTTCCGGCTTCTACGCCATTGTGGCTGCCATTGATGGCAACTTCTCCCGCGCCGGTATGGCTGTGTTTGTCGCAATGCTGTTCGATGGACTGGACGGCCGGGTAGCTCGCTGGACCAACACCCAGAGTGACTTCGGCAAGGAATACGACAGCCTCTCTGACATGGTGGCCTTCGGTCTGGCACCTTCCATCGTCGTGTATCAATGGGGTGTGGAACGGATTGCTGAATACGGCAAATTGTGGGGCCGTTTCGGCTGGCTGGCTGCTTTCTTCTACGCCGTTTGTGCGGCCCTGCGTCTTGCAAGATTCAACGTCAAATCGGCCAGCGGCGATAAGCGTTACTTCGAGGGCTTGCCCAGTCCTTCCGCTGCGGCCTGCGTGGCCGGCTTCATCTGGGTGGCCAGCGAATATGGTGTAGACCGGTTGACGGCTCTGATATTGGGCTTTGTGGTGACGGCTTCCATCGGCGCATTGATGGTCAGCCGCTTCGCTTTCTGGAGTGGCAAGGATCTCAATATGCGCGGCAAGGTGCCTGTTGCTTATCTGGTGATTGTGCCCATGGTTTATATCTTCATATCAATGGGCCCGCCTGAGACCTTGCTGGCCACTTTCGGTACTTACGCATTGTCTGCGCCGCTGTGGTGGGTATGGCGCAAGCTGCGTCGCAACCGTGCTTCAGTCTGATCCGGTTTAACTGAACACAGCTCTATGAATACTCGGCGCCTGAATTATCTGAAAGCAATGGACATTGATGTCTGGATGCGCAGAGACAGACCGGAACCAGGCTTCGGTGCAGCTGTTGCAGATTCCGGATCGCCAGTGCTTCCGATTCAGGATCAGCCTGACCCGCTGGCGACAACCAGCTGGGATCAGCTTGCGGAAATGGTGCGTCACTGCACTCGTTGCGACCTGCATAGCAGCCGCAAGCAGACAGTATTCGGCACAGGCAATCTGCGTGCTGAGTGGATGATCATCGGTGAAGCGCCGGGTGCAGATGAAGATACGCAGGGCGAACCTTTTGTGGGTCGTGCTGGGCAATTGCTCAATTCGATATTGCAGGCAATGGGGTTTCCCCGTGAACAGGTTTACATTGCCAATGTACTCAAGTGCCGCCCGCCGGGGAATCGCGATCCTAAACCGGATGAAGCCGCTTGTTGTGCGCCGTATCTGGCCAGACAGATCGAGCTGGTTAATCCGCGCATGATTCTATGTCTGGGGCGTATTGCTGCACAGAACCTGCTAAACACTGAAACACCGATCGGCAAACTGCGTGGACAGTTGCATCATCTTGGCGAGAAGCAGCGGCCGGTGGTGGTGACTTACCATCCTGCTTATCTGCTGCGCAGTCCGGGTGAAAAGCGCAAGGTCTGGCAAGATCTGCAATTCGCACTCGCTGCTTACGCACAGACCCGGCCGAGGTCTGCGTGAGCGCCCGCTTGAATGAACCGGTGGCAGGACTGGCGAAAGTCCGGCCGATGACGCTGGCGGATGTTCACGACATCATTGAAATCGAACGCAGTGCCTATCCCTATCCGTGGAGTGAAGGCATCTTTCGTGATTGTGTACGTGTAGGGTATTACTGCCGCGTTGTCGAGTTGCGTGGCTTGGTGCAGGGCTATGGCATCATGTCATTTGCAGCTGACGAAGCACACCTGCTCAATATCTGTATTCATCAGGAAATACGCGAACACGGAGTAGGCCGGCGCTTGTTGCAGTACCTTATGGACCATGCGCGCAGTATCGGTATGCGTTATGCGTATCTGGAAGTGCGTCCCTCCAACCCGGTGGCGATTTATCTGTACGAGTCCATGGGTTTTGAAAGAGTGGGCATCCGTAAAGGCTACTATCAGGGCAGTCCCGTCCGGGAAGATGCCTGGGTTTACAAGCTTGAATTGACGCACGATGTCCACAAGCAGATAGATGAGAACGCCTGACCCTGTTCAGCAGAAGTTAGTGTGTGCAGCGGGGTGATTTCACTTCTGTGCGGTTACTGACTCTCTGCTCTGACAGTGCCGATTTGCAAGCCTGCTGCTTCGTGATTCGCTACAATCCCGCACCTACTTAAGCCAGTTCCTGCCCATGTCTGTTCTACAAGAAGAAATCAGCCGTCGTCGCACTTTCGCCATCATCTCGCACCCTGACGCAGGAAAAACCACGCTCACTGAAAAGCTGCTGCTGTTTGGCGGTGCGATTCAGCTGGCTGGAACTGTAAAAGGCCGCAAGGCGGCGCGACATGCTACTTCCGACTGGATGGCGCTGGAGCAGCAGCGTGGTATCTCCGTTACCTCTTCGGTGATGCAGTTTCCCTATCGCGGCCGGATGGTCAATCTGCTTGATACGCCCGGGCACGAAGATTTCTCTGAAGATACCTACCGCACACTGACAGCAGTGGATTCCGCGTTGATGGTGATTGACTGTGCCAAGGGTGTGGAAGACCGCACCATCAAATTGATGGAAGTCTGCCGGTTGCGTGACACTCCCATTATGACCTTCATCAACAAGCTGGATCGTGAGGGCCGCGAGCCCATCGAACTGCTGGATGAAATTGAAACCGTGCTGAAAATAAAGTGTTCACCGGTTACCTGGCCGATCGGCATGGGCCGGGAACTGCAAGGCGTATATCACCTGCTGGAAGACCGGATTTATGTGTATCAGGCAGCGGACAAAGGTCGCGCTGGCACCACGGATGTGATTGATCATCTGGATAGCGACGCAGCTTCCGAGTTTCTGGGTGGGCGGGCGCAGGCATTCCGGGATGAAGTGGAGCTGGTGCGGGGTGCTGCACCATCATTCGATCTGGATGAGTACCTGGCAGGCAGGCAATCGCCTGTATTCTTCGGCTCTGCCATCAACAACTTTGGTATTACGGAGTTGCTGAATACATTTGTGGAATTCGCCCCGGCTCCCATGCCTCGCCCGACTAACGGGCGTGAAGTTGTTGCCAGTGAAGAAAAGCTGAGCGGGTTCGTATTCAAGATTCAGGCAAACATGGATCCGGGACATCGTGATCGTATTGCCTTCATGCGCATCTGCTCCGGGAAATACACCAAGGGTATGCGCTTCTTTCATGTGCGGCTGAAAAAAGAAATGCGTGTCAATGACGCGCTGACCTTCCTTGCGGCTGATCGTCAGCATACTGAAGAGGCTTTCGCCGGGGATATTCTCGGTCTGCATAATCACGGCACAATCAATATCGGCGACACATTCACGGAAGGCGAATCGCTGATGTTCACGGGTATTCCCAACTTCGCACCAGAGTTGTTCCGGCGCGTGGTACTGCGTGATCCACTGCGAATGAAGGCCCTGCAAAAAGGGCTTGATCAGTTATGTGAGGAGGGGGCTACTCAATTGTTTCGCCCCCTGCGCAATAATGATTTGATTCTGGGTGCGGTGGGGCAGCTGCAATTTGAAGTGGTTGCGTTCCGTTTGCAGGATGAATATGGCGTGCAATGCAGCTTTGATAACATCAATGTTCATACAGCACGCTGGGTCTATGGTGATGACAAGAAGCTGGATGAATTCCGTAACAAGGCGTATGACAATCTGTCCATGGATCATTCGGGCGCATTGGTCTATCTGGCGCCAACCCGGGTGAATCTGGGTCTGACGCTGGAGCGCTGGCCTGAGCTGAGTTTCAGAGAAACACGCGAACATCTGGCTGGCATGTAGTCAGTCCGGGTGTGATTGAAACGTTGAGATCAGGCTGCAAGCCTGCTTCTATTGGCTAATGGGATAACAAAGATTGCCATGAGTTCCGGTGCTGGCGGCGTCTTTACCACTCTGCGACAGAGGCCCGTCATCTACTGGGCTCTCTATGACTGTGCCAACTCTGCCTTCGCAACGACCATCATGGCAGGGTTTTTCCCGATTTTTTTCAAGCAGTACTGGAGTGCTGGTGATGCCAGTCTCAGTACCTTCAGGCTGGGATTGGCTAACAGTCTTGCCAGTTTCATATTGGCGCTGCTGGCTCCACTGCTAGGCGCAATGGCGGATCAAGGGAAATCACGTCTGCGATTTCTGCTGGCTTTTACTGTGTTGGGAGTGATCGCCAGTGCCGGGTTGTATTGGGTACAAATGGGCGCATGGCATTGGGCGGCCGCGATGTATGTGGCAGCTTCGATGGGTTTCTGGGGCGGCCTGATCTTTTATGATTCTCTGCTGCTGGATGTATCCCCACCTGAAAAATTTGATCTGGTGTCCGGGTTCGGATACGGCATGGGCTATCTGGGTGGTGGAGTGCTGTTCGCACTGAATGTGTGGATGACATTGCAACCATCACGCTTTGGTCTGGCTGATGCAGCCGCCGCAGTACGTGTGTCATTCCTGACAGTTGCCATCTGGTGGAGTGTGTTTTCTATTCCGCTTTTGTTCGGCGTGAAAGAAAAAAAATCTGCTCCATCACTTTCATTTGACCGGTCGCTGACAGCCGCCTTCAGGGAGCTGGTCAGAACATTCCATGAAATCCGTCGCTATCGTGCGTTGTTGATCTTCCTGCTGGCGTACTGGCTATATATTGATGGAGTGAATACGGTCATCAAGATGGCCATCGACTATGGGCTGGCACTGGGCTTTCCGACGGCCAGCCTGATCCAGGCATTGTTGATCGTACAGTTCGTTGGTTTTCCCGCTGCCATATTGTTTGGCTGGCTTGGCAATCGTTACGGCACACTGGGCGGAATATTCATCGGACTCACGGTATACGTTGGTGTGACCATCTATGCTGTATCCATGGATGATGTGCGTGACTTTTACTACATGGCCATCGCAATCGGCATGGTGCAGGGTGCGGTGCAGAGTCTTAGCCGGTCCTGGTTCGGTGCACTTGTGCCCTTGGATCGCGCAGGTGAGTTTTTCGGGTTTTATAACATGGTGGGCAAGTTCGCTTCGGTGCTGGGCCCGGCCTTGATGGGTATATCAGCCCTGTTAATCGGTAGCCGTTACTCGATCCTGTCTCTGGTTGTGCTGTTTGTGGCGGGAAGTGCCTTGTTATTGAAAGCCCGCAATGCCGCGAGATTGAACTCGCATGCTGAATGAAGAATTTGACCCGGTCATATTAAAAACATCTGGTGGCGACACGGCAAAGCTGTATCCCTATGGTGCCCATCTGACCAGTTGGTGTACAGCAGATGGCATCGAACGCCTGTTTCTAAGTCAGCGTACAAAATTGCAGTCAGGTATTGCGATCCGCGGCGGGGTGCCGCTGATTTTTCCGCAATTTGCCGGGCTGGGTCCATTAACCAAACACGGGTTTGCCCGTACCAATAGCTGGAAGCGGGTCAAAGAGCCCGGTGAATCATCCAGTGCTACATTGTTCAGATTGCAGGATAGTGACATCACAGATTCAGAATGGTCGAATCATTTTGTTGCTGAGTACGCGGTAACTCTTGGCACAGATGAATTGAACATGAGGTTATCCATCCATAACACGGGCAGGCAGACGTTTTCGTTTACCGCTGCGTTGCACACCTACCTTCGGGTCCATGACATCTCCCGGGTGAGCATTACAGGCCTGCAAGGGTTGCGCTACAGCGATAGCGCAGCGGGAGGAACGGAAGCAATCGAATCCGCGCCTCTGTTGTATATAGCAGATGAGCTGGATCGAATTTATTTTTCCACTGTTAATCCGCTGAGGGTAATTGAACCGGGGCAGCGTACTGTTGAGTGCAAGGCAGTCGGGTTTGCTGATACGGTCATATGGAATCCAGGTGCGGAAAAATCCGCGGCACTGGCGGATATGGAACCGGATGGTTTCCGCCACATGATCTGCGTGGAATCCGCAGCTATCGGCGTGCCTGTTGAATTGAGCCCGGGAGCAAACTGGTCAGGGACGCAGCAACTGAAAATGGTTTGAATACGGATCGCTTGATCAATAGCGAATGGAATATTGGGCCATGTAGACATTCGCTCCATAGCTGTAAAGCGGCTGGCTACCCGGAGAGGCTTTGACTGTGGCGTCCCTGAAGTCATGGAAGTTGTACTGGTAGTGATCAATATAGGCGCTGATGACGCTGCTCACCTTGGGGGTATGGTGCCAGTTCCAGCTGGCACCGAGTCGCACTGACCAGTCATTGAATGTGGAAAGCAGTTTGTCGCGAGCCAGAAAGTTCTGCGCATCAATGAACGGGAACAGATCCGAGTAGAAGTCAGCATGCTTCTGTGTGTAGTAGCGTGCAGTACCCTCAAATGTCCAGTTGTTGCCTATCGGGTGTACATACTCAAGATCGCCATTGTTCGACACAATGCCCCAGCTGTCTGTGTAATGGCGATAACCGAGCTTGGCTGAGGCTCGATATGGCAGGTAGTACCGGGCATCAATTGCCACGGCATTCGATGTGCGGGTGCGAGGAAAGCGTTCACTCTGAGTGGCGGGCGTGGCATTGGCAGGGCCATACCGCACGCTGCGATACGGGTTTTGCAAGTAGCCTTCAAGCGCGCTGGATTCGTAGTTGATGCCGACCAGCATGCTCCTGGTCAGAATCTGCGAGAAGCCCAGTCGATAACTGCGCCGTTTGGCATTGCTTTCGGATTCCTTGCCAATACCCGCTGCAGGCTCATAGATGCCTTTGGAGATTCTTTTACTGATCTCGTCCTTGCCGCTGCTATAGCCCAGCGTAACTGTTGTCAGATCACCAAACATGTCTTCGTTAATGCTGAAGTTCAGGTTATTGGAGAGGTAATCCGGTTCAGAGCTTTTGAGATAGCTGGCATTGTAGGTGGTTTTGCCGCGAAGATAGGATCCGCCACCGCTCCATTCCTTGCGCTCTTCCTTGTAGGGGCTGGCTGATGTCATGACATCAATTGAAGCACTGGAGACCATGTCGACATCGTAGGTGGCATTGGCAGCGATGTTTTCACTGAACTTCTTGCGTACAAAAAGCGAGGGACCTTTTACTTCGACGCCGCCACCGTCATATACATGATAGAGCAGGTCGGCACGGTCTTCGGGCAGTACACCTGCCTCGGTCGAAAGACTGTAAGTGGCTGATAACAACAGCAACGCACTACGCGCCACCAGCTTCAGTATGAATGGCAGGCGAATCCAGTTGATGAAACTCTGATTACACATTAGAGACAACCACAACCGCCGCCTGCGCCGCCTGTTGCACCGTGTGCGCCTTCTCTTACCTCACGGATATGATCTGTATACGCACTGATGGCGGGGTTGCGATCAGCTGACATGATTTCATCCGCCATCGCCGCACGTTCATACGGCTTGACCCATGGTTGCAGTGAGCTGCATGCATTCAGGATCATGCTGATGCATATCAGGCAGGCCATGCGAATCGTGACGGATCTATTCAGCATCATAGATCACTCCTTGAGCAGTGCGCGTATCTGCGCAAGATATTCGGCTTCATCACCGGGTTTGTAGCCACGATGCAGCGCCCGCACATTACCTTTTCGGTCAATGAATACAGTGCTTGGCATGGCACTGACTTCGTAAAGTTTGCTTACATTGTTCGTGCGGTCAAATGCGATAGGGAAACTGACAGGCACCTGTGACAGAAATTTCTGCGCATCAGTGGAATCTGTGTCTACGTTTACACCCAGCATGGTGAAGCCAAGGCTGCTGTATTTCTTGTAGATCTGATCCATGAGTGGCATTTCAGTACGACATGGGCCACACCATGATGCCCAGAAGTTCAGCATGACAACCTGGCCTTTCAGTTTTGCCAGTTCAATTGCTTCGCCGGACTTTCCGGGCAGACTGAATGCGGGGGCGGCGCTGCTTGTGCCGGTGCCATGAGCGGGCGAAATGAGAGTGAACAGCAGCAGACTCAGGCAGGTTGCGGCCTTGATGAATGCGGAATTAGAGGTTGCCTTCATTCGATATGCCTCCAGCAGAATTAGTGGTGCCATGTTCTCTAAAAGAAGAACGACAGACCAAGACTCGCTTCAAGATTATTGACGACCTTTTTCTTGCCAAGCAGATCGGTGTCATAAAGATAATCCCGTATATCAATATGCGTGGCCAGCCAGTCAGTTAACAGAAGGCGGCAGCCGAATCCGCCGTTAAGGGTGAACCGGTCATCGCCAGCGAAGTGAGTGGATCCTGCGCCAATCAGGAAATACAGCGCTGTGTTGTAAGCGCGGTTTTCACCGACGAATACTTCGCCGGGAAGTGCATTCCAGCCTGCGGAGAGTGCGTAGTAGTTGTACTTGCGCTGCGGTTCGGTGATGACCTGGATATTGAACAGGGATTCGGCACTTGAAATGCCGGCCTTGCTTTGTCCATACGACCCTTCAACGAAGAAAGATTCGGTGACATGGTAAGCAAGGCGTGCACCCACAACTGGGTGACTACCGAAGTCTTCGATACTGATTACGCCACCGTAGGCACCGAGCTCGAAGTTTTCAGAGTCGATACGGGGTGTTTTGATCGTACGCCGTTCAACTTTGGGTTCAATCACCGGTTCGGTAATTTCTGCGCTGGTCGGGCTGCTGGCATTACTGACAACGGGTGCATTGTTGGGTTCGCTGTCAGGTACCTCGTTGCGATGCAGCAAGGCACAACCGCTGCTCAGCAGGACAAGCAGCGGGATCAGAAGAAAAAGGCGAAGCCGGTTTTCCATTCTGTAGATTCCTCGTTTTCATTGCGACTGGTATAGGTGTAGTTGTTGTGATACTCGGCACGGGCGATGAACCGGCGGCTGATATACAGCCGAACACCTGCGCCAAAAAAACTCATCTGGTCAGTGGTGTCCACTTCCTGAACCTGAGTGGTATGCGGTCGCGTCCGGATCAATCCCGTACCGATGGAAAGATATGGGCTGACACGCCACTCCGGAAACAGAGTATGGGTGATATCAAGAGTTGCCATTTCCATATTCGAGATATTGCCCAGGGCATGATTCAGCGTCAGCTGTACTGACATGTGGTCGGTTAATCCATAGCTGCCACTCAGGGAGATCAGACTGGCACCGTCGAAATCGCCCAGCATCAGGCTGCCCTGGAACCGGCTTCGGCTCAGGCTTTCAAGTGTCGGAGCGTCCAGTTTGATCACATTGCCATCCGGGTCCAGTGTATGCAGCAACTGCTGTTCGGTCACCCAGCCTTCACGACCCTGGTGTTCCCGAACCAGATACCAGCCTGTGCGTTCCTTCAGTACTTCAATCCTGTCGTCGCGGCTAACCACAAAGAATACCGGATAACCTTTGCCGGGGCCGGTGTGCAGCTCAATAAAGGGGTCGGCCACCACCACTTCGAGTGTGTTTGTTGCAGCGAATACTGATGTCGCGATGCATGACAGCAACAGGAAGAGCAGGCACCGCATTAATTCACCGGTGCCTTGAACGGATCATTGTAGTACTGGGCACCGATATCTACCCATTCTGAAATCAGTTTCAGTTCACCGGCAGTCAACCATGGGGTACCTGCCGTGGCGTGTGAGCCCGAGCTGGTGAACTTGTTGAAAAAGCGCGAGGCGGCAGCATTTCGGGCTATCAATGAAGGACTCACAGTTTCGAAAAGGGTGCAGGTCTGCACCATGGTAACGGGATCAGTGACAAATTGCAGGCAGTGATCCTGCAGCACATTGCCCACCAGTTCCTGTGCGTTGTAACCGAACAGCAGTTCCTGGTAAGACATCACCCGTAAACCGTTGTTGTTTGATGCATCGCTAGTCAGATCCAGTTGTCCTGCAGGTACGCGTGTAGCATTAGTTGCATCGGTTCGGCTATGGCAGGCCAGACAATTATCTTTTGCATCGATCACATTATCACCGTTGGCATCAAAACCCAGCGGACGTTCCCAGATGGGCTGGATATGTTCCAGATAGTTGATGGTAATGCGACAGATATTGGACCAGACCGTCAGGCAGGCACTGCTGGTGGGAACCTTGGTAGTCAGACCGCCTGTGCCTGCGTAACGAATACTGAAATCGCCGCTGCGCGATGTTGTGGGGTTAACCCTGGAATCCGAGGTGCCCGCCGGCCAGACATCAGCAAAGGCCAGATTTACACCCGGTGTCATTGAGGCACATTGTTCGAAGCTGCAGCTCCATCGGGCGCGCGCCTGGGCCATCGTGTCACCGGCATTGCCGGAAATAAAACCCGGGTTGGCATTGTTGAAGGCGATGCCTGCACTGCTGGCACCACCATACACAGACGCGAACAGGCCGCTGCGTCCATGCGAGATGCCGCTTTGTCCGGCGGGTATGTTGGTACTCCTGGTGTGACAGCCATTGCATTGCACAGTCTCTCCCGGTCGCAGGGTTAACCAGGCATTGTGAGACGGAAAACTGTTAACGTGTCTGCCGTTGGTATCGACGACAGAAATCTGGAAGGCGACATTGGCGGGAACTTTAAAGCGCACTGAACCATCCGGTTCAACCGGAATGTAACCAAGTATTTCACGCATGAAACTGGTGGCACCGAAAGCATTGTTATCTATATTCCGTACATCCCTGTCAGGCAATGACACGGCTTTTTCAATGCGCAGGAAGCGGGCAGGCCGGTTGTCATAGCAAGTCGGGTTGGCAGGATCGGAATTCGTTTCAATGGTGCAGCCTGCTCCCGTCGCATTGGCCACTCCATCAAAGTCATACACGCTGCGTATATCCAGTATGCCCACTCCTTCACCCTTCAGCGTCTGGTCTACGCTCGTATTGTTTGCAAGGCTGTATGGTCTGAAGCTGGGTGCCGTGCGTGGTTGTGCAACAGCCAGGTCAGATACCATCACGCCGGAAGTGGGGGTGACTACTGGTTGCTGTGTACCATCGCCGGGGTTAAGCATCCACACGCTGTAAGTAGGAGCTGCGGCAAGATAGGCAGGATTAGACAGAGTGCTGTCGGTACATAGCACAGGTGCCTTACTTACCGGATCAATCAGGCGGCACTGCGACCAGGACACCAGCAGACGATTTGTACCATCCCACAATGGTACTGCCGACACGAACCGTCCCCCCGGGGAGGGTGCGTTGATCAATCGAACATTAATCGGAGTGGACTTGCTTTGTGCGGGCCCGATCCAGCCTGCGCTGGTCAGTGTGGGTTGGTTGTTTTCCACATATTTCTGAGTATCGATGATGTACAGGTCGCCACCGTACTCTGTGCCATTGAAAGGTCTGATCAGTGAAAGTATCTGGCCATCGGGCATTTCTCTCGGCCTGGTGAACTGCACAGACGGAAAGGTGGTGGCGCCAGTGCTGCTCGTATCAGTGAATGTAGTGTGACTGGCTGAACCATATAGCAGTTGTGTGTTGGTGCCATCGGGGTTGGTGGTATACAGATGAACGCCATTTCGACCCGGTGCATGGTCCCAGCGGCTGAATACGATGCGGCCATCTGATAATACAGTCGGATCGAGATCATGGCTCTGGTTGAAAGTGATTTGCTGGATGTTGGTGCCATCAGCATTCATCACATGCAGCACAAAAGCCGATTCATTGCGGTTTTCATCCTGTGCTTCAAATTGTCCCTTGTTTTCATCCAGCAATACGGCCTTGGACTGGTACTGCCGGGTAGAGGAAAAGAGAATGTGACCATCAGGCAGGTAGTGTGGTGATACATCCTGACCTTCCTCAGCTATCACGTTGGAGCTGATAATCCGTCGCAATGTATCTGTGGCGATGGTGTATTCCCAGATATTCCAGGTTGGCGGATCTTTGTCATCCTGATTGTCAGTCAATGGACCCCGCATGGCGAAAATCACCTTGCTGGCATCCGCTGAGACATCCACGTCTTTGACATCCCACAATTCGTTGGCTGGATGGATGCGTGCGGTGATGTTGTGCTCCGCAGCGCTGGGAGAGGCGCGGTCACGCATATACAGGTCTGCGTTGGTGTTGAATACGCGCAAGCGGCGTACATCGTCCAGATTATTGCTTACCGCATGCGTTATATCCGGCGTGATTCGCTTGACGTAAAAAATGGGGAAGTCGCCAGCGCTGATCGTTCCGGTATTGCCTGTCTGGCCTGAACCAATACGTATTGTGTCCTGACTTCCACCGCCGCAGGCTGACAGGAGGAAGACAAGTGACATGCATGTCAAACCATGGATACGCAATGAGTGACTTTCGGGCATTGTGGCAGGCAAGCTGGAACCAGCTCGGCATTCTGCTGCACGCAGTAAAAGTGCGGCAATGGATTCAATAATGAAGTGGTATATGGACCGGGCGCGCATGCACATGCTCATTGCGAAATCCTCGCAGCGAAATCCATCTTGATAATGATTAATAAATCGAGCACGTCTGATTTTCTACATAAGTCGGCCGGTCCGGGCATGATCAACGTGATCAGAGTTTGTAGCCGTTAACAAACTCACAGAAGTCGAGCATGGTATTAAGGTTCTATCCTGTCCGTTGGCGGATGGCATTTTAATAGTCATTTCACAGAGTGTGAGACGGATCACAAAACGCCTCTGGCGGCAGGGTATCTGATGCATTCATTCAGGTGCAAGCCTACCGATCATCACGGTGTAGCACAGTTGTCTCCTGTGTACGACGTGGCAACAGTGAGACAGGTGGATCGTTTCCAGGGTGGCCTTTAATCTTCAGCCACAGGTGACCAGTTCCGTTATTGATATTCGATCAGGTGATAGTTTGTGTCAGGCGGATGTCAAAGATGACCGTAACCAGAGTGATAAATACAGTGGCAGTACAAACCGTCATAGCTACCTTCCCTTCAGGCTGCAATAAAGTTGTCAGCAGGGTCATATATTCGACACTGATGGCAGTGTTGTCAGTTGTGCTGGCGGGCGCATGGCAGTCCACGGTACAGGCGGCTCCCCGGGATCAGGCCAAACGTATTCATGATCGCCTGACCGGTACACCACCATCTGACAGTTTGCTCACGCAGATGACCGCGATGGTTCAGGCCAATAATGCACTGGGTGCCGCACAGCTGGCCATCAATCCGGCCAATGCCGAATCGAAGGGTTTTTACAATGTGACATTGAAGAACTTTGCTACGCCATGGACTAACCGTGACCGTACGGTGTTTGCTCCTTTGAATGATTACACGGCAACCGTGATCGGAATGGTGCGTGACAATGTGCCATTCAACACCCTGCTGTCAGCCGATCTGGTCTATATCGGTAATACTGCTGGCGTACCTGCATTTGCCGCCACTAATAACAATCACTATCAGTTTCTGGAAGACACCGATGCTGACCTGCGAACAGTGCTGGTCTCAAGAACACAATCTTCCCTGACCGGCATTCCCGCCGCCGCTACTGCCGGAGTAATTACCTCACGCGCTGCAGCAGAGGCATTTTTTATTGATGGTACCAATCGCGCCATGTTCCGCTTCACAATGCTGAATCATCTGTGTCATGACATGGAGCAGGTGCATGACACTACTCGTCCACCTGACCGGATACGTCAGGATGTCAGCCGTAGTCCGGGTGGCGACAGTCGAGTGTTCCTCAACGGTTGCATAGGTTGTCACAGCGGTATGGATCCACTGGCACAGGCCTTTGCATTTTATGACTTTGACAAGACGGCGGGGCGACTGGTTTATACCGGTGAAGCGGTGCAGCAGAAATACGGCATCAATATTGATAACTTCAAGCCCGGTTTCGTCACACCGAATGACAATTGGGAGAATCGCTGGCGTGAAGGTCCCAACAAGGCATTGGGATTCAGTGCCTCCCTGTCTGGATCCGGGGCAGGTGCCAAGTCAATGGGGCAGGAGCTTGGCGACAGCAACGCCTATGCACAGTGCCAGGTTGAGAAGGCCTTCAAGGCAGTGTGTTTGCGCGAACCGGGAAATTCTGCAGATCGCAACAAGGTCACGGAAATAACATCGTCATTCAAAACCAGCAACTACAGCATGCGTGAAGTGTTTGCTGAGGCAGCGGTTTACTGCATGGGGAATTGAGTTACCGCTCAATCTACCTGACGGAACATTGAATATGATCTTAACGAGCTTAATTGAGGATGGCCGCATGCGAACTGCATACAGAGCTGTAACTGGCGGCTTGTTCAGGCTGATAGCTGGAGGTGCACTGCTTGTCGTTCTGTCAGCATGCAGTGGCGGTGCTAATACTGAAAAGAATGTGGATACAGCTGCTGCTGCGCTGTCGCTCAATTATGCCGGACCTGCCCCCGGCTCTGCTGATGTACAGGCATTCAAGAATGAGTTCTGGGTTAATGTGGTCTCATCACAGCGTTGCGGTGGGTGTCACAACCAGATTACCGGCCAGTCACCAGCGTTCGCACGCAGTGATGATGTGAATCTTGCCTATCAGGCTGCATTGCAGGTAGTAAATCTGGCGCAACCTGATCAGTCCCGTGTTGTGGCAAAGGTGGCGGGTGGGCATCACTGCTGGACCAGCAGTACTTCAGTGTGTGCAGACATCCTGACAACCTGGATTCGTAACTGGGCCAGCGCCTCGGGTAACACAGGCAGTGGCACTCAGATACAGCTGGTGGCACCGGTGGATAAGAATGTGGGTTCAACCAGGACATTTCCGGCAGCTGCAACCGGGTTCTCCACCACGGTGTATCCATTGCTGACACAGTATTGCTCGGGCTGTCATGCTGCGAACGCAGCCACGCCGCAGAAACCCTATTTCGCCAGTAATGATGTGAATGAAGCTTATGCGGAGGTTCATTCCAAAATAAATCTGGACTCACCTTCTCTGTCACGTCTGGTGGTCAGGCTGCGCGACGAGTCGCATAACTGCTGGAGCGATTGCGCTGCTAATGCCGCAACCATGTTAAGTGCCATCAATGCCTTTGTGGGTACCATACCGGTTACACAGATTGATCCAACGCTGGTGTTGTCAAAAGCCCTGACCATGTATGACGGCACAGTGGCATCGGGCGGCAATCGCTATGAAGCACACACGATTGCTCGTTATTTCTTCAAGGAGGGAACGGGCTCTACAGCATTTGATACCAGTGGTGTTGAACCTGCCGCCAATCTCACTCTGACCGGTGCAATTGCGTGGTCAGGCGGCTGGGGGTTAAGTGTCGCCACAGGTGGTAAGGCGCAAGCTACAACTTCTTCCAGCAAGAAGTTGTCAGATCGCATCAAGGTTTCAGGTGAATACACCATTGAAGCCTGGGTTGCACCTGCCAATGTGGCTCAGGAAAATGCCAATATCGTCAGTTATTCTGGCGGCAATGCTTCCAGAAATATGACGTTAGGGCAGCATGGCTACCAGTATGAAGCTTATGCACGTAGCAGTAACAGTGATGGCAATGGTGAGCGGGTGCTTATCACGAATGCCGCAGACCGTGATGCCCAGGCTTCTTTGCAGCATGTAGTGATGACCTATGATCCGGCCGGCGGTCGCAAGCTCTACGTAAATGGAGTATTTACGGGTGATGCGGATTCTCTGTGTGGTGGCTCGTTGAGCAATTGGGATGACACTTTCGCACTGGTACTGGGAAATGAGACATCCGGTACCCGTCAATGGACCGGGTTGCTCAAGTTTGTGGCCATACACGATCGCGCATTGACTCTGGAGCAGGTTCAGCAGAACTTTGCCGCAGGAGTGGGCGAGCGTTACTTTATGCTGTTTAATGTCAGCACTTTGACCAATGTGACGCAAAGCTACATCATGTTCGAAGTGTCACAGTACGACAGCTATTCGTATCTGTTCAACAAGCCTACCTTCATTAGTCTGGCGCCTGATGCTCAACCGGGCAGCATTCAGATCAAGGGTATGCGTATTGGTATCAATGGAACTGAAGCCCCGGTTGGACAGGCCTATATCCCGCTTGATGTTACGGTCTCAAATGCCAACTACAATGCTGTCACGGGCCAGCTGCTGTCCAGTGTAGGGACTGTTATCAGTCTTGAAAAAGGACCGAATGCAGATCTGTTCTTTCTGACATTCGAAAAGATTGGGTCACATTCCCGTGTCTATACAGATACGACAGTGCTGAGTTCTGTGGCAGCACCTGATGTCGCGCCCGTGTCGGATATCGGTTATCGGGTATTCGAACAGATAGATGCCACGATGTCGAAGATCACCGGCGTGCCACGAACTAACTCAACTGTGAGAGCCACATATGGACTGGTCAAACAGCAGTTGCCGACAGTGGCCGGCATCGATGCATTCCTCAGTTCACATCAGATCGGCATCGCCCAGTTGGGCAGTTCGTACTGCAGTGCACTGGTTGAGGACAATACGATGCGCTCGAGTTTCTTTCCGGGTCTGGATCTCAATGTCAGTAGCCTTGCAACAACTACTGAAAGGAATGCAGTGATTGATCCGCTACTCAGTCGTGCTGTGGGATCAGGCCTGGTGTCGCAGCCTGTGAGTACAGATGTGCGCAGCGAACTGAATAACCTGATGGATCGTCTGTGCACGGGCGGTAGTTGTACTGCTGGCAGTACGCGCGTCAAGGTGGTTGTCAAGGCGGTCTGTACCGCTGCCCTCGCCAGTGCGGTTACAACTGTTCAGTAATTACCCGGTCACACGAATAGCGTTCAGAGAGTCAGTCATGATAATTCGCAAGCCACAGCCGAAAGCATTGGGATTGAATGAACCTCTGCGCCACAACGATCACAAGCGACCGGTATCACGCCGCGACTTTATCGCGCAGGGATTCATGACGGGAGGCGCCACGCTGGTGGCTTCGCCACTGCTGGGCATGATGATGAGTCCCGGCAAGGCCATGGCGCTATCAGCTGATGTCTGGCGCAACAATATCTGCAATATCCAGCAGGGAGCAGGCAAAGTGCCGTTCATCTGTTTTGATCTGGCGGGCGGTGCAAATATTGCCGGGTCCAATGTACTGGTGGGCAATCAGGGCGGACAGATGGATTTCCTCTCGACTGCCGGATATTCCAAGCTCGGCCTGCCCGGCAACATGATTCCGAATACATCTGTTGGCGGTACGTTCATTGATACGCAATTCGGGCTGGCTTTCCATAGCGACAGTGCTTTTCTCAGGGGCATGTTAATGACCACCTCTGCAACCACGCGTGCCATGGTGAATGGTGCGGTGATTCCGGCGCGCTCTGAAAATGATACCGGCAACAATCCGCACAATCCTATGTACGGGATTGCCAGAGCAGGTGCACGGGGTGAATTGCTTTCATTGATTGGTTCACAAAGCTCGGAGTCAGGAGGTAATTCTGCTGCCCCGTCGATGCTGATAGATCCCACTGTTCGACCTACCAAGGTAGACCGTCCTTCGGATGCGACTGGGCTGGTCGATACGGGTGAGCTGTCGACCTTGTTTCCGAAACCGGCTGATACAGTTGCAGTGATGGAGTCGATTGAGCGATTGAGTCGCGACAAGCTGGCGGCAGTGGATACCAGGTTGACCAATGATGCCGCTATGAAGCAACAGGTGGATTGCAGCTATGTAAAGGCAGCGGATCTGGCAGAGCGCTTCAGCAGTCCATCAGTTCTGGATGCGACCAAGGATGCAAACATCACCAGCATCTTCTCCCCACTGGGTGGAATTGCTGCTGATGCTGAGTTTGGTAAAACGGCTGCGGTCATGAAGCTGGTGGTCGATGGTATGGCTGGAGCTGGCACCATTACCATGGGCGGGTTTGACTATCACACCGGTAATCGCTCCACAGGTGAAGCACGCGATTTTCGCGCCGGGCTGTGTATGGGGGCCTGTCTGGAATATGCCGCACGTACCGGCAAGCCATTAATGCTGTATGTGTTCAGTGATGGTTCACTCAACTCTAACGGCATGATCGACAATTCAGTCGGCGGGCGCGGCAAGGGTCAGTGGACCGGGGACAATCAGTCGACAGCTGCATCATTCTTTCTGGTACTGAATCCGGCCGGCAAGCCTACTACTTATCCTGTAGGCCCGGTACCTGCTGCGCGTCGTCAGCAGCTGGGCTACTTCCGTGCATCAGGTGATGTTGAAACCTCGGGCAGCCCGGGCGCGAACTCCGTGGTCACACTGGTAGACATGGTGCTGCTGAATTATATGGCGTTGCATGGCGAGCAGAATCAGTTTGCCACCAGATTTCCCGTCAGCGTGTTGAATGGTCAGATTGATAACTGGATTGCATTTAATCCGGTCGTGAATGGCAAGATCGGTGGCTGATCGATCCGTCAGTCAGGGGCGTCCAGCCTCTCTTTCCCCTTAAACACGTCATTAAATTTTCTGCCGCTTCGTATACCATGCGCATCAACTCACTTCGGTGCGCCAATGTTCCGCTTTTTCTCACGACAACCATGCCTTCACTCTGATAGTGGTACGTTCAGTAAGCGTGCGCGTATCGGCATGCTCTTTGTCTTTATTCTGACTCAGCTGACGAGCCTGACTTCGTTTGCACAAGCGCCGGTAGAGAATCAGGCAACCCGCCCACGTATCGGTCTTGTGCTCAGTGGTGGCGGTGCACGGGGCATCGCCCATGTCGGCGTACTGAAAGTACTGGAAGAGCTGCAGGTGCCCATTGATGCCATCGCCGGTACCAGCATGGGAGCATTGGTGGGTGGCTTATATGCTTCAGGCCTGAGTGCAAACCAGATTGAAGCCCTGGTGAATTCATTGGACTGGCAGGCAGCATTTCGAGACCGTCCCTCACGCACCACACTTGGCTTTCGCCGCAAGCAGGATGATCGAAATTTTCTGGTACGTTATTCACTGGGTGTGGGCAAGGAAGGCGTTGAACTGCCTACAGGCTTGATACAAGGTCAGAACCAGACGCAGATCCTGCGTGGTGCAACCCTGCCGGTGGCAGACATCACCAACTTCGATCAATTACCGATACCGTTCCGTGCCATTGCTACAGACCTTGAATCTGGCAAGGAAGTGGTCATGGATTCCGGAGACCTGGTAACAGCCATGCGTGCCAGCATGTCGGCTCCGGGTGTATTTACCCCAGTGGAATTGAATGGACGGCTGCTGGTGGATGGAGGGCTGGTGAACAACCTGCCTACTGATATTGCCCGTCAGATGCATGTCGATGTGCTGATAGTGATTGATGTCAGTTTTCCGTTGTACGCGCGTGATGAGCTGACCTCGCCCCTGTCTGTCACTAATCAGTCCACAGCAATCATGGTTCGCAATCGAACTCTGGAGAAGCGAGCCGGGCTGGATGCGGATGACATCATTATTGACCCGCAGCTGGGTACCATGAGTTCAGCCGATTTTTCGCGCGCACCACGTGCATTGGCAGCAGGTGAGGCGGCAGCACACGCCATGCAGGAACAGCTCAGGGAGCTGTCACTGAGCACAGCTGACTATCAGCGCTATCTAGCGGCTCGTACTCCTGATCTGAAGCAGACACCACGGATCGATTTCATTCGAACCGATGCGGGATCATCACGATATGCGGCTGCGGTGCAGTCGGTGGTGGGGGACTTGCAGGGACAGCCGCTGGATCGGGCCAGAATCAATCAAGGACTGTCAGATTTGTATTCACTCGATCTGTTTGAAGCTATTGATTACAAACTGGTCAATGATGATGATCAGACAGGAGTTGAATTTCATCTGAAGCCAAAAAGCTGGGGGCCGGACTATGTTCGGGTTGGTATCAATCTGGAAGATGACTTTGCAGGTAACAGTCGTTACAACCTGGCGGGTCGGCTGATCATGACCGACATCAATAAACTGGGTGCGGAATGGCTGACAGATGTCCAGATTGGCGACCGGCCACGATTTGCTACTGAATTTTTCCAGCCTCTTTCCTGGCAGCAGCGTTACTTCATAGCGCCACGTCTTGAATACGGGGTGCACAATTTGCCGCTGCTCAGCGATGACAAACCCGTTGCTGAATATCGTGTGCGCAACGCGGCGGCCAGTCTTGATGTGGGTCGAGAATTGTCCAATTGGGGAGAGCTGCGGTTCGGGTTGCAGCGGGGGACGGGGACATCCTATGTGCTGGTAGGAGATCCGTCTTTACCGACTGAACATTATGGAACGGGTGGGCTCGTCGCACGTTTCGCTTACGACACGCTTGATAATGTGTTTTTCCCAAGGCGCGGTCAGCAGTTCAGTTTGCAATGGAACCGTGGTCGCACTTCTCTGGGTGCGGATCAGGATTCCACCAGGGTTTCAGCAGAGTGGCAGCTGGCGAAAACATTCGGTCGCTACACCATGATTCTTTCGACCGATGTCGGCTCGGTACTTTCCGACAAAGCCGCAACGCATGATTATTTTACTCTGGGTGGATTCCTGAATTTGTCCGGTATGACAAGCAACTCCATATCTGGGCCGCATTACGGAATCGCACGATTTATTTACTACCGTCAGATCGGCAGGGGGGGTACGGGCGTACTTGAATTGCCAGCTTATGCGGGTATTTCAATTGAAGCAGGGAATGTCTGGAGTAAACGCAGTGATGCGAGCTTTGCATCGCTGCGCCACGACGGCAGCCTGTTTTTTGCAGCGGATTCGCCATTAGGCCCTTTATACCTGGCTGCCGGTCTGGATGACCGTCGCCGGACGGCCTTTTATCTCTTTCTTGGGCGTTCCTTTTAGTCATGAAGAGATAAGTGCAGCCCTCGGGGAGCTGTCGATGCCCTCTCAAGTCACATCTTTGTCATTCTCGATTAATGCATAGGCCGAGTGATTATGGATTGATTCAAAGTTCTCGGTCTCGATCGAGTAAGCGCGGATGCGTGGTTCATCGTTCAGACGCACTGCCAGGTCACGCACGATGTCTTCAACGAATTTCGGATTGTCATAGGCTCGTTCGGTGACAAACTTCTCATCAGCACGTTTCAGGATGCCATACACCTCGCACGAGGCTTCCTGTTCGGCGATATCAATCAGTTCTTCCAGCCACATGTGTTCGGCAATGCGTGCCGTCAGCGTGATGTGTGAGCGCTGGTTATGTGCGCCATATTGCGAAATGGCTTTTGAGCAGGGGCACAGGCTGGTGGCTGCTACAACAACCTTTAACCATAGTCTGGTTGTGCCATGACTGTATTCGCCAATCAGTGAGGCCTGATAGTTCATCAGGCTTTCAACACCACTCATCGGTGCTTTTTTCATGACGAAGAACGGGAAGCTCATTTCTATATGACCCACTTCTGCGTTGAGATGTGTGGTCATTTCCCTGAGCATGCTGCCGAATGAATCTACAGAAATTTCCCGTTCGTGATTGTGCAGAATTTCCACGAAGCGCGACATGTGTGTGCCCTTGAAATTGTGGGGCAGGGCGACATACATGTTGAAGTTGGCAATGGTCTGCTGTTCACCGCCGGAACGGTTTCTGATGCGCACCGGGTGATAGACATCCTTGATGCCTACTTTGTTGATGGGTAACCGGCGTGTATCGGCGCGATTCTGGACATCCTCGATGGTCGAGGGTTTCTTGGTCGTCATGAAATGCTCTGAATTGCTAGCTGCCCGCAGCGCGAGCTGGGGCAGGCCACCATTGGCTGATGGTGGCAGTGAGAGACTGTGAATCAAGGCCCGCTGCAACCAGACAATCCTGGCGAGAGCCGTGTTCGATGAAGCGATCCGGAATGCCGATATGCAGCATGGGCAGGGTAATGCCGTGTTCGTTCAAAAACTCTGCAACAGCGCTGCCCGCACCACCGGCAACCGTATTTTCCTCCACGGTGATGACAGCCTTGTGCTTTGCTGGAAGCTTAAGCAGCAGTTCTTCATCAAGGGGTTTGATAAAGCGCATGTTGACCAGTGTGGCATCCATCTGTTCTGCAATCTCGACGCAGAATCCAGCCATCGGTCCCCAGGCGAGTATGGCTAATCCGCTGCGGCCTTCCCTGATGACCTGAGCCTTGCCGACCGGCAATGGTTTCATCTGACGCTCAATCATCACACCAGTGCCCTGTCCGCGTGGATAGCGCACTACTGCAGGTGATCCGAGCTGTATGGAGGTGTACAGCATTTGCCGGCATTCATTTTCATTGGCGGGTGCCATGATGGTCAGGTTCGGAATGCAACGCAGAAAACTGAGGTCGAAACTGCCTTGATGTGTTGCACCATCGCCACCGACCAGGCCCGCTCGATCCAGAGCGAAGGTCACTGGCAGGTTCTGCAATGCCACGTCGTGAATCAGTTGATCGTAACCGCGCTGCAGGAAACTGGAATAGATCGCCACAACGGGACGCAGTCCATCGCAGGCCATGCCGGCGGCCAGTGTTACCGCATGTTGTTCGGCAATCGCCACATCAAAGTAGCGGGTCGGAAAGCGTCGTGAGTATTCCACCATGCCGGAGCCTTCACGCATGGCCGGAGTGATGCCCACCACCCGCAGATCTGCTTCAGCTATGTCACACAGCCAGTCACCGAACACCTGAGAGTAGCTTGGACCCGGTGCTGTTTCCTTGAAGATCACACCACTCTTCGGATCGAAGGGTCCCGGTCCATGCCACTTGATCGGATCGGCTTCCGCAGGTGCGTAGCCTTTACCTTTGCGGGTCGTAACATGCAGGAACTGCGGACCGTGCAGGTCACGCACATTGCTTAAAGTCGCCACAAGTGCTTCCACATCATGACCATCTATCGGGCCGATATAGTTGAAGCCCATTTCCTCAAAGATGGTACCGGGCAGAATCATGCCTTTCATATGTTCTTCAGAGCGTCGCGCCAGTTCCCACATGGGCGGAACACGACTCAGGATTTTCTTTCCGCCTTCCCGCAGATGCGCATACAGCTTGCCGGACAGAACGCGTGCGAAGTAGTTGGAAAAAGCACCCACGTTTTCCGAAATGGACATGTCATTGTCGTTAAGTACTACCAGCAGGTTGGCATCGAGTGAGCCGGCATGATTCAACGCCTCGAAGGCCATGCCCGCAGTGATTGCACCATCACCAATAATGGCGACTGCCCGTCGCTGGATACCGCATTGTCTGGCAGCCAGCGCCATGCCCAGTGCCGCACTGATGGAAGTGCTCGAATGCCCTACGCCAAAAGTGTCGTATTCACATTCGCTACGCGACGGGAACGGCGCCAGCCCATCCTTGTGCTTGATGGTGTGTAGCTGCTCGCGTCGGCCGGTCAGCACCTTGTGTGGATAGGCCTGATGACCTACATCCCAGACCAGCCGGTCATCGGGGGTGTTGAACACATAGTGCAGGGCAATGGTCAATTCCACGGTACCCAGTCCCGCCGCAAAATGCCCGCCTCGCTGGCTGACGGTTTCGATCAGAAACTGACGCAGTTCTGCGGCCAGGGGTTTCAGTTGCGTGACGGCCAGTTCGCGCAGATCGGCAGGCGAATTGATGGCAGTCAGCAGGGGATATGAGGAGGACTGGGTCATTGGGCGAGCAGTGTACCGAAGGCAGGCTGCAAACGCTCGCCGCCCGATCAAATTGAGATCAGTGCTGGCGTAAAACCAGCCAGTTGGCCAGATCCCTTAATGAATCTGCCTGTGACCCGAAATGCGCGATGGCAGCCAGCGTCTGTTGATGCAGTTCAGCCACTTTCCTGTGAGCGGCCTCAACGCCGACTACCGACGGGTAGGTGAGTTTTTGCAGGGCCTGATCTGCACCGGTGGCCTTGCCCAGCAGCAGCGGATCACCTTCGATATCGAGCAGGTCATCCTGAATCTGGAATGCCAGTCCGACGCAGCGGGCGTAACGATCCAGCGCATCGTGATCTTCACGACTCAGATCGGGCTGGCAGGCGGCAGCAAGCAGGACACTGACACGGATCAGCGCGCCTGTCTTGCGTGCATGGATGTCAGTGATGGTTGCCAGATCAGCGGGTTGGCCTTCTGCAGCCAGATCCAGTGCCTGTCCACCCGCCATGCCTGCTGTGCCGCTGGCCTGAGTGAGCAGCCGCACCAGCTCCAGACGAATCGCCGGTTTGGCAGGCAGGTCTGAGTCTGTGGTCAGCAATTCGAATGCCAATGCCTGCAACGCGTCTCCAGCCAGTACCGCCGTGGCTTCATCGAAAGCCTTGTGGCAGGTAGGACGGCCACGGCGCAGGTCATCATCATCCATAGCCGGCAGATCGTCATGAATCAGTGAGTAGGCGTGGATGATCTCTACCGCGCAGGCTGCGGCCATGACGGTGTGCTGTGGCAGCGACAAAGCGGCGGCAGTTGCATATACCAGCGCCGGCCGGACCCGCTTGCCGCCACCCAGTACGCTGTAACGCATGGCTTCGTGCAGTCTGGCCGGGCTGCTTGTGCTGGCCGGAAGGCAGCGGTCAAGCGCATGTTCGGTGTCCGCCTGCCAGCGACTCAGACGTTCAGCAAAGGTGATCGACACGTTACGCATCATCGTCATCGGCGCTGAATGGCATGGTTTCCAGCTTGCTGTTTGTGTCGCTATTGCGCAGAAGAATTTCCACTTTCTGTTCTGCCTGTTGCAGTGAACTCTGGCAGCTGCGTGTCAGGGCAATGCCCCGTTCAAACTGTTTCAGGGATTCATCCAGCGACAAGTCGCCAAGTTCCAGACGTTCGACGATCTGTTCCAGTTCGGTCAGCGATTTCTCGAAATCCGGGGTGTCGGCTGTGCGGGATTTCTTGCTCATGTCACGGGTCGAGGGGAAAGTTGGGCAGCAAGTGTGCGCAGCTATGTGTCTAGCGTCAATTGCCAGTTTTGAATTCGTATATTGAATGGCCGATGAAGCTGGCCGCATGTGCAGCAACTTCGGGTGCTAGAATCCGCGCGCATTTTTCCTGATGGAATGACTGACTGAAATGGCCCAATCCTATAATGCTGCCGATATTGAAGTTCTGAGCGGTCTCGACCCGGTGCGACGTCGCCCGGGCATGTATACCGACACCAGCCGGCCCAATCACCTGGCTCACGAAGTTATCGATAACTCGGTGGATGAGGCGCTGGCTGGACATGCAAAACATATTCAGGTCACAGCCTGCAAGGACGGTTCGCTGGAAGTAGTGGACGATGGTCGCGGCATGCCGGTGGATATCCACCCGATCGAGAAAGTCAGCGGCGTGGAACTGATTCTGACCCGTCTGCACGCCGGTGGAAAGTTTTCGGACAAGAATTACGAGTTTTCCGGCGGCCTGCACGGCGTCGGTGTGTCGGTGGTGAATGCCCTGTCCAGTTTGCTGGAATGCCGGGTGCGTCGCGGTGGCAAGGAATATCTGATCAGCTTCAACGACGGGCGTATGAAGTCCGCGTTGCAAGTGGTGGGCGAGGTGGGGCAGAAAAATACCGGCACCACGGTGCGCTTCTGGCCGGATGCCAAGTATTTCGAGACACCGACCTTTTCCATTCCCAAGTTGCGCCATGTGTTGCGTGCCAAGGCGGTGATGTGTGCAGGTCTGCACATCACGTTTATCAATGAAGCGACTGGTGAAACTGATGAATGGCAGTACAGCGGCGGGGTCAGCCAGTACCTGCAGGAAAGTCTGGGTAATGGTGAGTGGCTGCCGGCCGAAATGTTCTGCGGCAAGGTAGCAGGTCAGCAGGAAGGTGCGGAATGGGCGCTGGTCTGGCGTGTCGATGAAGGCGAGCGTATTGAAGAAAGCTACGTCAATCTGATTCCTACTGCGCAGGGCGGCACGCATGTAAATGGCTTGCGTCTGGGACTGACCGATGCCCTGCGTGAGTTCTGCGAGTTCCGCAATCTGTTGCCGCGTGGAATCAAGCTGGCGCCGGAAGATGTATGGGATGGTGTCAGCTTCGTGCTGTCCACCAAGATGAAGGAACCTCAATTCGCGGGTCAGACCAAGGAGCGTCTTTCCTCCCGCGAGGCGGCGGCATTTGTCAGCGGTGTAGTAAAAGATCAGCTAGCGCTGTGGCTGAATCAGCATCCCGATTCGGGTCAGAAGATTGCACAACTTGCGATTGAATCTGCGCAGGTGCGCATGAAGGCTTCCAAGATTGTGGCGCGCAAGCGTTCTGTCAGCGGTCCGGCCTTGCCTGGTAAACTGGCTGACTGCACGGCGCAGGATCCGGAACGCAGCGAGCTGTTCCTGGTAGAAGGCGATTCTGCAGGCGGTTCAGCCAAGCAGGCACGTGATCGTGAGTTTCAGGCCGTCATGCCCTTGCGTGGCAAGATTCTGAACACATGGGAAGTGGAGTCAGCGCAGGTGTTGCAGTCGCAGGAAGTGCATGACATTGCGGTGGCGCTGGGCGTGGATCCGGGCTCCGACAAGATTGATGGGTTGCGTTATCACAGGATCTGCATACTGGCTGATGCGGATTCGGACGGCCTGCATATTGCTACGCTGTTGTGTGCGCTGTTCCTGCGTCACTTCCGGCCGCTGGTGCTGGCGGGACATGTGCATGTAGCCATGCCGCCGTTATTCCGTGTGGATGTGGGCAAGCAGGTGTATTACGCGCTGGATGAGGCCGAGAAACAGGGCATCCTTGATCGCATTGCTGCTGAAAACTCCCGTGCCAGACCGACTGTCATGCGCTTCAAGGGATTAGGTGAGATGAATCCACTGCAATTGCGTGAAACCACCATGGCCCCTGAAACGCGGCGTCTGGTGCAACTCACGATTGAAGCGGCGGATGAAACTGATCAACTGCTCGACATGCTGCTGGCCAAGAAGCGCGCCGGTGATCGCCGTGAGTGGCTGGAAGACAAGGGCAATCTGGCACAGATCTGATTTCTGATGCTCTCCCGTGCAGTAGCGGGCGGGCCAGGTAAAACTTTCGCGATACTCTATAAACAATGTCTCCAACACAACCCACTCTGAATTTTGAAGGTGTCGAGCGCCAGCCGTTACGCACCTTCACTGAAAAAGCCTACCTCGATTACTCGATGTACGTGATTCTGGATCGTGCCCTGCCGTATATCGGCGACGGATTGAAACCCGTGCAGCGTCGAATCACCTATGCAATGAGTGAGCTGGGTCTGTCAGCCACCAGCAAGCCGAAAAAGTCTGCACGTACCATCGGCGATGTGATCGGCAAGTTCCATCCGCATGGTGACTCAGCCTGTTATGAAGCGATGGTATTGATGGCGCAGCCATTCTCATATCGCTATCCGCTGGTTGATGGCCAAGGCAATTTCGGTTCACCGGATGACCCCAAGTCATTTGCTGCAATGCGTTACACGGAGTCCAAGCTGACCAAATACGCAGCCTTGCTGCTATCTGAATTGGGGCAGGGCACTGTCGACTGGACGCCCAACTTTGACGGTACGCTGGAAGAGCCCGCATTACTGCCGGCGCGCGTGCCGAATTTATTGCTCAATGGCACCACGGGTATCGCGGTGGGCATGGCAACGGATATTCCGCCGCATAACCTCAAAGAAGTGGTCACTGCCTGCATTCATTTGCTGGATGATCCAACGCTGTCCGTGCGCGAGCTATGCAAGTACGTGCAGGGTCCGGATCTGCCCACGGGAGCCGAAATTATTACACCGCGCGGTGATCTTAAAGCACTGTATGAAAGTGGTAATGGCACATTCAAGGCGCGTGCAGTTTATGAAGTTGAGGATGGGGATATTGTCATCACCCAGTTGCCGTACCTTGTGTCCGGCTCGAAAGTGGTTGAGCAGATAGCCGGACAGATCAACAACAAGAAGTTGCCGATGGTGACGGATATTCGCGATGAATCCGATCATGAATGTCCGACGCGTATTGTGATTACACCGCGTTCAAATCGCGTTGAAATTGAACCGCTGATGGCGCACCTGTTTGCCACTACGGATCTTGAGCGAGGCTATCGTGTCAATCTGAATGTGATTGGTCTGGATGGTCGCCCGCGAGTCATGGATCTGAAAAGCATGCTCAGTGAATGGCTGACCTTCCGTACCAATACCGTCAAGCGCCGGTTGAACTGGCGTCTGGAAAAAGTACAGGCACGGCTGCATATTCTTGACGGCTTGCTCATTGCTTATCTGAATCTTGATGAGGTGATCCGTATCATCCGTACTGAAGATGAACCTAAACCTGCATTGATTGCTCGTTTCGGGTTATCGGAGCTGCAAGCCGAAGCCATACTCGAAACCAAGCTGCGTCACCTCGCGAAACTGGAGGAGATGAAGATTCGCGGTGAGCAGGATGAACTGGCGCGTGAGCGTGATGATCTGCAAAAAATTCTCGGCAGCGAAGCGATGCTCAAAAAACTGATCAAGGAAGAACTACAGGCCGTTGCTGAGGAATATGGCGATAAACGCCGAACCAGAATTGTTGAACGTGCCGCAGCCCAAGCCATTGATGAAACCGAGCTGGTGGCCAGTGAACCGGTGACTGTTGTCTTGTCCGCGCGTGGCTGGGTGCGTGCCGCAAAGGGTCATGAAGTGGATGCACGTTCCCTCGGCTATAAGACAGGTGATGAATTCAAGGCGGCAGTCAAAGGCCGCAGTACGCAACAGGCGATATTCCTGGACAGTACGGGGCGTACCTACAGCGTGCTCGCGCATGCACTGCCTGCGGCGCGCGGACATGGTGAACCTTTATCCGGCCGTATTGATCCTCCTGATGGAGCTACCTTTGCCGGCGTGCTGATGGGCGAGCCGGTTGATAAGTGGGTTCTGGCTACTGATGCCGGTTATGGATTTGTTATCAAGATTGAAGACATGTATTCACGCAACCGTGCCGGCAAGCTGGTACTGAATGTGCCGGATGGGGCGAATGTGTTGCCACCCGTGGCCGTACCAGCTGATGGCGGCGCCCTGCTGTGTGCCGTGAATAACGATGGCAAGCTGCTGGTGTTTCCGGTGAAAGAGCTTCCTGAGCTGGCCAAGGGCAAAGGCAACAAGATATTTGGCATCGACACCAAGCGTTTTGAAAAGCGCGAAGAGTTCATGGTCAGTGTTGCAGTGATCTCGCCTGAACAGAATCTTCTGGTGTGGTCTGGTGACCGGAAAATGACGCTCAAGTTTGCTGAGCTGAAGGAATACCGCGGTGAACGCGCGCAGCGGGGCGGTGTGTTACCGCGTGGCTGGCGCAAGGTAGAGCGGCTGGAGATTGAATAGTTCTCAGTGACTTCTGCCTATTCCGATAGGTGGGGGTCGCATTGCAGCGTGCCTTGCGTGCGCGCATCCTGATCCTCCGTATAGGCATTAATCTGCGGAGGGTCGTATGACGCTCACACGATATCAGTCTGAACTGCGAAATCTGCTGGCCGGCGCTGAAGTGACCTTGAACGGTAGCCGCCCATGGGATATTCAGGTGCGTGATCCGCTGTTCGCAAGGCGTGTGCTTTCACAGGGGTCGCTGGGTGTAGGTGAATCGTACATGGATGCGCAATGGGACTGCGAGCGACTGGATGAAATGATGTTCCGCGTATTCCGGTCGCGTATTGATACGCACCTGCCCGGGTTGCGTCTGTTGTGGGCTGCCTTGCTGGCGAAGCTGTTTAATCCACAAACGCCCACACGATCCTACAAAGTCGGTCAGCAACATTACGATATCGGTGATGACCTTTATCAGCGCATGCTTGATCCGCGCATGATTTATAGTTGTGCATACTGGCGCAATGCAACCACACTGGAGGCGGCACAGGAAGCCAAGCTGGATCTGGTTTGTCTCAAGCTGGGCTTGCAGCCGGGTATGAAAGTACTGGATATCGGCTGTGGCTGGGGTGGTGCAGCACAATTTGCTGCGCAGCGATATGGTGTACACGTCACTGGCCTGACCATCTCGCGCAATCAGGCGGCAGCAGCGCGTGTACGATGTGAAGGCTTGCCGGTTGAAATAATGCTATGTGATTACCGCAGCCTTAAGGGGCGTTTTGATCGCATCTATTCGCTTGGCATGTTCGAGCATGTCGGTTTGCGCAATTACCGGACTTACTTTCAGTGCGCGCGCCGTCTGCTCACTGGTGAAGGCTTGATGCTTTTGCACACCATTGGTCAGAACACCTCCGAACAGGCCAATGATCCCTGGATTGAGCGTTATATATTCCCAAATTCTTCGATCCCTTCCATGGCGCAGATCGCGCGTGCAGCAGAAAAATCATTTGTCATAGAAGACTGGCATGGATTTGGTGTCGATTATGACCGCACTTTGATGGAGTGGTACCGTCGTTTTAATGATCGCTGGCCTGAACTGGAGTCGCATTACGGTGAACGCTTCAGGCGCATGTGGAATTTCTGGTTGCTGGCATCAGCTGCCTACTTTCGTGCGCGGCGTGATCAGTTATGGCAGGTGGTGCTGTCTCCTAATGGCATTCCGGGTGGCTATCAGGAAGTTCGCTGATATTCTGTTCACCAGCCATCTGCTGAATAACGTCCCGCAGCTGTGAGCATGAAATGGATTCCATCCTGAAGTTCTTTGTGCTGTTTCTGGTGGTGGTTGAGCCGCTGTCGCTGGTTCCTATATTTGCAGTGCTGACAGCGCAATATGATGCGGCTTACCGGCGTTATGTGGCGTCCAAGGCGGTGCTGATCTCCTTGGGTATATGTCTGTTGTTTGCAGTTGCCGGAGCGCAGCTGCTGCGCATGTTTGGTATTGGTTTGCCTGCATTCCGTATTGGCGGTGGCATTCTGTTATTTCTGATTGCTCTGGATATGGTGTTTGCGCGTGCCTCGCCGATTCGTGCCACTACAAGTAAAGAAGAGGATGAGGTCAGGAGTCGTCAGGATATATCTGTCTTTCCTCTGGCATTTCCCCTGATTACAGGGCCGGGGGCATTGGCCACTATCCTGCTGACATTCGGTGAGGCTGGTCATACGCCGGCAGTGTACTTGGGACTGTTATGTGCAATGGCGGTAGCACTCATTCTGACGTGGCTGGCAATGCGTCTGGCAGATCCAATGATGCGAGTGATGGGCGTGACCGGTGCCAATGTCATCAGCCGGTTGTCTGGAGTAATCCTCGCGGCGCTCGGCGTTCAGTATGTTATTGATGGCGTGCGGGGCGCATTGGCTTGAGAAATGTTGAAAGTGTCACTGCAGGCCAGTCATGAGCTTGCTAAAATAATGGTTTTTACAATGCAAGTTCTCGCTAATTCGCTGGTGTTGCCCGGCTGATTGAGGGTGCATCAGGATAAGCATGATTTTCAGCTCGTGGCAGTTCATTCTTCTATTCTTGCCGATTACATTCACCGTCTACTTTTTACTGAATCAGAAGCAATTTTTTGTTGCCGGTAAGGTCTGGCTGGTGCTGGCGAGTGGTTTTTTCTATGCATATTGGGATACCGCCTATCTTCCGCTGATTGTTATTTCCATATTGTTCAATTATGGAATTGGTACATGGCTAGCCAAAGGGGATGGGCATCATAAAGCGGTAGAAAACAGCCGCAGTTCGGTATTCATCAGAAAACTTGTTCTTGCGGCTGGTGTTGCACTGAATCTTGTGTTGCTTGGTTATTACAAGTACACCAGCTTTGTCATTTCAAATATCAATGCTTTGTTCGGGACGAACTATCAGCATCACAGCATCGCTTTGCCACTGGCGATCAGCTTTTTCACCTTCACTCAGATCGCTTATCTGGTGGACGGCTACAGAGAAGAAACATCTGAATATAATTTGCTGAATTACACATTGTTCGTGACATTTTTCCCGCATCTGATTGCAGGTCCTATCGTGCATCACCGCGACCTGATGCCGCAATTTGCTGCGCGTGAAGCGGCAGTGCCATGGAGTGAAAATATCTGGAAGGGTCTGTTCATATTTTCAATCGGGTTATTCAAGAAAGTTGTCATTGCCGACACGTTTTCAATCTGGGCGAATGCAGGTTTTGATGGGGTTGCAGCGCTTGGTTTTTATCCGGCATGGGCGGCCAGCCTGTCCTATACATTCCAGCTGTACTTCGATTTCAGTGGATATTGTGACATGGCCATTGGAGCTGCCCTGCTGTTCAATATCTGGCTGCCAGTTAACTTCAATTCACCCTATAAGGCTTCAGATATACAGGACTTCTGGCGTCGATGGCATATAACCCTCAGTAGCTTCCTGCGCGACTATCTGTACATTCCATTGGGCGGTAATCGCTGCGGAAAATTCCGCATCTATCTGAATGTCTTCATTACCTTTCTGCTTGGTGGGCTCTGGCATGGAGCGACATGGATGTATGTAATCTGGGGTGGGATGCATGGCATTGCCCTTGTGATAAATCGATTATGGAAGACTTTGAATCGTCCGTTTCATCCGGTTGCAGGATGGCTTGTTACCTTTGTCTTCGTTAACTTTGCATGGGTTTTCTTTCGCGCCAAATCACTGGATGACGCCCGGCGTGTATTGCGTAGCATGCTGGATATTCGTTCTGCCTTTGGAGTGAACGCAGCGTCTGTTCCTGTATCTGATGTGGCATGGGGAGGCTGGCTGTCTGACCACTTGCTCAGGTTTGTGCCTGGTATGGTTGGAATGGTGCCTTCTTATCTGGCCATCATGCTGGCTTTTGTGTTGATCGCACTGAAAAACTCAATGGAGCTGCTGCGGTCTTCGTCCGGATCTGGCGCTCCTGTTTATGCGGGCGTTCTGTTTTCGGTGGCTATGTGTTTTACCTTGGCGACGGCCAGTACGGTATTCCTTTACTTCAATTTCTGACTTACCCCGCCAACCTGATCATGAGAATGAAGGTCATAACCTTTTGTATTACGTCTGTGCTGTGCACATCAGTAATTCCTGTGCTTAATATTCTCTTTGTTCCTGACATAAATGCAGTCGAATGGAAGAGTAAGGAATTTCTTTACAACATGGATCTTGTAGATGGTTGGGTATCAGGAGTCCTCTACCGGACTGGAATCAGCACAGACTCGGAGCAGGTTATAGTGGGGCGTGATAGGTGGCTGTTTCTCGGAGACAAGTATGAACATGGTTTGTCCGCCGACAGAAGTTTGCCCTCCGATACCGATATCTTGCATGGTCAATATATAGGTGCTGCATCTAAAGCATGGGATTCATATTTTTCAAACAAGGGTGTAAAGCTTTACAGGGTAATGCTTGTGCCGAACAAAGGGGCAATCTATCCCGAGTACTTGCCGCATTGGGCTGTGCCGAGTCATCCCAACCCTACGGATGCATTGATGGCAGGCACGGGATATGCAAATTACATTGATCTCCGCCAGCCGTTACTGAGCGCGAAAGAAAGACAAGCTGTAGCGCTGTATTACAAAACCGACTCCCATTGGAATATGTTGGGTGCCGCGATTGCATTCCATGCATTTGCCGAACAGATAGGGAAATGCGTACCGGAGTTGCGATGGCCATCGGAAAACATGTACGAGCTGGTGCGTACTGAAAAGAAGAATGGAGGGGACCTGGCGAAGTTCCTGAGAATTACAGAGTATGTTCACGATGCTGAGCCGCATGTAAGGATTTCGGATTCGCCAGTAGAAACCTCTGAGTATGATTACAATACGAATCAGTTGCTTCATCAAGGTGGGTTTCCAACTCTTGGCGCTACGGCAAAGCCCGTACTGGTGAAATCACAGGGCGCGCTCAATAACAAGAAAGTTTTATGGTTGCGCGATTCGACTGGAAATGCACTGGCACCATGGATGGCGGTAACTTTCAGTGATGTATTGCAGCTAAGCTGGATCACAGCTACAAGTGATAGCCTTCTTATGACGCGCCTGATAGGGAAGTGGAAGCCGGATTACGTTATTTATACTGTGGTGGAACGTGATTCCAAGGTGGCGAATTTTGCGCATATGCCGCCTACAGACGATGATTCTTGACTCATTTCGACTGCTTTTGTCGGTTTAATGTTCTTTGCCGATGCGGGCTGATTGGATTTTCAGGCAAAGCTTAATACGAGGATAAGCTGGTGGTTTGTTTGTGGAAGACTTGTCCATCAAGGTTCGATCAAGTCAGTAATAGTTACCCTTGCATCATTAGCTTTCTATAAGGTCAATCTTCGCTGCGCAGATAAAGTCATTTTCTGACAGTCCGCTAATTGCGTGAGTGGTGTACTTGATCCGGCAGTAGTTAAAGCCGATTTCCAGGTCGGGGTGGTGATCTTCGCTGTTGGCGATGTGTGCAACGGCGTTCACAAAGCTCATGGTGCGATAGAAATTCCTGAATGTGTAATTACGCCGGATGAATTTGGCGTCCTCGCCTAATTGCCAGTCACTGGAGAGCTTTTGTAGCAGTGATTGTGCGGCACGAATATCTAATGGAATCACGCCACCTTCACAGGGAGCGCAATGCTTCTCTCTCAGGTCACTCATGGCGCCTCTTTGCGTTGATAAGTCCGGGCAACATAGTCTTCAACCAGCGCCTGAAATTCTTCAGCGATATGTTCGCCTTTAAGTGTGGGGCCTTTTTCACCGTCGATATACACCGGCGCCACCGGTCGTTCACCAGTGCCGGGAAGGCTGATGCCGATGTTGGCGTGTTTGCTTTCACCAGGGCCGTTCACTACGCAGCCCATCACGGCCACAGTCATATCTGCCACGCCCACATATTGCTTGCGCCACTCGGGCATCTGATGACGGATATGTGTTTGAATGTTTTTCGCCAGTTCCTGAAAGTAGGTGGAAGTAGTGCGACCGCAGCCGGGGCACGCGACCACCATCGGTGTGAAAGAACGTAAGCCCATGGTCTGCAGAATTTCCTGAGCGACAATCACTTCATTGGTGCGATCGCCATTGGGTTCAGGGGTAAGCGACACACGTATGGTGTCACCGATGCCTTCCTGCAGCAGTACGGCCATTGCAGCTGTAGAGGCAACGATGCCTTTCGAGCCCATGCCAGCTTCGGTCAGGCCTAAATGCAAGGCGTAGTCGCAGCGCTTTGCCAGTTCCCGATAAACACTGATCAGATCCTGCACACCGCTGACCTTGCAGGAGATCACGATACGGTCCTTCGACATACCCAGTTCTACGGCGCGCGCAGCGCTGTCGATAGCCGAGCTGACCAGTGCTTCATGCATCACTTGCTGGGCATCCAGTGGTTCGGACAGTTTCGAGTTCTCATCCATCAGACGTGCAAGCAAATCCTGATCGAGACTGCCCCAGTTCACGCCGATGCGTACAGGCTTCTGATATTCGCAGGCAACTTCGATCATTTCGGCAAATTGAGTGTCCCGTTTGGAGCCGCGCCCGACATTACCGGGATTGATACGGTACTTGGCCAGAGCTGCTGCGCAGGCGGGATGTGCTTTCAGAAGTCTGTGTCCATTGAAGTGAAAATCACCCACGATGGGTACAGAGACATTCATCTGTGCCAGGCGTTCGCAGATATGCGGTACTGCTGCTGCTGCCTCATCAGAATTTACAGTGATGCGCACCAGCTCCGAGCCGGCGCGTGCCAGTTCTTTGATCTGTTGTGCGGTACCTTCAATGTCGGCGGTATCCGTGTTGGTCATGGATTGCACAATCACCGGCGCGCTACCGCCAAGGGTGACAGAACCGATCTGAACGGGGATGGAGGTGCGGCGCGTGATAGCTGGCATGGTGCTGATAACGTGAAGGCAGTGAAGAAATGAATGCCTGATTCTAACCGACCCATGCCCGAATCAACGAGTTACTGCTACTTGTTAATGAGCGAATTGCAAATGGCCGAAATTCGGTGACCTTTCCCGATGCCTCCGCTACCATTGCCACACCCATGACAACTTGACCGGAGAGAGTCGGAAAGCCGGCCGCCGAAGGCGCAACCGCCCGGAAACGCTCAGGCAAATGAACGGATCAGGTTACTTATTAAGTTATTGATGTGGGTCTCTGGAGAGCGGTCACCCCGGTTTGCAGTTCATCTGCAATTCGGGACGGTGACCCACCGAAGGGGAGCGGTGCCGGCAGCGGCACCCGATCTCTCAGGTAACCGGACAGAGGGGCGCGGCCAGGGTCATTTCGCACGTTGCGCGTGCCGGATTTCCTTGACCGCGCCTTTTTTGTTGGGTTGTGACAATAGCGGAGACACTTCATGGGTTTACGTACCCCTTTATATGACACGCACGTGGCTGCGGGCGCGCGTATGGTTGATTTCGGCGGCTGGGATATGCCGGTCAACTACGGTTCACAGATTGATGAGCATCATGCGGTACGGCGCGATGCCGGCATGTTTGATGTCTCGCACATGTGTGTGCTGGATCTGAACGGTACACGGGTGCGTGAGTTTCTGCGTTTTCTGCTGGCCAATGATGTTGCCAAATTAAAAACCCCCGGCAAGGCACTCTACAGCTGCATGCTCAACGAGCATGGCGGTGTCATCGATGATCTGATTGTCTACTTCATGACAGACAACTGGTTCCGCATGGTGGTCAATGCCGGTACGCGCGACAAGGATATTGCATGGATCAGGCAGCAGGCGGTTGCGTTTGCAGTCGAGATCAGCGTGCGTGAGGATCTGGCCATGATTGCCGTACAGGGGCCGCAGGCACGCGCCAAAGCAGTGAGTGTACTGGGTGCTGAAACACAGTCTGCACTGGAACTGAAGATATTTTCAGGCGGCGAATTCGGACGCTACTTCATTGCCCGTACCGGATACACCGGTGAAGATGGCTTTGAAGTCATGCTTCCTGCAGCAGACGCAGCTAAAACCTGGGTGGCCTTTCATGCGGCAGGCATCGCGCAATGCGGTCTGGGTGCACGTGATACTTTGCGTCTGGAAGCAGGCATGAATCTGTATGGCAATGACATGGACGAAACGCAGTCACCACTTGAGTCCGGGCTGTCCTGGACGATTGCCTTTGAACCTGCTGATCGCAATTTCATCGGTCGTGCAGCGCTGGAAAAACAGCAGCAGGCCGGTGTGCCACGCAAGATGGTGGGCTTGCTGCTGGAAGATCGCGGTGTGTTGCGTTCGCATCAGCCCGTGATGGTTGATGGACAGCCGGATGGTGAAATCACCAGCGGTACATTTTCGCCCACACTGGAACGATCTATTGCCCTGGCGCGTGTACCAGCTGCTGCGCAAGGCTCTGTGAAAGTCGATATCCGTGGCAAACACCTCGCTGCGCGCATCGTGCCGTATCCGTTTGCACGTCACGGCAAAGCCTGTATCGAATTGTAATTTCTGTATTCAACTTAATTTCAGGAACTGACATGAGCAACATTCCCGCCGATCTTAAATATCTTTCCAGTCACGAGTGGGTTCGGGTTGAAGCCGATGGCACACTCACCGTGGGTATTTCCGATCATGCGCAATCGGCACTGGGTGATCTGGTGTTTGTCGAAACACCGGACGTGGGCCGTCAGTTGAAGGCCGGTGAAGCCTTTGCAGTGGTCGAATCGGTGAAAGCTGCGTCGGATGTGTACAGTCCTGTCAGCGGTGAAGTGCTGGCAGTGAATGATGCTCTGGGTGCAACGCCGGAGCTGATCAACCAGTCACCGTATAGCGAGGGCTGGTTGATGAAGATTCGTCCCGGTGATGCGGCTGAGGTATCTACGCTATTAGATGCAGCGGCTTATCAGGCTGTTGTTGATGCTGCTCATTAAGTCATACCCACTCACGCTGTAATCGACAGGTTCAAGAATCTGCCATGAATAATCTGACTGCCTTGCCGCTTGCTCATGTGGCCAGTGATTTTGCTTCGCGCCATATTGGTCCTTCACCTCAGGAAATCCGGCAAATGCTGGAGCTGGTGGGCGTCAAGGATATGGATGATCTGGTTGCACAGACCCTGCCCGAGAGTATTCGTATCAGACAGCCGCTCGGCACCATGGGCGCTGCCTTGTCCGAAGTAGAAGTGCTCGATCGTCTGCGGCAACTGGCCAATAAGAATCAGGTGTTCACTTCGCTGATTGGTCAAGGCTATTACGGCACGCTGACTCCATTAGTCATCCTGCGCAACATCCTCGAAAATCCTGCCTGGTACACGGCCTACACGCCTTATCAGCCGGAAATTTCTCAAGGCCGTCTCGAAGCATTGCTGAACTTCCAGACCATGGTCTGTGAGCTGACTGGTCTGGATGTAGCGAATGCCTCATTGCTGGATGAAGGCACCGCCGCAGCTGAGGCGATGGCGGTCGCGCAACGAGTGGCAAAAAACAAGAGCACTAAATTCTTTGTAGACAGGCAATGTCATCCGCAATCCATTGCCGTGATGCGTACCCGCGCCGAGCCGTTGGGTTGGGAACTGGTGGTGGGTGATCCGGAAACAGATTTATCTGCAAGCGAAGTATTCGGTGCAATTTTCCAGTATCCCGGTACTGATGGGGAAGTGCGCGATTTTCGTGGCGTGATTACTCAGCTTAAAGCAGCTGGCGCGATCAGCATCATGGCGGCCGATCCGCTGTCACTTGCAATGCTGGAATCTCCCGGTGCGCTCGGTGCAGATATGGCCATCGGCTCGATGCAGCGTTTTGGTGTGCCGATGGGCTATGGTGGTCCGCATGCGGCTTACATGGCGGTGCGTGATGCCATCAAGCGCGCCATGCCCGGTCGATTGATCGGCGTATCCGTCGATTCACGGGGTCAACCTGCATACCGCTTGTCATTGCAGACGCGTGAACAGCATATCCGTCGCGAAAAGGCCACCTCAAATATCTGCACGGCGCAGGTGCTGCTGGCAGTCATGGCTTCAATGTATGCGGTGTATCACGGTCCGGAAGGATTGAGTGCGATTGCCAAAGCTGTTCATACGCGCTGCAAGGTGCTGGTGGCGGGGCTGGAGAAACTGGGTTATCGCATCAGCAACCGGAGTTACTTCGATACCATCACGCTTGATGCGGGTACAAAGCGTGCTGACATCATTGCGCGTGCTGCCGCTGAGAAAATCAATTTCGCTGTGGTTGGATCAAGCGGCCTGAGTATTGCCGTTGATGAAGCCACGACACCTGCCATCATCGAATCAGTATGGCGTGCATTCGGTGGCGAGTTATCTTTCGATCAGGTGGCTGCCGCAAATGATGTGATTCCGCTGGACTTACATCGTAAGGGTTCATGTCTGAAGCATGCTGTATTCAGCCGTTACCGGTCTGAAACCGAGTTATTGCGTTATATGCGCAAGCTGGCTGACCGTGATCTGGCGCTGGATCGCGCGATGATTCCACTGGGTTCCTGCACCATGAAACTTAATGCCACAGCCGAGATGATTCCGGTGACCTGGCCTGAGTTTGGCGCATTGCATCCGTTTGCTCCTGTTGATCAGGCAAGTGGATACCATCAGCTGTTTGATGATCTGAAGAAGTGGCTGGTGGAAATTACCGGTTACGATGCTGTGTCATTACAGCCTAATTCCGGTGCGCAAGGTGAGTATGCAGGATTGCTGGCTATTCGCGCCTATCATCGTGCGCGCGGTGATTTGAAACGTAATATTTGCCTGATACCTTCTTCAGCGCATGGTACCAACCCGGCCACTGCACAGATGGTGGGTATGGAAGTAGTGGTCGTTAACTGTGATGTCGAAGGCAATGTGGATGTGGATGATCTGCGTGCCAAGGCTGCACAGCATGGCGCCAGTCTGGCTGCGCTGATGGTGACATACCCCTCAACACATGGCGTGTTTGAAGAACGAATTCGCGAAATCTGTGATATCACACATCAGCACGGCGGTCAGGTGTACATGGATGGTGCCAACATGAATGCACAGGTCGGTCTGTCACGTCCCGGTGATTTCGGTGCCGATGTATCGCACCTGAATCTGCACAAAACATTCTGTATTCCACATGGTGGTGGCGGTCCCGGCATGGGGCCGATTGGTGTGAAGGCACATCTGGCACCGTATCTGCCCGGTCATCCATCCCTGGATGGCGGCACTTCACCCGTGGGGCCGGTGTCAGCTGCACCGTTTGGTTCTGCCTCAATCCTGCCGATCAGCTATGCCTACATTCTGATGATGGGCGGTGCAGGATTGAAGCTGGCAACCGAAGTAGCCATCCTCAGTGCTAACTACATGGCTGCACGGTTGCATCCACATTTTCCGGTGTTGTTCCGTAATCACAATGGCCGGGTGGCCCATGAATGCATCATTGATCCGCGTGCATTGAAAGATGCCTGTGGCGTGACCGTGGATGACATTGCCAAGCGCTTGATCGATTTCGGCTTCCATGCGCCCACCATGAGTTTCCCTGTGCCGGGTACGCTGATGATTGAGCCCACTGAATCTGAAGCCAAGGTGGAACTGGATCGTTTCTGCGATGCCATGATTGCCATACGCGAAGAAATTGCTGATGTTCAGGCGGGTCGTCTGGCCATTGAGCAAAGTCCGCTGCGGCATGCCCCGCACACGGTGCATGATCTGGCCGATGCGGAATGGAAGCGTGCCTATACACGCGAGCAGGGTGTGTTCCCCAAGGGCTCATCCCGTAACGATAAATACTGGAGTCCGGTGGGTCGTGTAGACAATGTCTACGGGGACCGCAATCTGATCTGTATCTGTCCGACCCCGGATGAATATCGCGATGCAGTCGCGTGATGAGAGCCAGATGAATAACCGTAACAAACCTTCAGGTATGACACGTCTGTTCAAGGCGTTCGGCAATTCCATGAAAGGCTTCGTCGGCGTGTACCGGCATGAAGCGGCTTTCCGTCAGGAACTCTTGCTTGCTGTGATACTGGTGCCGGCAGGATTTTATCTGGGTCATAACGGCATCGAGCGTGCGCTGCTGGTCGGCAGTGTGTTGCTGGTGCTGGTTGTCGAGATTCTCAACAGTGCCATCGAAGCCGTTGTGGATCGCGTCGGACTGGAGCGCCATGAACTATCCGGTCTGGCCAAGGATCTTGGCTCGGCAGCGGTGTTTCTGTCGCTGGCGATGGTGGCCGTCATCTGGGCATTGGTATTGCTGGGCTAAGCGTACTTTTTGACATTTCTGTCACTGCTTTTCCGCTATGCTCATTTGACTCTGGTTTTGTTCAATAACAGGTTGCATGCATGTCAGCACTGATCTGCGGTTCGATGGCGTTTGACACCATCATGGTATTCAAGGGGCAATTCAAGGAACACATCCTGCCCGACAAGATACATATGTTGAATGTCTCTTTTCTTGTGCCGGATATGCGCCGCAATTTCGGTGGCTGTGCCGGGAACATTGCCTACAACCTCAACATGCTGGGTGGGCAGGGCGCGCCGATGGCCACTGTGGGTCACGACTTCGCGCCCTACAAGGAATGGCTGAAGCAGCAAGGTATTGAATTGAAGTACCTGTTGCCTGTTGCCAACGAATTCACGGCGCAGGCATTTATTACGACTGATCTGGATGACAATCAGATCACTGCATTTCATCCGGGTGCGATGATGCAGGCACACATGCAGAAAGTGCCCACAGATGGCGGCGTTACTCTGGGTCTGATTTCTCCGGATGGACGAGATGGCATGCTGCAGCATGCGGCGCAGTTTGCGGCAGCAAAGATTCCATTCATCTTCGATCCCGGTCAGGGCTTGCCGATGTTCAACGGTGAAGAGCTGCTCAACTTTGTTGACCAGGCAACCTGGGTGACGGTCAATGAATATGAAGGTCAGTTGCTGTCAGAGCGCACGGGCTTGAGTCATGAACAGCTTGCGCAGCGGGTAGAGGCGCTGATTGTGACCCATGGTGCACAGGGTTCGGTTATTCATACTCAGGGCCGCACACTGACAATACCCACCGCCAAACCCGCGGCTGTGAGTGATCCAACCGGTTGTGGTGACGCTTACCGTGCCGGTCTGATTTACGGGTTGATGAACAAACTGGGCTGGGAAGTCACGGGCCGTATTGCGTCATTGATCGGTGCCATCAAGATTGAATCGCATGGACCACAGAATCATCGCTTTATCCGTGAAGAGTTTGCGACCAGATACAAGCAGTCATTCGGTCAGACACTGGTCTGGTAACCGCCAGGCTGAAGTGTGGTGTTCAAATGCTTCAGCTCAGAGCAGCCGAAGCAGGTTCAGATAGTCGGGTGTACACAATGCGTCAATTAGTGGCTCTGGCCTTTTGTTTCATGCTCTGCATCACCACGCACGCTGCGGAGGTTGATAACAGCCAGTGGGCAAAAACTCTGGAGCGCATTACCAATAGCGTAGTGAGTATCCAGATTGATCAGACCCGTTCATTCGATACTGAATCAAACAGTTCCGGTCAGGCGACGGGATTCATTGTGGATGCCAGACGCGGACTGATCCTGACCAACCGGCATGTGGTCACGCCGGGGCCGGTGACTTCGCAGGCGGTATTTCAGAATCGTGAAGAAGTCACGCTGTATCCGGTGTATCGCGATCCGGTGCATGACTTCGGCATCTATCGTTACGATCCCAGCAAGCTGCGTTTCATTCAGCCGGCAGCACTGCCGCTGTATCCGCAGGGTGCGACCATTGGCCGTGAAATTCGCGTAGTGGGTAATGATGCGGGCGAACAGTTATCCATTCTGTCCGGCACGCTGGCGCGTCTGGATCGTCAGGCGCCTGAATACGGTTCGTTCAAGTTCAACGACTTCAACACCTTCTACATTCAGGCTGCATCCGGCACATCGGGCGGTTCATCCGGATCACCTGTACTCGATATCGAAGGCCGCGTAGTGGCACTCAATGCCGGTGGCAGCAATCAGGCGGCATCCAGCTTTTATCTGCCGCTCAATCGCGTGGTGCGTGCGCTGCGGTTGATTCAGGAAAACAAACCGGTGACGCGTGGCACGCTGCAAACGGTGTTTACTTACACGCCTTATGATGAACTGGATCGTCTGGGACTGGACACCAGCACCGAAGCCGAAGTACGCCGCAAGTTTCCCAGCCAGACCGGCATGCTGGTCGCAAGTGAAGTGCAGCCCGGTTCGGCAGCGGCGCAGATACTGGAGCCGGGCGATATTCTGCTGCGCGTGAATGGCGAGTTACTGTCAACTTTTGAACCGCTGGAACAGATTCTGGATGACTCGGTTGATCAGCAGATCACACTGGAATTCCAGCGTGGCGGTCAGGTGCGTAAGGCACAGATCAAGGTACAGAATCTGTATGAGATCACGCCTGATCGTTATCTGAGTTTTGGTGATGGTGTGGTGCATACACTCAGCTGGCAGATGGCGCGTCATTACAACAAGCCGGTGGCAGGTGTATTCGTTGCCAGTCCGGGATATGCGCTGGGTGCAGCAGGTGTACCGCGCGGTGCAGTCATCACCGAAATCAATGAAGCCCCGGTCAATAACCTCGAAGACTTCAGTGCAGTAGTGCGGACACTCAAGGATGGCGAACGTGCAACGCTGCGTTTCTTCACCATGGAAGACACGCGCGCTTCACGTATTGCCGTGTTGCGCATGGACCGGCGCTGGTATGCCGCTTCCGAATGTCATCGTGATGATGAACAGGGCATCTGGCCATGCGAAACCTGGCCGGCTGATGGCGTGGCGGCACCACCTGAACCTGCCAGTACGCAGTTTGCTCAATCATCTGATCCGGTCATCAATCGCCTGTCGCCATCACTGGCACTGGTGAGATTCGACATGCCTTATGCCGTGTCAGGCTATACCGACCGCAGCTTTTACGGCACAGGCATTGTGCTGGATGCCGTGAAGGGATTGGTGGCCGTTGATCGCAACACCATTCCAGTGCCGGTGGGCGATGTGCGGCTGATCTTTGCGGGTGAGCTGGAAATACCCGGCAAGGTGGAATACATCCATCCCTTGCACAACCTCGCGGTGGTGTCTTACGACCCGAAGCTGCTGGGCAACACACCCGTGCGTGCTGTGAAGTTGAATACCAAAGATATTCAGGCTGGTGATGCGCTATGGGCTGTGGGTCTGGATGGCGATGCCAAGGTGAAATCGCAATCTGCCACAGTGGCAGAGATCGAGCCTGCTGAATTTCCGCTGTCACGTTCACTGCGTTTTCGTGAGACAAATCTTGAGCTGATCAATCTGGTCAACGGGCCGGATAATTTCGATGGCGTGCTGGTGAACAAGAAGGGTGAGGTAGTCTCCACCTGGTCAAGTTATATGATCGAGCAGGGTCGCGAGCCGCAGCAGGCCATGCGCGGCATTCCAGCCGACATTCTTGCCGAGACCTTGCAGCTCGCCAGCAGCGGCGCAGCTGTGCGTTCACTGGAAGCAGAGCTGTCACCTGTGTCGCTTGCAGATGCGCGTCGACTGGGATTACCTGATCAGTGGTCACAGGCGCTGGCAAAGCATGATGCTGCACATCGTCAGGCACTGGTGGTCAGTCGTCTGGTGGCCGGCTCGCCTGCGGCCAAAGTACTGCGCACCGGTGATGTGATTCTGGCCATTGATGGTCAGACGGTTTCGCGTTTCCGTGAGGTGGAACGTGCCGCGCAGCAACCACGGGTCACACTCACGATCCTGCGCAACAAGAAAGAACAGCAGATTGAGGTTGAGACGGCTGCGCTGAGTGGTCGTGACATCGAGCAGCTGGTGTTCTGGGCCGGTGCCATTTTGCAAACCCCGCATCGTGCGCTGTCGGCACAGCGTAATACACCGATTGAAGGTGTGTTTGTCGCCTACTTCGCCTATGGCTCACCCGCTTCGCGTTATCAGTTGTGGGCCGGTCGTCGTATTCTGGAAGTGGATGGTCAGCCCACACCGGATCTGCAAGCCTTCACCAGAGCCATTGCCAACCGGGAAGATCGAAGTTCAGTACGGTTACGCACGGTGACACTCAATGGCGCACCTGAAGTAATCACGCTCAAGCTGGATAACCGTTACTGGCCTGCCTATGAGCTGAACTGGACCGGTCAGGGCTGGCAACGCACTGCGTTGCACTAGGTTTGCGTTGATAGATGCATTGATGATGATTTGCTGCTGTTCAGCCCACGATGGACGATAGATGACCGAAGCACACTCACTGGTGGCAGCACGTCAGCTGTTTGTCCGTTATGGCGATGCGTCTGGCCTGTTGCTTGATCCGGTTAACCCTAGCGCTGGCCAGGCAGGACCGGTTATCTATATCTGCGATGTGGAAAGCAGCCGCTCGCTGTTGCTGGAAACTGCGCAGGATGCCTTGCACAAGCTGTCGGAACGGGCAGAGCTGGATGAGCCTGCATATGAAAAAATCCGCGCAGCATTCCTGATATTACTCGGCGATCTGTTGAGCAGCACTCAGCTCATTCATCCCGATACCCGGCGCGGCGTGATTTTCGGTGCGGCGTTCTGCGTCAGCGAAACCCGTGGGTTTAATATCACCCGGCATCATGGCAAGGAAGTGCAACATGTACTGCTGCGTTATCCGGATGCAGTGACTGACAAACACAGACTGACGCCCATGCCGGTGTTCAAATCACATCCGATCATGGCGACAGAACTGGAAGCAACGGTGAACCACATGCTGCTGAGTGAGCAGCTGAATTTTCCAGAGCGATTCCCGGCCCATCCGCCAACCCAGTTCAGACAGGTGCGACGCAATGTGTTGTCGGGGAAGATCTGAGGTATGTCTTTGCGTGAGCAGTGGTTGAGAACAGGAAGTCCTTCAGCTCGACCAATATTACTCAACGTATATTCCGCACCCTGAACTTCCTGCCTTTGATGGTGCCTTCGCGCAGTCGCTTGATTGCCTTTTCATGCCAGTCACGCGCAATGGCCACGTAGCTGCGAGTTGGAAAGACATCAATCTTGCCCACTGCTTCACCCGGCAGCCCGGCAGTACCTGTTAATGCACCCAGCAGATCACCGGGTCTTAATTTGTCCTGACGGCCGGCATCCACCGCAATCGTCATGAAAGGCGCAGCTGTCACCGAAGCGGAATGACTCACACGCGGCAGCTTGCTCCAGTGCAGTGTCATGTTGTGCTGTTCGGCAATAGCGCGCGCACGCATGGCATCGCGTGGCGCGACCAGTGTCAGTGCTATCCCGCGACTGCCCGCACGTCCGGTGCGGCCGATGCGATGCAGGTGTGTATCTGCATCAGTGGCAATGTCGAAGTTGATCACCATGGGCAATTCCTTGATGTCCAGACCTCTTGCTGCGACATCTGTAGCGATCAGCACATTGCAACTGCGATTGGCGAATCGCACCAGCATTTCTTCGCGTTCGCGCTGTTCCAGCTCACCATGCAGTGCCAGCGCCGAAAAACCCTGTTCAACCAGTCCTTCATGAACATCACGCACTTCCTGCCGGGTATTGCAGAACACCACCACTGATTCAGGTTGAAACTGCAACAGCAAACTTGTCAGTGCATCCAGTTTGTCCTGTGGCTGCATCTCATAGAATGTTTGCTCGATCATTACTTCATCGTGATCACTTCTGATAGTGACATCCAGCGACTCACGCTGAAACTGCCGGCTGAATTGCCGGATCGGGTCAGGCATGGTGGCAGAGAACAGCAGCGTCTGCCGCTGCGTGGGGAGATGCGTAATGATTTCTTCAATGGCTTCAGCAAAGCCCATGTCCAGCATGCGGTCGGCTTCATCCAGCACCAGCATTTGCAGTGCCTGCACGGGCAGTGCCTTCTTGTTGATCAGATCCAGAATACGACCCGGTGTGCCCACGGCAAGATGCGGTTCGTGACTCAGCGAATTGATATGCGTGCGACGCGGCACACCGCCACAGAGGGTAAGTACTTTGACATTGGGAATGAACGCAGCCAGTCGCCTTATCTCACGACTGACCTGATCGGCCAGTTCACGCGTTGGGCATAACACCAGCCCTTGTACCTTGCTCACCGATACATCAAGCGATGACAACAAGCCCAGCGCAAACGCGGCGGTTTTACCGCTGCCGGTCTTGGCCTGGGCCAGCACATCGCGCTTTTCCAGAATGGCGGGCAGGCTTGCCGCCTGAACCGGCGTCATCTCAGTGTATTGAAGTTCGGCCAGTGCCTTCAGCAGCGGCGGGTTGAGGGACAGATCAGCAAAAGAGTTCATGCGGACATGATCGCATTAACCACGCGACAGGTTCAGGTATTTTGTTATCAACATGCGCAGTTGATTTACACTCCAGCGGATCGTGCTGATAGTATTCCCGACGGAGGTAGGGGGCTTGAATAAAAAGGAACTCACAGAAACCGACATTCGCACCAAGTTCATCACGCCCGCCATCGTGGGCGAGAACGGCCAGAAGTGGAATTGTCAGACGCAACTGCGCGAAGAGGTGTATTTCACCAAGGGCCGGGTGCTGGTGCGCGGCAAGCAGGTCAAGCGTGGTGCCGCTAAAAAGGCCGACTACGTTCTCTACTACAAACCCAATCAGCCCATCGCTGTGGTTGAAGCCAAGGACAATACCCATTCAGTGGGTGCCGGTATGCAGCAGGCGCTGGAATACGCCGAGATTCTTGATCTGCCGTTTGCCTATAGCTCAAACGGGGACGGCTTTCTGGAACACGATCGTACGGGTAAGGGAGCAACAGTGGAGCGCGAGCTGTCACTGGATCAATTCCCGACACCTGATGAACTATGGGCGCGCTATTGCGCAGCCAAGGGCTATACGGCTGCCCAGGAAAAAGTTACTACACAGGACTACTACGACGACAGATCCGGCAAAGCACCGCGCTACTATCAACTTAACGCCATCAACCGCACTGTCGATGCCATCGCACGTGGCGAGAACCGCATCCTGCTGGTGATGGCCACCGGTACCGGTAAAACTTACACCGCGTTTCAGATTATCTGGCGTCTATGGAAGTCCGGTGCCAAGAAAAGAATTCTGTTTCTGGTTGATCGCAATATTCTGGCCGACCAGACCAAGACTAATGACTTCAAGCCCTTTGGTGCAGCGATGACCAAGATAGTCAATCGCACCGCTGACAAGTCTTACGAAATTTATCTGTCACTGTACCAGGCCGTTACCGGCACCGAAGAAGAGCAGAACATCTACAAACAGTTCTCGCCTGACTTCTTTGATCTGATTGTGGTCGATGAGTGTCATCGCGGTAGCGCAGCCGCCGATGCGGCGTGGCGCAAGGTGCTGGAATACTTTTCTACCGCGACGCAGATTGGTCTGACCGCCACGCCCAAAGAAACAGAGAATGTGTCGAATATCGAATACTTTGGTGAACCGATCTATACCTACTCATTGAAGCAGGGCATTGCCGATGGGTTTCTTGCGCCTTACAAGGTAGTGCGCATTGGTCTGGATAAAGATCTGGATGGCTGGCGGCCAGAGAAAGGGCAGACTGACCGTTTTGGCAATGAGATCGAAGACCGCGAATACAACGAACTGGACTTTGATCGACAGGTGATCCTGAAAAAACGTACCGAGCTGGTCGCTGCCAGAATCACCGAGTTCCTCAAAGCCACCGACCGTTACGCAAAGACGATTGTGTTCTGCGAAAACATCGACCATGCCGAGCGCATGCGGCAGGCGCTGGTGAATGCCAATGCAGATCTTGCCGCTGCAAACAGCAAGTACATCATGCGCATTACCGGCGACAACGAAGAAGGCAAGGCGCAGCTGGACAACTTTATTGACCCGGAGAAAACCTTTCCGGTAATTGCGACCACTTCGCAGCTCATGTCCACCGGCGTGGATGCTCAGACCTGTCATCTGATCGTGCTCGACAAGCGCATCGGCTCCATGACCGAGTTCAAGCAGATTATCGGACGCGGTACCCGCATCAACGAGGACTACAACAAACTCTACTTCACCATCATGGATTTCAAACGCGCTACGGCGCTATTTGCCGATCCTGACTTCGATGGCGATCCGGTGCAAATCTATGAACCAGTCGATGACGATCCCGTCGTGCCGCCTGATGAACCATCGCCGGATGATGCAGTAAATGAAAATGCCGGCGCCTATACCGCTTTCAATCCTGACGAAGACCCGGACGATAACAAGCCAAAAAAATATTACGTTGATGATGTAGAAGTGCGTGTTGCTACCGAGCGTGTGCAATACCTCGATGCTGACGGCAAGCTCATCACGGAGTCGCTGAAAGATTACACGCGAAAGTCGTTGCGCAATGCCTATACCTCACTCAATGCCTTTCTAAATGCTTGGAATCAAGCCGAGCGTAAGCAATCTTTGGTTGAAGAATTAGCTTCGCAGGGCGTGTTTCTGGATGAACTGGCTGAACAAGTAGGCCGTGACTATGATGCCTTCGATCTGGTTTGCCATGTGGCATTCGATCAGCCACCACTGACCCGTCGTGAGCGGGCGGAGCGGGTCAAGAAGCGCCATGTATTTGCCAGGTATGGAGAGCAGGCGCGCGCCGTGCTGCAAGTGCTGCTGGACAAATACGCCGATGGCGGGCTGCGCAGTGTCGAGTCACTAGACATTCTCAAGGTCGATCCGCTAACCCGTTTCGGCACACCCGTAGAAATTGTTCGCTTGTTCGGCGGCAAAGAGAGTTATATAAAAGCCATTCGTGAACTGGAATCTCAGCTATACAGGGAGTCAGCTTGAGTCATGAGCAAATCTAAGAAATCCACCCTTGAGGTCAAGGGGGCGGTGGTAACTGTGTTATCCGGCAAGGACTCGGACTACATCAGCCTGACCGACATTGCCAAGTTCAAAAACCCAGACCATGCGGATGATGTCATTCGTAACTGGTTACGCAGCCGGACGACCGTCGAATTTCTGGGCGTATGGGAGCGCCTTAATAACCCGGGTTTTAATCCCGTCGAATTCGACGGGATTAGAATGCAGGCCGGTTTGAACAGCTTCACCCTGACGCCCAGGCAGTGGATTGAAAAGACCGGTGCGACCAGCATTACGTCACAGGCCGGTCGTTATGGCGGTACTTACGCCCACAAAGATATCGCCTTCGAATTTGGCATGTGGATCAGCCCCGAATTCAAAATCTACCTCATCAAAGAATTCCAGCGTCTCAAAGAAGACGAAAGCAACCGCCTGTCGCTGGCGTGGAATCTCAACCGCACCCTGTCCAAGCTGATTTACCGTATACCACCGATGCAGTGCAGGCGCGTCTGCTCGGCTCACCCGATCTGAAAACGAAGTAACCCATGCCCAACGTCTCCAATATCGTTAAATCCATTCAGGACATCATGCGCAAAGACGCCGGTACTTACGGCGACGCGCAGCGCCTTGAGCAACTCGGCTGGATGTTCTTTCTAAAAATCTTTGACGACCGCGAGGAAGAACTGGAACTTCGCTTGGATAACTACACTTCGCCCCTCAGCAAGAATCTTCGCTGGCGTAACTGGGCCAAGGATGAGGAAGGCATCACGGGCGAGGCATTGCTCGATTTCGTCAACAACACACTGTTGCCCAAGCTCAAATCACTCAGCGGCGGTGCAGATAAAATCTCCGGCCTGATCCGCATGACCTTTGACGATGCCAACAACTACATGAAAAACGGCACGCTGATGCGTCAGGTCATCAACAAGATCAACGGCATCGACTTCAATGCCAGTGATGATCGCCACATGTTTGGCGACATCTACGAAAAAATTCTCAAGGATTTGCAATCTGCCGGTAATGCCGGTGAGTTTTATACGCCGCGCGCCGTCACACAGTTCATTGTTGAGCAGGTCAATCCCGATCTGAACAGGCGCGAGACCATTCTCGACCCGGCCTGCGGTACCGGCGGCTTTCTCACCTGTGTCATCGACCATTTACGCAAGCAGGCTAAAACCGCCGCCGATGAACAGTACATTCAGGAATGCTTCAGCGGCATCGAAAAGAAGCACCTGCCGCATGTATTGTGCATGACTAATTTGATGTTGCATGGCATCGACGTGCCTTCCAATGTCAGACACGACAACACGCTGGCCAGACCGCTCACCAGCTGGTCGCCTAAAGAACGTGTCGATGTCATCGTCACCAATCCACCGTTCGGCGGCATGGAAGAAGACGGCATCGAAGGCAATTACCCCGCCGACTTCCGTACCCGCGAAACCGCCGATCTGTTTCTGGTGCTCATCATGCGCCTGCTCAAAGCCGGTGGACGTGCCGGTCTGGTGTTGCCCGATGGCACTCTGTTTGGTGAAGGTGTCAAAACACGCATCAAGGAAGCGCTGCTGACCGATTGCAACCTGCACACCATCGTGCGCCTGCCCAATGGCGTGTTTAATCCCTACACCGGCATCCGAACTAACCTGCTGTTCTTTACCAAGGGCGCGCCTACTACGCATGTGTGGTATTACGAACATCCGTATCCGGCGGGTCAGAAAAGCTATAACAAGGGTAAACCCATCCGTATTGAAGAGTTCGAATCCGAACGTCAATGGTGGGGTAACGAAGCCGATGGCTTCGCCTCACGTGTGGAAAACGAACAGGCGTGGCGTGTGTCTATCGAGCAACTGAAGGCCAGCAACTACAACCTCGATATTAAAAACCCGCACAGCTCAGACACCGGTCCCGGCGATGTCGATCATCTGTTACCCGAATATGAAAAACTGTTGCAGCAGATCGCCGCAACCCGCGCAGCATTGAAGCAGCAATTGCAGGAAGCATTGACCCGATAAGGATGCCTGTATGCGTAAAGTCGCGAAAAAGAAATCAGCCCGACTCAAGACAATCAAGACCAGGCCCACCACGGCTGGGTCGCTGAAATCGTTGTTGAGTGAGGTCCGTACACTTGTCCTCTCTGCCCGGCAGGGTGTTGTGACGACCATCAACCTGTTACAGGTACGAACCAACTTCGAGATTGGCCGGCGCATTGTGGAGCATGAGCAAAAAGGCGCCAGTCGCGCCACCTACGGTGTGGAACTGCTCCGGGAATTATCAGAACGCCTGACGGCCGAATTCGGCAAGGGATTCTCTCGTTCCAACCTTGAGTACATGCGTAAGTTCTATTTGCTGTGGCGCGATCGGCTGCCCGCAATTTCCCAGCAGGCTACTGGGAAATTGCTCCAGTCGAAAAAATCCGGGTTGGACATTTCCCAGCAGGCTGCTGGGAAATCCTTGTTCACCTTGAGCTGGACGCATTACGTGTTGCTGTTGGGCATCAAGGACGACGATGAGCGTCGTTTTTATGAAATCGAAGCCACCAGCGAGGGCTGGTCGGTGCCGGAGCTCAAAAGACAAGTTTCATCATCGTTGTACGAACGTCTCGCACTGAGTCGCAAGAAAAATGAGGTGCGTAAACTGGCTGCGCAGGGTCAGGTGGTGCAAAACGCAGTCGATATTCTCAAAGAACCTTATGTGCTGGAGTTTCTCGGATTGGATGAACAGACCGGCTATTCGGAAAGCGATCTGGAACAAGCCATCATCAACCGCATTGAGCACTTCCTGCTTGAACTCGGCAAAGGCTTTCTGTTCGAAGCGCGACAAAAACGCTTCACCTTTGATGAAGACCATTACTTTGTCGATCTGGTGTTCTACAACCGCCTGCTGCGCTGCTACGTCATCATCGATCTGAAAATCGGCAAGCTTACGCATCAGGACATCGGCCAGATGCAGATGTACGTGAATCACTATGATCGCGAAGTAAAGCTGCCGGACGAAAATCCCACCATCGGTATCCTGCTGTGTAAACACAAGAAAGACGCGATCGTGGAACTGACCTTGCCGAAAGAGGCCAACATTCATGCTCGCGAATATAAGCTGTACCTGCCATCACGCGATCTGCTGAAGAAAAAACTCATTGCCTGGAGTAATGAGCAGGAACGTAAGTCATGAAGCTGGACACATTCTTTGACAAGTTTGAGCTGTTCGCCGATGCGCCGAATGCGGTGCAGAAGATGCGGGAGCTGATTCTTGAGTTGGCGACGTCCCCCCGTTTTCAGTAGCGGTTGGGTTTAGAGTCCGGTGGTAACTGTAACCGACGGCTGAGCCAGTTGTCTTGCATAGGCTGAAGGAGTCAGCCCCTTCAGTACCTTCTTTGGTCTTTCCTCGTTGTATTCCCGT
>CAILZL010000040.1 GCA_903838705.1 uncultured Pseudomonadota bacterium
GACCACTGGTACTGCCGAGAAACAGGCCTTCCTCGTGCAGAAGGCGATACACCATGGTCACTGCATCAAAGTCGTTTACATGTACTGCATCGTCCAGCGGCGAATCAGCGAGATTGGCTGTGACACGGCCAATGCCAATACCTTCAGTGATTGACGCAGCGCCATTGGCTTTCAGCTCACCATCCCGCACCCAGTGATACAGGCTGCTGCCCTGCGGGTCAGCGAGGTACAGTTTGATGCCGGCATTCATGCTCTTGAGATAACGTGAGACCCCACCGAGTGTTCCGCCCGTTCCCGTTGCACAAACGAATGCATTTACCTTACCGGCCGTCTGTGTCCATATTTCCGGTCCGGTGCTTTCGACATGTGCCTGACGGTTTGCCACGTTATCAAACTGATTGGCCCAGATCGCATTGGGCAGATGTTTGGCCAGACGCCCCGCCACATGCTGGTATTGATTCGGGTTTGAATAAGGCACCACCTTCATCGGCAGCACCTCCGCACCCAGCGTGCGCAGTGTTACAAACTTTTCCTGTGATTGAGTATCTGGCATGGTGATCAGCAAACGGTAGCCGCGTGCGTTACACATGTGCGCCAGACCGATGCCGGTGTTACCTGCAGTGCCTTCGACCACAATGCCACCGGGCTTGAGTTCACCGCTGCGTTCTGCTGCTTCGATGATCCAGCGCGCCGCGCGATCTTTGACTGAGCCGCCGGGATTCATGAACTCGGCCTTACCGAGTATCTCGCAGCCAGTTTCTTCGCTCAGCCGGTTCAGACGGATCAATGGCGTATTGCCAATGGCATCAGCAAATCCGGCACTGATTTGTTTGTCTAAAGCATTCATTCAAGCAATCCGGCTTTCATATCAATCTGATCCACATGAGCCTGTTCGGCCGTTGTGTTGAACCAGCGCAACTGCTCGTGCAGTCGCGTCACCTCACCCACAATCAGGAGGGCCGGCGATTTTACCTGTGCCGCAGCAACTTGCTGAGCTAATGTCGCCAGAGTACCGGTGATAACCCGCTGGCCGGGCCGGGTACCCTGCTCAATCACGGCCGCAGGCTGCTCGGCAGGCAGGCCATGCCCCCGTAATTGATCGAGAATTGCCGGCAAACCGTTCAATCCCATATAGAACACGGCTGTCTGGCCGGGACGCGACAACAGATTCCAGTCCACCGGTGCCTGCGCCACTTCATTTTTACTGTGCCCGGTCGCAAAGGTCAGAACCTGCGCGTGTTGACGGTGAGTCAGCGGAATACCCGCGTAGGCGGCGCAGCCAATCGCCGCGCTGATTCCCGGCACCACTTCAAAACGGATACCCTGTTCGGCCAGTTTTTCCAGCTCTTCACCGCCACGGCCAAACACAAACGGGTCCCCGCCTTTCAGTCGACAGACCCGCTTACCCTGCCTGGCCAGATCCACCAGCAACTGGTTGATTTCTTCCTGACTGACATACGCCTGACCCGCAGCCTTGCCCACATAGATGCGTTCAGCATCGCGTCGCACCAGCTCCATGACTTCATCCGATACCAGTCGGTCATAGACCACCACATCAGCGTTCTGCATCACACGCAGAGCACGGATGGTCAATAACCCGGGATCACCGGGGCCGGCTCCCACCAATGCCACTTCACCCACTGGCGCAGCGGTGCTGTCCACCTGATTCAGGCTGGAATCGATCGCCTGAGTGATACTGGCACGGGCTGCCTGCTCGCGGCCGGCGAGCACATCAGCAGCAATATCCCCATCAAAAAACCGTTCCCAGAACCGGCGACGTACCTCTGCGTCAGTCACACGCTGCTTTACGGTCGAACGTAATTCACCGGAAAGTCTGGCCAGCTTGCCCAGACCTGCCGGCAACAAGGCTTCAAATTTTTCACGCAGACGGCGCGTGAGCACCGGCGCATCTCCACTGCTGCCAATCGCCACAATCACCGGCGAGCGATCAACTATCGCCGGCATGATGAAACGTGACAGCTCTCGATCATCCACCACGTTCACCAGAATATTGCGTGCCTCTGCACTGCGCGAAACCCAGGCATTCACAGCCTGCACATCGGTCGCCGCAACCACCAGCCGCGCACCATCGAGATGTTCGGGGCGAAAGGCCTCAGCCAGATACTTGAGCTCACCGCGTGCGACCCGCTCCTGAAGCGACGGGCACAGGGCCGGTGCGACAAGCGTGATTTCTGCTCCTGCACGCGACAGCAGGAGTGTTTTGCGTGCCGCAACCTCCCCTCCACCGATCACCACGACGGGCTGACCGGCGATGCGCACAAAGATCGGGAAGTAATCCATCAGGTTCAGCAGGCAAGTGTGACGCTTCAGGTCACGGATTGCTTCACTGGCTTAATGGGAATCACACGAGTACGTGGCTGCAAACCACACTCACGTGATTCAGGATTTTCCCACCACCAGCGTCCCGAACGAGGATCAGCGCCCGGCTCCACTGCGCGGGTACACGGCGCACACCCGATGCTGGGAAAACCCTGATCGTGCAACGGGTTGTAGGGCAGCGCCTTCGCTTTGACGTAATCACTGATATCTTTTTCAGTCCAGTCCAGCAGCGGACTGATCTTCCACATGCTGTAACGCTCATCCCATGCTATTGCTTCACCCTGGGCACGCTCAGCGGACTGTTCACGACGCACGCCCGTCACCCATGCCTTGCGTCCGCGGATAGCGCGCATGAAGGGTTCAACTTTGCGAACGCCACAGCAGGCCTGACGCTCCTCCAGTCCGAGGTAAAAGCCGTTGATGCCGTTATTGCGCACCAGCTCTTCAATCGCTCTGGTATCGGGGTAGAACACGGTGATGCGCTGTTTGTAGCGACGCTCAACCCGATCCAGCAGATCCAGCGTTTCCGGATGCAGCCGGCCGGTATCGAGAGTGAAAATCTCAATCTCGGGCGCAAAGGTATAAACCAGATCGGTCAGCACCATGGCCTCGATGCCGAGGCTAGTGGAATAGATCACATCACCATACTCAGCCACCGCCCGCTGCAACAAGGCAGCAGAATCACGTTGCAGGGTGTGCAGACGATCAGACAGGGAGTCAGTACTCATGGGATTCCAGGGCGGAAAATAAAAAGGGGCATCGCCCCCAGATTGGCATCCACTGTAACCAAGGCATCTCAGGCCCGGAAAGACTGTTTTGTTCTCACCAGATGCGGGGGCGTTATACGCCTTACGGTCATGTCATCCTGCCTGAGTTCCCCGCAAGCTAATTGAATGCCTATTGTTGCTGAGTGACGGTAAATCAGTCTGGATCAGGTATAAACAGCAACAGAGATCATGAGAAACTGCATAGCCGATTTCATAGTTGATACAGACTTCGAGGATCGATTTGTACTCAAACCGGTCAATTCACTACCCGGGCAGCGGGTAACACACAGCAGCAGACACTCACGTACCATTTAACATGCCACCGCCGTTACATCCTGATCGCCCGAAAGCCAGATCACTGAAGCCGCTGCAGGGCATATGGCCCTTCATCAGACCTTATAACGGCGCCCTGATCTGGGCGGCGGTATTCCTGCTGATTGCTGCAGGCGCCCAGCTGGCTCTACCGGTGGCATTCAAACACCTGATCGACGACGGTATGGCACTGCGTAACGCCAGTACCATCAATCGTTACTTCATCCTGTTCCTGCTTGCAGCAATCGCCTTCGGTGCATTCGCTGCGCTACGGTTCTACATGGTGACCTGGCTGGGTGAGCGCGTGGTAGCAGACATGCGCAGTGCGGTGTATTCGCGAGTGATTCGCATGGATCCGACATTCTTCGAAGTGACACGCACAGGTGAAGTGCTGTCGCGCCTGACCACTGACACGACACTGGTGCAATCGCTGGTGGGCTCCAGCCTTTCGATGGCGTTGCGCTCAGCGGTGACGCTAATCGGCGCTCTGACCCTGCTCATCATCACCAGCCCATCATTAACCATGATGTTTCTGGTCATGCTACCTGTGATCGTTGCACCCATGCTGCTGATGGGCCGGAAAGTACGCACCTTGTCACGTGCTTCTCAGGATCGCATTGCTGATACCAGTGCCATGGCTGATGAAACACTGAATGCAATGCAGACTGTGCAGGCTTTCCAGCTGGAACCATTACACAGCCAGCGCTATGACGACGCAGTTCGGGATGCTTTCACTACTGCACTGTTGCGTATACGTGCCCGTTCATTCCTGACTGCACTGGGCACCATTCTGGTGTTTTCAGCGGTAACGCTGGTGTTGTGGATGGGTGCGCGTAAGGTACTTGCAGGCGACATGAGCTTTGGCGAACTCAGTCAGTTCCTGATGTATTCGGTTTACATGGCCATGTCTGCCGCCATGCTCAGTGAAGTATGGGGCGATGTGCAGCGTGCCGCAGGCGCGATGGAAAGACTGATGGAACTTTACCGGGCGGAGCCGCAAATAGGCGCGCCGTTACAGGCGGTGGCCATGCCCATGCAGGGTAAAGGCCGTATCGAATTTGAACATGTGACGTTTCAGTATCCATCACGCCCGGGCCATTCAGCATTACAGGATTTCACGCTGCATATTGAACCCGGCGAAACGGTGGCGCTGGTCGGTCCATCCGGCGCAGGCAAGAGCACAGCGCTGCAATTACTGCTGCGCTTTTACGATCCGCAGCATGGTCGTGTACTGATTGATGGCGTGGATCTGTCGCAGGCTGATCCCGCTGAAGTGCGCGCACGCATAGCACTGGTACCACAGGACACTGTGCTGTTTGGTACCACAGCACGCGAGAACATTCGCTATGGCCGCCCGGGTGCCAGTGACGCCGAAATTGAAGCAGCCGCACAGGCTGCCGCCGCGCACGAATTCATCCTGCAACTGCCGCAGGGCTATGACACTTATCTGGGTGAACGCGGTACCCGTCTGTCAGGCGGACAGCGCCAGCGTCTGGCGATCGCACGCGCCATCCTGCGTGACCCGCCCATTCTTCTGCTGGATGAAGCCACCAGTGCTCTTGATGCAGAAAGTGAACAGCTGGTGCAGCAGGCACTGGAGAAACTCATGGCGAATCGCACCACCCTCGTGATTGCGCATCGGCTGGCCACCGTGCTGAAGGCAGATCGCATCGTGGTGCTTGATCAGGGCAAACTGATTGCAGTCGGCAACCATGCCACGCTATTGACCAGCTGCCCGCTGTACGAACGGCTTGCCACCCTGCAATTCAGCACCAACACACAACTTGACATGACAAGCCCAACTTCAATCGGCTAAATTGCCGGCCTTCAGGCCAAGTGCCTGAGACACAGGGTATCCAGAATCAGGCCTTCCAGGTCGTATAACCAGAACACATTGGAGAGTTTCATGAAATTGAGTTTGTCACGCGGCCTGATTGCCGCCAGTGGAACGCTACTGTTAAGCGCTGTTATTTCCTTTGCCTTGGCTCAAGCCCCGGTTGGCGGTGGTGAAGGCGGCATGGGCGGTGGCATGGCGGCAGGTGGTGGCGCTGAAGGTGGCATGGGCGGCGGTGGCGGCCAGACACGCAACCCGGCTGATCAGGCCGTTGAATACCGTCAGGCATTGTTCACCGTTATCGGTGGCAACTTCACTCCGATCGGTACGGTATTGCAGGGCCGTGGTGAATTCAATGGTGCAAACGCTCTCAAGAGCGCTGAACGCACTGCCCAGCTGGCCGCTATGGTTGGAGATGCGTTCCCTGATGTTTCCAAGACCGGCGCCAACACCAAGGCCAGCCCGGATATCTGGACCAACCGTGCAGAGTTCGACAAGATTGCCAAAGACTTTGCTGATCACACAGCAGCACTGGCAGCCGTGTTGAAGAAGGACAACAAGACTGCCAGCGCCGAGTTCAAGACCGCTGCAACCGCAGTGGCAGGCGACTGTAAGGGTTGTCACGACAAGTTCCGCACAAAATAATCTGTACGGGATTCGCTGAACCAGACATCCCCGCCTGCGCGCCTGCGTGAGCGGGGATGTTTTTTTATCAAGAACACACTCAATAAAATTTTCATGTCGAACCAGCAACCAGTTAAAGAACTCAGGGTATGGGACCTGCCAGTGCGGGTTTTTCACTGGACACTGGTGCTGGCCATCATCGGTGCCTTCATCAGCAACCAGGCGGGCATCGAATACTTCACCTACCACTTATGGTGTGGTTACACCGTGGTTGTGCTGGTCAGCTTTCGCATCCTGTGGGGCGTTGTCGGTACTTATCACGCACGCTTCTGGAATTTTGTCCGTGGCCCCATCCATACCATGCGCTATGGTATGGATGCACTGCGCGGCAAGGATGCGCACTACACCGGCCACAATCCGCTGGGAGCATTGATGGTGCTGCTGTTGCTGACCACGTTACTGGTACAGGGTGTAACCGGACTGTTCGGCAATGACGAAATCATCAACTTCGGGCCGCTATACGGTTACATCAGTAATGACCTCAGCCTGAAACTGACTTCGCTGCATCGCAACCTGTTCAACTGGATAATGGGCGCTGTCGCGCTGCATATACTGGCGGTGGTCGCGCATCGTGTATACAAAAAGGAAAATCTGGTACGCGCCATGTTCACCGGCCGCAAGCCTGCCGCGCAGGTCAGTTCTGTCGTAGAGATTCGCTCCTCGCGCATCTGGCTGGCGCTCATCCTGCTGGCCGCCGTATCAGGTGCGCTGGCATGGCTCGTCATGCATGCCCCCCAGCCGGAAGCCGTTTCGTTTCTCTAGCCACCCGATCACGGACGATCAGACACGCAATGAATCAATGCATCACCTTTCTGGCAACCGCCTTGAATATTGTTGTCATTTCTTGGATGGCCGCATCTGATCCTGCGTGACAGAATCAGCTCTGCCCATAGGTAAATTCTCAGCTTTTATTATGGTAAAGGTTTTTCTGCATCGCTCTATCCTGACTCTGATCAGCAGCCTGCTGCTGACAACGAGTTTGTGGGCGCAGGAAACATCCAGCACCAGGCTGATAGGCAACACCATGTCGTTGCAGAACTGCAAAGTCTTTTACATGGACTCCGGTGGCAAGGGCATCCCCGTGGTGTTTCTGCATGGCGGATACGGCAACAGCAAAGTCTGGAAATATCAGATTCCCGCCTTCACTAAAGCGGGCTATCGCTTCGTTGCTATAGATTACCGGAGCCCCTGCAGCACCAATCCCATGCAGGGCAGTGACAATGCTTCAGCCCTGATCAATGAAGTCACCAGCAGACTGGCTCTGCCGAAGTTTCATCTGGTGGGCACTGCATCAGGTGGCGTAACGGCGTTGAAGTATGCGCTGGCCAACCGGGACAAACTGCGCAGCATCATCATCAGCCATAGCATTGGTAATGTAGAAGATTCGGAATACAGCGAGATAAACATGCGCATCCGGCCAGCTGCATTCAATCAGATTCCGCTGGAAATCCGCGAGCTTGGTCCTTCGTATCGCGCTGCCAATCCCGAAGGGGTGAAAAACTGGCTGTCGCTGGTCAATGAAAGCCGCGATACAGCCCCGCCCACGAAAGACAATCCGAACGGCATGGGCTCGAAGCCGGGCGAGCATGGTAATGACATGGGCGCTGGCAGAAATGCTCCCGATGCCGTGACCTGGAGCAACCTCGATAGCTTCAAGTTGCCAATCCTGATGATGACCGGAGATGCTGATCTCTATACGCCGCCTTCCGTGATGCGTATCTTCACTTCGCATGTGAAACGCGCCGAGTCCGCCATCATTCCTGAAAGCGGACATTCATCATTCTGGGAAAATCCGGATATTTTCAACCGTACCGTTCTGGCCTTCATCAGCAAGTACTGATTGAAGGCCGACGAGGTTCAGTGTGTGCGCTGTTGCAGCTGCACGCCGCCTGCATCAATGCCGGGCTGATAAGCCACGCTGTAATCACCGAACGCAGTCAGTGCCACATCAAGATCGGTTCCTTCCGGCATTTCATAGGCATCAATACCACAGCGCGCCATGCAGAACAGCTGATCGCGCTGGATCTTGCCCATCGCACGCAACTCCCCCTTGAAACCATAACGGCGTCTGAGGATGTGCGCCTGACTGTAGCCGCGACCTTCACCCAGTCCGGTGAATTCCAGTGCAATCAGCTGCAGCTTGCCGGCATCTTCTGCCAGTGCTTCCACTTTATCGGCGGGGCCGATCTTCACACCGAGTTTGCGACCGGAGGCCAGCAGTCCGTCACGCTCGGCCTGCCATTGCGTCAGCGACACAATGATGGCCGGCGCATCAGCTGATTCTTCCGCATAGCGCCACGGATCAGCGATAACTTCACGCTGCTTGATGATCTTGCGCATACGCACCTGACTTGAATGGAGCAATACCTGTACGCCGCACGGTGTCAACAAAACGCTCACCTTCTTCGCGCAACTCAAGGTACACACGGAACAGACGTTCCAGCACGTCCGGAACTTCTTCCTGCTTGAACGAACGGCCAATCACTTCACCCAGATCCGCTTCCTTGCCATTGGGTGCACCGCCGATGGTGATCTGGTACCACTCCTCGCCATGCTTATCGACACCGAGGATACCGATGTGTCCGACATGGTGATGACCGCAGGCATTCATGCAACCTGACATTTTCAGCTGGATTTCACCGAGGTCGTACAGATAATCGAGATCATCAAAACGCTGATTGATCAGATCAACCACCGTGTAGGTACGCGCATTGGCCAGCGAGCACAGATCCAGCCCCGGGCAGGCAATCATGTCAGTAAGCGTGCCGATATTGGCAGTAGCCAGATCAATCGCGACCAGTTTCTGCCACAGATCAAACAGATCCTGCTGACGCACATCTGCAAAGATAAGATTCTGATCATGAGTCGCGCGCACTTCACCGAATGAATAGGCATCGGCGAGATCGGCCACGGCATCCAGCTGCGAGTCGGTAATATCGCCCGGAGGTCGCTTCACCGACTTCAATGACAGAAACACTGCACGATAGCCCGGCACTTTATGAGCACGCGTGTTCTGCTGATACCAGCGACGGAACTCGTTGCCTTTGTCCGTCACCACATCAATGTCATTCAGACTCTGATAGACAGGCGGCGCAAAGAATGACTTCACGCGTGCAATCTCCGTGTCCGTCAGCGAAGGAGCGTAATCACGCGAAGCCTGCCAGTCGGCATCCACCAGCTCGCGGAATTTGTCGATACCCAGCGCCTTCACCAGTACCTTGATACGTGCCTTGTGAATGTTGTCGCGACGGCCTTCGAGGTTGTACACACGCAGAATGCTTTCCAGTCGGCTCAGCAATTCATGCGGCTCAACAAAGTCATAAATCGTCTTGCCGATAATAGGCATACGACCTAGACCGCCACCGACCAGAATTTCAAAGCCGAGCACACCTGCATCATTGCGCTTGAGGATCAGGCCGATGTCATGCACGCGAACGGCAGCGCGATCCGCCACCGCACCGGTCACCGCGATCTTGAATTTGCGCGGCAGGAAATTGAATTCCGGATGCACAGTGGCCCATTGCCGTACCAGCTCGCACCACGGACGCGGATCTTCCAGTTCATCCTTGGCCACGCCGGCCAGGTGATCGGAGGTCACATTGCGGATGCAGTTACCGCTGGTCTGAATGGCGTGCATTTCCACTGAGGCGAGCAGCTCAAGAATGTCCGGCACCTTGGGCAGTTCCGGCCAGTTGTACTGGATGTTCTGACGGGTGGTGAAATGGCCGAAGCCCTTGTCATATTCACGGGCAATGCGGGCAAACACGCGCAGTTGCGCGCTGGACAGCAGGCCGTAGGGAATGGAAACGCGCAGCATGGGCGCATAGCGCTGGATATACAGCCCATTGCGCAGACGCAGCTGGCGGAAGTCATCTTCGGACAGCTGCCCGGCCAGAAACCGCTGGGTCTGGTCCCGGAATTGCGCGACACGCTCGTTAACGAGCTGCCGGTCGATTTGGTCGTACTTGTACATGGCCGCGAACTTTAGCGGAGCCGCCCCAAACCAGCCAGAAGCTTTTGCTATGTGCAGATGACATGGGTTACCGGAAATCCCATAAAAACCCGGTTCTACCCCTCAATGCGTGCGATTCAGCCCGGTGGTGGCTGTCGCGGGAAGTGGGGCAGATCCTGATGAAGACACGCCCAGCCCGGTGCCGATTCCGTCCAGATATTCGCCACCGGCCGGACCTGCTCCGGATCATCCAGCGTGCCGGCACGCACGATAATCACATGCGGACGCACCTCGGCCTGACTGAACATCGGAGTACCACATTCCGGACAGAACTTGCGATGCATGACATTGCCGCTGTCCGCCACACTGATGAAATCACTCAAGGGACCCGTAATCGTGACCGCCTCACTGGGAAACACCACATTCGCAGTAGCATTGCCGGCCGCCAGATACTGGCAATCACGGCACCAGCACAGCCGCATCGTCAGCGGCTCGGCAGTAATGCGATACCGCACAGTTTTGCACAAACAACCGCCTTCGATGGTCATGACTCACTCCAAATAATTACGTTTTCAGAATGAGCCTACATGGCCCCAAATCTATAATCCACTTTCACCTTACCAGAACGGTCGTGCGTACCTAGCAAATAACCGGATCCAATCTGGTCCCACGGTTCAGAAAGAACAACCAGCACATGAACTAGCGTTTCAGACTCCCATTGAATCTTAATTTCCCCACCGCATCCAAGCATCCCGACCTGATATTCCTCTTGGACCTTGCGCCCATCGAACTGGATTTGAGATGGCATGATTAGCAGGTGTCGCGAGCAACTACCAGCCGCTCCACCTCCCATAGAGAGACCCACAGCTAGCAAGTGTGATCCATCAGGCGATGAATAAGAACCCTTTAATTCATACGTGTCACCTGAAGAAGCAATCCATGTGCACGATACAACTGCAATTGCTATTAACAAGGTGATAATGCCAATCGCCACAAGAATGGCCCGACCAATATCTAACAAGATCCCCTTGGAAATACCTCTGAAATACGAGGGCATACAATCATCCACCTACTGGCTCATGATACGTACTTAATAAACTCAGAAACCAGAGCGTCTTGCCACAACTAGAAACTTAATCAGCGGATCGAGCCACTCTCGGCCTTACCTTCCCCGCCGCTTCTTTTGCATTCTTTCTTGCCACTTGCACATCTGCATCAAAGGCCAGTGCCACGCCCATACGGCGCTTGATGAAACTTTCCGGTTTACCGAATAAACGAATGTCAGTGTTGGGAATACGCAGCGCTTCTGCCACGCCTTCAAATTCAATTGCAGCCGCGTCCACACCACCATAAATCACTGCACTTGCGCCGGGGCTTTTCAATGTGGTGTTTACGGGCAAGCCGAGAATGGCACGCGCATGCAATTCAAATTCGTTCTGCCACTGAGTGATCATGGTAACCATGCCGGTGTCATGTGGACGCGGACTGACTTCACTGAACCACACCTGTTCGCCTTTAATAAACAGCTCAACACCGAAGATACCCTGACCACCGAGGTTATCGGTTACTGCTTTAGCGATCTCACGCGCACGCTGTAATGCGGCGGGATGCATGGGATGCGGCTGCCAGCTTTCCACGTAATCACCACTGACCTGCACATGACCAATGGGTTCGCAGAACTGTGTTTCGATTTCTCCGTTCGCGCCGATTGAACGCACCGTGAGTTGCGTGATTTCGTAATCAAAATCAATAAAGCCTTCGACGATGATGCGCCCCTGCCCGACGCGCCCACCGGCCATGGCGTAATCCCATGCTTTTTTCACATCACCCGGTCCATCAATCCTGCTCTGCCCTTTGCCACTGCTGCTCATCACCGGCTTGACGATGCATGGATAACCGATACCCGCATCAATCGCGGCTTGCAGTTCTGCGAGTGAATCGCAAAATTGATATGGACTGGTGGGCAAACCGAGCGTTTCAGCAGCAAGACGGCGAATACCTTCGCGATCCATCGTCAATCGTGCTGCCCGCGCTGTGGGAATCACCCGCACTACGCCTTCTGCTTCGAGTTGCTGCAATTCCTGCGTGGCAATCGCTTCAATCTCCGGCACCACCAGATCAGGTTTTTCTTTCAGTATCAGCTCACGCAATGCAACCGGATCACTCATGATGATAGTGCGGGCGTGATGTGCAACCTGCTGGCCGGGCGCATGGTCGTAACGATCCACGGCAATGGTTTCAACACCCAGCCGCTGCAATGCAATGATGACTTCCTTGCCCAGTTCGCCGCTGCCCAGCAACATGACGCGCACTGCGGCGGGCGACAGGGGCGTGCCCAGATTTTTCATTTGATTCATTTGAAGACTCAGCAATAACCCGACCGGTCAGACTCAATGCGTGTAACGGATCAGTCCTTCCTGTGCGACTGATGCCACCAGTGTCCCGGCACGATCATAGATGGCACCACGTGACAAGCCACGCGCACCGGATGCACTGGGACTGTCGATGCAGTACAGCAGCCAGTCATCAACACGCATCGGACGATGCAACCACATGGCGTGATCAATGCTGGCCAGTCTCAGGTGCGCACTGGGGAAAGGTATACCGTGCGGCTGTGTTGAAGTGCGCAACAGGTAGAAGTCCGAGGCATAGGCCAGCACACAGCGATGCAGCACCACATCATCAGGCAGTTTGTCGACGGCGCGGAACCAGAAGCGGGTCGAGGCTTCAGATGGATGCGCCGACATCAGTTGTTCAGCATTCACCGGACGGAACTCGATGGGCAATGGAATTTTGAACCAGCTTTTCAGTTCAGGTGGAATATCCGTCGATTTCGATACCAGCTGATGCAGGTCCGGCAGTTCTTCGGGCTTCGGTACGCTGGGCATGGCAGATTGATGATCCAGCCCCTGCTGCGCCACCTGGAATGAAGCCGACATATGAAAGATGGGCTGTCCATGTTGAATTGCGACAACGCGCCGGCTGGAAAAGCTACCGCCATCACGACTGCGATCCACTTCATAAATGATCGGTGCTTTTACATCACCGGGTAGCAGAAAATAGGCATGCAATGAATGCACATTACGATCAGGTTCAATGGTGGCACTGGCTGCCGCCAGCGCCTGACCCAGCACCTGTCCGCCAAACACCTGCGGGAAACCCAGGTCGCGACTGACGCCACGAAACAGATTGATTTCGAGTTGTTCCAGCTGCAATACCTGGATCAGATCTGCCAGCACGGGGTTCATTACTTCTCTCCCTACGAGTTGGGTTTCATTGCAGGCCCTCACGCCTGGTGCGGTTACTCAGCCCGCACCGCGAATGCCTATAAAGCGCAGGAACTCCTGACGGGTACGGGCATCTTCACGAAAGCTGCCCAGCATCTTGCTGGTAATCATGGAAACACCGCGCTTGTGTACACCGCGTGTAGTCATGCATTGATGCACCGCATCCACCACCACACCCACGCCTCTCGGCTTGAGCACGTCATTGATGCAGCGGGCAATTTCGGCTGTGAGCTTTTCCTGCACCTGCAAGCGTTTGGCATAGCCATCCACCACCCGCGCCAGCTTGCTGATGCCCACCACCTTGTCGGTGGGCAGATAACCGATATGCACGCGACCGATAATCGGCGCCAGATGATGTTCGCAATAGGATTCAAATTCGATATCCCGCAGTATGATCATTTCATCGTAGCCGGCCACTTCTTCAAAGGTGCGCTGCAGATATTTGGCGGGATCATGCGCATAACCGGCAAACCACTCACGATACGCCGACACGACCCGCTTGGGCGTATCCAGCAAACCTTCACGCTGCGGATCATCGCCCGCCCAGCGCAACAGGGTTTGCACGGCCTGTTCGGCCTGTTCACGCGAGACTTCAACGGACGCTCTGGATTTCGGGGCTTTCTTGGGGACGGGTTTCTTCATCAATTTCTCCTGCTGCGTGGTGAGCTTAGCATGTGGCAAGCTGTACACATGAAATCAACCTGTCACCGGACAAATGTCTGTCTGCTGCTATGCCTGCTCTGGAGTGCCTCGGCTCATGCATGGGGTAATGTCGGACACCGCATCACCGGCCTGATTGCCGACTCACTGCTCAGCGACAGTGCCCACCGGCAGGTCCAGCAATTGCTTGGTGAAGAAACTTTGTCAGTAGCCGCGACCTACATGGACACACAGCGTGCTGCGCTGTCGCAACACTGGCATGACTCGGACAAATGGCACTACGACAATCAAGGTATCTGCCAGCAAATGCCTTACTGCGCAGATGGTAATTGCGCTACCCGCCAGATCGAACGCTTCCGCCTGCTGCTGGCAGATCGCCATGCATCGCGCGCTGACCGCGCCCTCGCACTACGTCTGCTGGTGCATATGCTGGGTGACATACACCAGCCTCTGCACATGGCAGACAACACTGACCGGGGTGGGAACAACATTCATGTGCGACTGTACGCGGGAGGTGAGCGTTACTCGCTGCACGAAGTGTTTGATACAGTACTGGTCAGACAATTACAGGGCGCGATGAGCATCAAAGCCTACGCCACACAACTTCAGCAGGACTACAGAACTCAGTTACAGCAATGGCAACAGGGCAATCTGAATGATTGGGCTGCTCAATCACATGCGCTGGCCGGACAGGCTGTATATGGACACCTGCCGGGATTTGCCTGCCAGCATCGCGATGACATGACCGTGACGCTTCCAGACAGTTATGTACGTGACGCGAAACGCTTTATCCCTGAGCAACTCGCCAAAGCCGGTGCCCGGATTGCATATGTGCTGAACCGCACCCTGACCTGATGAGGCACTCGACTCTAAAAAGTATCTTGCCACCCCGCTTCAACTGGCGTGAAGGCAATCAGTTCGAGTTGCTGGTGGACGGACCACAGTATTTTCCCGCCATGCTGAATGCCATCGAACAGGCACAGCACAGTATTGATCTGGAAATGTATCTGGCCAGCAGTGGTGAAGTATTCAACCGGTTCTGTCAGACACTGATTGCCGCTGCACAACGCGGCGTGATCATCCGGGTGCTGTTTGATGATTTCGGCACACGCGAATTAAATGCTGGCGACAAAAACAAACTCAATGTCCCCGGCGTGAGCGTGCAGTACTACAACCCGCTGCACTGGCAACAGGGCACAGCCAACATGCTGCGCAATCATCGCAAACTGCTGGTGATAGATCAGCAAACAGCCTTCGTCGGCGGAGCAGGCCTGACAGATGAATTTCTGATGGGCAAGAGTGCCGACACACCCTGGCATGAGGTGATGCTGCGCATACAGGGCCCGGTCATTTCCGACTGGTGCAACCTGTTCCAGCGCAGCTGGCTGGGAATGCGGAAAAGCTTGTTCACCGCACCCACACCAGCCATCAGTCATTTCTCGACCGGCACTCAACGGGGTCGTGTCTGTGCCAGCAATGGCCCGAATGCCCATCATGTCACGCAATCTCTGTATCAGCAGATCACGCAGTCAACGCAACGGGTCTGGCTGGCCACGCCCTACTTTCTGCCTTCGCTTCGCCTGCGGTATCTGCTGATCGAAGCGGCCAGAAACAAGCTGGACACCCGTATTCTCGTGCCCGGTCAGTTCACTGACCATCCGGCTGTGCGTCAGGCCTCACGCCGCCATTACGCACGATTGCTGAAACATGGTGTCCGCATTTTTGAATACCAGCCGCGTTTCATTCACGCCAAGATTGCGTTGTGTGATAACTGGGTAAGCCTCGGTTCAACCAATTTCGATCGCTGGAATCTGCGCTGGAATCTGGATGCCAATCAGGAAGTCAACGATGCCGGGTTTGCAGGTCAGGTACAGACCCTGCTGGAACGGGATTTTGCCGATAGTGAGGAACTGCATTACAGCAGCTGGTTGCAACGTCCCTGGTACGCCCGGATGCAGGAATGGTTCAACGGCAAGCTGGACCAGTTATTGAACCGGTTGCGCTAGCCGTCTGCGCATGACTTATCCATTCATGCCATTAAGTCTGGCCAGTACGCTGGAAGGCAATGCTTCCATCCAGCTCTTGATGCGCTTGGCATCGGCCAGCCGTGTGTACTGCCCAACGGAATCAAGCAGCACGATGACCACAGCACGGCCCGATATCACGGCCTTCATCACCAGACACTTGCCCGCTTCCGAGATGTAGCCGGTCTTCTGCACGACAATGTCCCAGTCCGACTTGGCCACCAGCGTATTGGTGTTGTGATATTCCAGCACCCGCTTGCCTGCCTTCACCTTATAAGCACTGTCGGTTGAATAATTACGGATGGAAGGATTGTGCGAAGCGGCTATGACCAGCTTGGTCAGGTCTTCCGGGCTGGCCACGTTCTGGCTCGACAGACCGGTGGGATCAACAAAATGAGCATTGGCCATGCCCAGCTCATGCGCCTTGGCATTCATCGCCCGAACCATGGCAGTCAAACCACCGGGATAATTTCGACCCAGTGCATGGGCAGCACGGTTCTCCGAAGACATCAGCGCCACATGCATCAGGTCAGCACGACTCAATTTGGTACCGATGGCCAGCCGTGAAGCGCTGCCACGCTCCAGATCCTTGTCATCAGCTGTAATCTGAATCAGTTCGTTCATCGGCTGATGAGCTTCCAGCACCACCAGTGCCGTCATCAGCTTGGTAATGGAGGCGATGGGTGCAGCTACATCGGCCTGCTGCGAGAGCAGCACCGAGCCGGTCTTCTCATCGACCACCAGCACAGAACCGGATTTCAGATCAGGTTCCTTGATGGATGATTGAGTTGCTGTGCCAGATGCCAGCGTCACCGACGGAAGCGCAGCCACACCACCCATCACAGCCAGCAACAAGAGCGAGGTTCGATTTCTGAAAATTGATCGCATGATGTGTCGAGCCTGCATCCGCAACAAGAAGTGAAATTAGATGCAAGTATTACTGCTTATGCAATGTTTGCCAACCCAAAATGCAGATCCGTCGAATATAAATTGCTCAGCCGGCACTGTTGAGTGAGGGGCAAAGTTGAACTGCATCACGTTATGCTTCCGCACGCTAATTGCTTTGCCCTCTCATGATCGTCCCCGCTACACTGCGCGCCTCTTCCAACTTCCCGTCATATCGACCCCATGAGCGAGACCGCTGCTCCAAAAACCAGCCGTCTGGATGATCTGCGTCACTCGCTGGCGCAGGGGTCGATGCGTCATGCCCACAGGTTAGTAAATGCGCTGCATCCAGCTGAAATCGCTGCCTTGCTGGAATCGCTGCCTGCTGCCAAGCGCGAGATTGTCTGGGGCTTCATTGATCCGGAGATTGAAGGTGAGGTGCTGGTTGAACTGAACGATCAGCTGCGCATGGATCGTATTGATGGCATGGATGCGGATGAGCTTATTGCCGTAGCTGAAGGCATGGAGGTGGATGACCTCGCTGATCTGATCGGTGATCTGCCTGAAGAAGTGACACAGCGCGTGCTGCATTCCATGGACATGCAGGATCGGGAACGTCTGAATGCGATGCTGGCCTATCCGGAAGACAGCGCGGGCAGCCTGATGAATGTGGACACAGTGACGGTGCGCCCGGATGCCACGCTGGAAGTGGTGCTGCGCTACCTGCGCATGCGCGGCGAATTACCGGAACGGACGGATCGCCTGTTTGTGGTAACAAGACTGGACCGGTATATGGGTGCGCTGGATGTCACCCGACTGTTAACCGCTGATCCGGAACTGACTGTCGGCGAAGTAATGGACACCGCTATCGAAGGCATTGCCCCTGAGCTGGCCGCCAGCGAGGTGGCAGTGCTGTTCCAGAATCGCGACCTGATCTCGGCACCCGTGGTCAATGCCGAGGGCAAACTGGTCGGCCGTATCACCATTGATGATGTGGTGGACGTGATTCAGGAACAGGCCGATCACTCAATGAAGTCGATGGCCAACCTGCAGGATGATGAAGATCTGTTTTCCAGCATTATTCCCAGTACGCGCCGGCGTGCGGTGTGGCTGGGCATCAATCTGCTCACGGCGTTTCTGGCCTCAAGCATTGTCAGTGTGTTTGAAGACACCATCCAGCGTGTGGTGGCACTGGCGGTATTGATGCCGATTGTCGCCAGCATGGGCGGCATTGCCGGAACCCAGACCGTAACTCTGATTGTGCGCGGACTGGCGCTGGGTCAGGTCAGCTGGAGCAGCACTCGCTGGCTGTTGTTCAAGGAAGCCAGCGTGGCGCTGCTGAACGGCTTGTTATGGGCCACGGTGGTCGGCATCTATGCGTACCTGCTGTTCCACACATGGATGATTACCACCATCATGTTCATGGCCATGATGATCAACCTGCTGGCAGCTGCACTGGTGGGAGTCACGGTACCGCTGGTGCTGAAACGCATACATGTCGATCCGGCACTGGCCAGTGGCGTGATTCTGACCACCTTCACCGACTGCATCGGCTTCGCGGCCTTACTCGGGCTGGCTTCCCTGCTGCTGCACTGACAGCAGGTTCTCGATTGCTTCGTCTTTTTCGGGCATTTCCAGCCGCCTCATGAATGCGGTCATGCCGGTGGTGTCCAGCGTGCTGCCTTGCAGAAAATCAATCAGCTTGCTGCTTTGCGCCATCGCATCCGAATAGCCCAGCTCGATCAGTTCGCGTGTGAAACTGCTCTGGAACATCAGATAACTCATCAGCTCACCGCCACCCGCGTTCATCGCGCCCATGCTGCGCAACAGCACACGCAGGCTGCGCGGCAGGGAATCAACATGTCTGCGCGCGATGCCGGAGATATCACGACTGGGCATGACTACCAGAATCTCGATGGGCTTCATGAGCCGTTCATTGATCACTACCGGGCCGGTCTTGCGGATGATGTTGTTGATCTGCATCAGGCGCTCGAAGTCGGCATACAGCCCATCTGAAAACAGTGCATCCAGCATGTAACCGAATATCTGGCCGAAGCTCGGGCCGTGCTGTGGTACGCGTGCCCGTTGCCGGTCTGCACTGCGCGTGGCGATGACCATGATGCGATCGGCACCGAGGTGAATGGCAGGACTGAATGGCGATGACTGACGCATCGAACCGTCACCGTAATACGAATCACCGTAGGACTCGTCACCAATTTTCACTGCGGGAAACAGGAAGGGCACGGCCACACTGGCCATCAGATGATCCAGATCAATCTGCGCCGGTGCACCTGCGTGTCGTGCCCGGGTCCAGGGTTTCTGATCGGGCTTTGACTGATAGAAGAACATCGAGCGTGAACTGTTGTATCCGGCAGCTGAAATCGCCAGTGCATGCAGGTAGTCAGCCTGAATGGATTGGTCGATTCGTGAAAAATCAAAGTTGCTGCTCAGCAAGGTTCGTAACGGACTGTTGTCGAACAGCGAGCGTGGTGGTGCCAGCAGCCAGCCGCCGGTCAGCATGGCCAGCAGCCAGTGCAATCCATCCTTGATCATGGTGGGGGTGCTGGCATCAAACACCTGCGGCACCGCAAAGTTGCGCCAGACGCGCTCAAGATTGGCAACTGCAACGCGAAATCGCTTTGCATGAATCGCCAGCTCAGTGGCATTGATGGCACCTGCGGAGGTACCGATCACGATGGGAAACGGACTGGCGGCCTGTGGCGGCAACAGGTCAGCCATCGCTCTTAAGACACCGATCTGATAAGCCGCACGCGAGCCGCCGCCCGGTAATACCAGTGCAGTCTTGAAGGAAGCAGCAGAGGATTCGCTGTTATTTGTCACTTATTATCCCGCTCGTGATCTGGTCGAACCCGGACACCTGTTGCTTGTCCGGATCACTCACCGACGCGCTTATTTATCGCTAGTATTGCACATGAATGCTCGAAGCTGGGTCACACTCGAGTGCTCCGCTATACTGAGTCACATCCATACGGGGAGTCAGAAAATGAAACTTGCCGCTCTTTTCAATGCCCTTATCAGCGTGACGGCGATGCTCTGCCTGAATATAGCCCATGCAGCAGACGCCCCTGCAGTTGGCAGCGCTGCGCCCAATTTCAAGCTGCAGGATCAGAACGGACAGACCCACACGCTGGATGAATATAAAGGCAAGTGGCTGGCTCTGTATTTCTATCCCAAGGACAACACGCCCGGATGCACGACCCAGGCCTGCGAATTCCGTGACAACATCTTTGCCTTCCGGGAAATAGGTGCAGTCATCGTGGGCATCAGTGTGGATGATGCGGCTTCACACAAGAAGTTTGCCGAGGAACACGGCCTGCCCTTCACCTTGCTGGCCGATCCCACCAAGACCACCGCCACTGCATACGGCGTCATGCGCGGCCTCACCGGTGCGGTGGGCGTTGCGCAGCGCGATACTTTTCTGATTGATCCGGCCGGCAAGATTGCCAAGCACTATGTGCGGGTTGATCCGAAAGGTCACTCACAGATCGTGCTGGCAGACATCAAAGCACTTCAGGCAAAGAAGTAAGGGCTAATGACTGGCCTCAGGCGCGATTCTCGATGCGCACGATACGACCAAAGTCATCGTGATGAACGACGCACACTGAACAATTGCGGCTGACCAGCAACTCCTGCTCGGACAGACCAAAGTGCTCGGCATAGTCTCGCAGCTGTCGTGGCTGGGGCTTCTGGGTCTGCTGTGGTGTTAATACGCTCCACAGCAACAGGGAACTGGATGTACTGAATAACGCCAGCACCGATCCTTCAATGGATATCGGGAAACCGACACTCAGGAATTTCGTCCATGCTGACTGGATACCCACGTGCAGGCCGGACAGCAAGGTGTAAAAGCTGAGCACAGGCCGCCACAGCCACAACCAGAATCCCCACAGCATGGCGGTGGAGGCATCAGAAAAGGCGCGACGATGCCAGCGCAGGTGTGGGCGTGCATTGATGATCAACGTGTCGTTCATAATTGAAATATTGTTTTGTCTGGCCAGGGAAATTGTCCCTGCTCTGGGGCGCGCAGTATGCCGAGGTCGCCCGACATCTGGAATGAAAATTCCGTGAATTAAACTACTTTAATACTCAAAACAATGCTCAAACCCGTCCTCCGGGACGTATACCGCGATCCGGACTCACCCACCGCGCCCGTTTCCCGTCGCGTCGCAGTAGCACCTTGGGATAGGCCACGACGGTTGAGGCGATGCTGATGATCCAGAAGACAAAGGGATACCAGATCATCCAGTAGTAATTCCGGCCCAGCCCCTGGTCGTACCGGCTGTCCAGCCACTTGCTGAGTGCAAACTGCAACAGACAGGTGGTGCCCAGGATAATCCCGCTACCCTGCGGGATCAGGGGTGAACCTATCACCGGCAACAGGCCCTTGGGTAACAACAGACCCAGCAACCACAGCAGGGTCAGTGTCAGCATCAGGTATGACCAGAACACACTGGCCACCATCTCAGCCAGCAGCGGCCACATGTAATGCTGGCGTAGACGGATAAAAACATCGAGATTACGCAGCAATACCTGCGCACCACCCATGGCCCAGCGCAAACGCTGTTTCCACAGACCACGTATGGTTTCTGGCATGAGAATCCACACCAGTGCATGGGGTTCGAAATTTACCGTCCATCCGGCACGTTGCAATTTCCAGGTGATATCAATGTCTTCGGTCAGCATGTCCGAACTCCAGTAGCCCACCTGGTGCACTGCGGTCTTGCGAAAAGCCACGATCACCCCTGAGACAGTGAAGATGCGGCCGAAACTCTTCTGGGCCCGCTTGATCATGCCTACGATGGATGAAAATTCGCCGACCTGGACTCGACCGAGCAGAGTAGATCGATTGCGGATTCGTGGATTGCCCGTCACTGCTGCAACATGGGGATCATCAACGAAATGTCTGACCAGCCAGTGAGCCGCGTACTTGTCCAGCAGGGCGTCGCCATCAATACCAATCAGGATTTCATACCTGGCGAGAATGCTGCCCGCCTGCAATGCCATCGCCTTACCCTGATTCTGTGCCAGATGCACCACACGCAACCGTGGATTATTCGCCGCCATGCGCTCCAGCACTTCGGCCGTGTTGTCCTTGCTGCCGTCGTTAATCGCTATTACCTCGAACTCTGGATAATCGAGCGCCAGTGCATGAGCCAGCGTTTCTTCAGCGTTATCACCTTCGTTGTAGCAAGGAATAAGAATGCTCACCGGAGGTGAGTCAGGCATTCTGGAAGGTTGTGTGTAATGGGGCTGGTGGCGTTCAAAACGCAGAAAAAACAGCAGCGCACCTATCATCCAGAGATAGGACATGAACAGCGGGTAGTAAAATACAAAACCCAGCAGGCTCTGCCACACTGATTGCAGATGTAGAGTCATCAATCCGTCTTCAGTGAATGACCGGCTCGTCAGGCTTGATACTTAACGCCTTGCGGATCATGGCGGCGTTGGGATGGTTATCGAACAGCATCTCGGGATAATAACCCACATGCTGTACACCCATGCTGTAAAGACTGGTGATGGTATCGGCAATCTCCTGACTGGGGATGGGCTTGCTGGTTCCCCGCCAGTCAATGGTCTGCAGTTCCATTACAACCTTATCGATGGCGCCCGGCCGTGCCTTGATGCGATCCACCAGATCACGATAAAACGCCGCCGGATCGGCTGCATTTTCCATGTATGGCATGGCCATCACGGCAGTAAAGTCATAGTTGACCAGTGAGTTTTCCAGCGCCTGCGAATACCAAACTTCCGCCCTTGGGCTCAGTGCCACACGGGCATATAGATTGCGAGCGGTTTTCAGCTGGGGTTGCTGTGCACGCAAGATGGCCGCAAGCTCCATGGCGAAATTATCCAGCGTGTTGATCTTGAGAATGGTCCAGCGTCCCAGCAGGTCATCGCTGCTACGGATACTGGCAATCGAAGGAGGCAAGCCCCACTCGCGATACGTTTGCAGGGCAAACTCGCTGCCGTCCTCATAATCAGACAGGGTCACGTCATCATGAAACAGCACGCCTTCAAAGGGCGCGGCACTCGCAAGGTCTTCGTAAATTTCACGGACGGTCTGCCGGGCACGTGGCGAAAACGGTGACAGACGCTTGTAACCCATGTTGACGTGATCACTCTTTTCGCTGGGCAGGGTCAGCACCTGATCCTTTGACGCAGGTTCACTGGCCGGCAGCACCCAGGCGAGCATCGGCATCCATGCATACAGTCGCTTGACGGGCGTGCGGGTACGTATCTGCCACGCCACCCGGTTGAACAGATCAGCCCGCATAGGCATGTGCCGGTTGGGAAAGTACACCGCATCGGCAGAACCGTCTGCGTCTGGATCAGAAAACGCTTGCAGGTACACCGTATTTACGCCGGTAGCCGTTATACGTTCAAGCAGATGCCCAAGATTTCTTTCCTGCTGTGCCGGATCGGCGTCATACACATAGTCCAGATCAACGTGCATGATTTTCTTTGGCCAGCTGTTTTCCGGCAGGTTCTGGTTACGGATGGTGATCTCGCGATTCAGATCCCATAACTGCATGTCGTGCTGCACCAGGATACGCCGCAGGCCCCACAGCGGGGTTTCAGCATAATTGGCACCATCATCCAGCGTCAGTCCCACCTTCATACCGAGCTTGATGGCCGCATCACGCAGAGTGGTGTTGTAGCGACCATAAGGCCAGGCAATTACGCGTGGTGCTCGACCGATATGAGAAGTGATCTCCGTGCTGCTGCGCTTCAGATCGGTCGCGACCCGCACACGATAAGCCGCTTCATCTTCATAATGCTTGCTGGTCGTCAGCCACTGACGCGTAGTGGCAGCGGGCTGCATATTGCCCTGTGGATTTCCCTGTATGCCCCGATGCAGATCGAAACTGTGACTGCCAATCTCAACCAGCCCACTGTCGCTGAGTTCACGTAATTGCTGCCAGCTCATCAGCTTGTTGCGCGGTATCTCCTTGCCATCAAAATTCACTTGAGTCTTGTCGTCTTCCCAGCTGCAAACCACTGCAACCACGGCAGGAATCCTGAACATCTTCAGAATCGGCCAGGCACTGTCATAGACCGAACGATAACCATCATCAAAGGTAATCAGCACAGCCTTATCGGGTAACGGCACCTTCTTCGCTTCGTCAGCCAGCACATCATCTACACTGACAAAGTGGTACCCGTTGTTGCGCAGCCAATCAATCTGCCGCACAAACATGGTGGGTGTCACCGCATATTCGGGAATCAGCGCCTGATCCGGATTGGCAATTTCGTGGTAACTGAGTACGGTCAGTTTTTCACTGGTCGCAGCCAATGCATCAGGCGAGACAAAGATTGCCGCACACAGCAGGCAGGCCGCATACAGGCTCGACAATAATCGCTGGTATCTGAATGGCATCATGGACTCGTTGCATGGTCGCATCCATGACCGGATTCATTATCAATGTTAACAAGCTTTAATGCAGGACCCTTCCCGCCACACCCGGGATTCAAGATTCTAACAAAGGTTCTTCCAGCCCGGTGCATGCACCCGATTAACAGCCGGGCACATACCAGCTATTACAGATGTACCTGCAGGATGGTCATGGAATTGGTTTTACCGGACACCCCTGACAGCTCACCACCGGTAAGAATCACCTTGTCTCCATCTTCGACGATCTTCTTCTCCAGCAACAACTTGAAAATGGCCGGATACACCAGATGCGGACTGGTATGCAGAATGTCGAACGGAACTGGATAAACACCACGGTACAGAGTCACCCGACGCCGCGTACTTTCATGGCGAGTGAACGCGTAAATGGGAATATCCGAACGGATACGTGACATCCAGCGTGGGGTATTACCGGATTCGGTCAATGCCACAATCGCTTTCACATCCAGATGGTTGGCGGTGAACATCACCGCCATGGAAATGGCCTCATCAGGACGCTTGGAGCTTGTATCTTCGCTACGCCGCAAATGGTTGTGCGTGGTTTCATACTTTTCCGCGCCCTTGATGACGTTCGCCATCGCTTCCACGGCCTTGACCGGATATTTTCCGGTGGCGCTTTCGGCGGACAGCATCACCGCATCGGTACCATCCAGCACAGCATTGGCCACATCAGAAACTTCAGCGCGGGTTGGAATCGGATTATTAATCATTGATTCCATCATCTGAGTTGCCGTAATGACAATTCGGCGCTGCTTGCGGCTTTCTTCAATGATGTGCTTCTGCAGACTGGTGAGTTCGGCATAACCCACTTCCACTCCCAGATCACCACGCGCCACCATGATGGCATCGGAAGCCTGGATGATTTCCGTCAGATTTTCGATGGCTTCAACCCGTTCGATCTTGGCAACGATTCTGGCCTCACCCCCAGCCTCGCGCAGCAGACGACGTGCTTCCTCAACATCAGCGGCACTGCGTACAAATGACACCGCCAGATAATCAATGCCCATGCTGGCAGCCAGCTTGATGTGCTCTTTATCCCGGTCAGTGAGTGCCGCCGCTGACAGGCCGCCACCCTGACGATTGATGCCCTTGTGATCTGACAACTCGCCGCCCACCTGGACCCTGGTATGGATGCGCGGGCCGTCGATATTGATGACCTCCAGCGCAATCTGGCCATCGTTCAGCAACAGCACATCACCCGCCTTCACGTCATTGGGCAGATTCTTGTACGCCACGCCCACGGACTTCGCCGTGCCGTCCTGTGCATTAAGTGATACGTCCAGGGTAAAGTCATCGCCTTCAGTCAACTGAACCTTCCCTTCAGCAAAACGGTCGATGCGGATCTTGGGGCCCTGCAGGTCACCCAGTACGCCCACCCACTTACCGACAGCCATGCCCGCTTCCCGGGCCATTTCAGCACGGCGCACATGATCTTCAGCCTTGCCATGCGAGAAATTCAGCCGCACCACATCCGCACCGGCACTGATCATTGCAACCAGTACTTCAGGATTGTCAGTGGCAGGTCCGAGCGTGGTTAAAATCTTGGTTCGACGCAACATGGTTAACTCAGTTCAGATATCTGGAACGTAAGCCTTTAGTGTAAGGCGACATTCAATCGTTCGCTTGCGTATGTGCAACCATACATTGTCATTCTGTCCGGAGCAGAAGACAGCAAACCGGGAGTCGGGCAGTCAAGCTGCCCGACCTCAACTCAGGAAGCCCGCGCTTCCAGTGCCGCCACAGCCGGCAGAGTCTTACCTTCAAGAAACTCAAGGAAGGCGCCACCACCGGTGGAGATATAGGAAATGTCCTTTTCGATATCGTACTTTTCAATGGCCGCAAGCGTGTCACCGCCGCCTGCAATCGAGAAAGCGGGACTTTTCGCAATACTATTTGCCAGCGCCTTGGTGCCTTCACCAAAGGCATCAAACTCGAATACGCCTACCGGGCCGTTCCATACAATGCTGCCGGACTTCTGCAGCAATTCATCAAACAGCGCGGAAGTCTTCGGGCCCACGTCCAGAATCAGGTCATCTCCCGCTACATCAGCAATGTTCTTGATCGTTGCCGTGGCACTGGCAGAAAACTCTTTGGCCACGACCACATCGACCGGCAATGGAATGGCCACCCCACGCTGACCGGATTTCTCCAGCAGGTCTTTGGCAATGCCCAACATGTCTGCTTCGTACAATGACTTTCCAACCGGATAACCGGCGGCGGCAAGAAAGGTATTGGCAATACCACCACCCACAATCAGCTGATCTACCTTGCTCATCAGACTTTCCAGCACAGTGAGTTTGGTAGATACCTTTGAACCGGCAACGATAGCCGTAACGGGCCGCTTAGGATTGGCGACCGCCTTATCAAGGGCTTCAAGTTCATTCGCCAGCAAAATACCGGCGCAGGCAACACCGGCAAAACGGGCCACACCATGAGTGGAAGCTTCGGCGCGATGTGCTGTACCGAAGGCATCCATGACATAGACATCGCACAAAGCAGCCATTTTTCTGGACAGATCTTCCTTGTCTTTCTTTTCGCCCACATTAAAACGAACGTTTTCCAGCAGCACCACTTCACCGGGCGCACAGCTGACCCCGTCCAGCCAGTCCTTCACCAGCCGTACCGGCGCATTCAGCAATTCAGACAGTCTCCTGGCTACCGGCGCCAATGAAAATTCTTCGGCATAAACGCCTTCTTCAGGACGACCGAGATGGGACATCAGCATCACTGCCGCACCCTTGTCACGGGCTGAGAGGATCGTCGGCAGGGACGCACGAATACGCGCATCGGAGGTCACCACACCCGCAGCCACAGGCACGTTCAGATCCTCGCGAATCAGTACACGCTTACCCTTGAGATCCAGATCAGTCATTCGCAGAAATTTCATGCTTCTCTCTTTAACATGAGCCGGGAAACGAAGTGCTTTCCGACTGTCCTGTCCGTGTAACAAAAAAGGGGTGTGCATGGCACACCCCGTGATCATCACTTGGAAATGACGCGCGCCATTTCCAGTACCTTGCTCGAATAACCCCATTCGTTGTCATACCAGGACACGACTTTTACGAAGGTGCCATCAAGTGCAATACCGGCCTCTGCGTCGAAAATAGAGGTACGGCTGTCATCACGAAAATCAGTGGAAACTACTTTTTCTTCGGTATAACCCAGCACGCCCTTCATTGCGCCTTCAGACGCGGCCTTCATGGCGGCGCAAATCTTTTCGTAGGTCGTCTCTGTTTTCAGTTCGACGGTAAGATCGACCACAGACACATCCGAAGTCGGCACGCGGAATGACATACCGGTCAGCTTCTTGTTCAATTCAGGGATCACCACGCCGACGGCCTTGGCAGCGCCGGTGGAAGACGGAATGATGTTTTCCAGAATGCCGCGACCACCACGCCAGTCTTTGTTGGATGGACCATCCACCGTTTTCTGTGTCGCGGTGGCGGCATGTACGGTGGTCATCAGACCGCGCTTGATACCGAAAGTATCATTCAGCACTTTGGCAATGGGTGCCAGACAGTTGGTGGTACATGAAGCATTGGAAACAATGGCCTGACCTGCGTAGGTCTTGTCGTTCACACCGAACACGAACATTGGCGTATCGTCTTTTGACGGCGCCGACATGATGACTTTCTTGGCGCCGGCAGCCAGATGCTTCTCACAGGTTTCTTTGGTGAGGAACAGACCGGTGGATTCAACCACGACATCTGCGCCGACTTCGCCCCACTTCAACTCGGCAGGATCTTTGACAGCAGTGAGACGGATTTTCTTGCCGTTCACCACCAGCGTATTTCCCTCGACCGACACGCTGCCCTTGAACTGACCATGTACTGAATCGTACTTCAGCATGTAAGCCAGATAATCAGGCTCGAGCAGATCGTTAATGCCCACGATCTCGATATCAGGAAAATCCTGCACTGCGGCACGAAACACCATGCGTCCGATGCGACCGAACCCGTTAATACCGACTTTGATAGCCATGTTCCTATTCCCCACCCGTAAGGGTTGTTGCACAAATTAAGTCAGACCACTGCCGGACTGTCCGGCAGTCATCATCAGCAAATTATACCGCCAGCACCTGCTGCGCGACCTGAACCACATTCTCAACTGTAAAACCAAACTGCTTGAACAGATCCTTGGCAGGCGCCGAAGCACCAAAGGTATCCATGCCAATGACTGCGCCCTTCTGACCCGCATAACGGTACCAGCCGTCGCGGACCCCGGCTTCCACAATGACCCGACGCTGCACCGCATCCGGCAATACCTGCTCACGGTACGCAGCATCCTGTGCAGCAAACAAACCTGCATTCGGCATGGAAACAACCCGAACACGCTTGCCTGCGGTGGTCAACTGTTTGGCCGCCTCCACTACTAATGCAACTTCCGAACCCGTGGCGATCAGGATCAGATCGGGCGATCCATCACAGTCCGCCAGCACATAACCACCGCGACGGATATTTGCCACCTGCTGTGCCGTGCGATTCTGGAAAGCCAGCGCCTGACGGGACAGTATCAATGAACTCGGCCCGGTAGCGTGCTTGATTGACTCACCCCACGCTATTGCGGTTTCCACGGTGTCACAGGGTCGCCATACCTGCATGTTGGGGATAATCCGCAAACTGGCCACATGCTCTACCGGCTGATGAGTAGGGCCATCTTCGCCCAGACCAATCGAATCATGCGTGAACACATAAATCACACGCTGCTTCATCAGGGCTGACATGCGCAGCGCATTGCGTGCGTAATCTGAAAACACCAGGAAAGTGCCGCCGTAGGGGATGAATCCCCCATGCAACGCCAGACCGTTCATCACCGCAGCCATGCCGAATTCACGCACGCCATAGTGAATGTAGTTACCGCTGGCATCGGCTCCCGTAATGGCCCTGGAATCTTTACGATTGGTGTTGTTCGAGCCAGTCAGATCCGCTGAGCCACCGAGCAGCTCCGGTACGCTCGGGCCGATTCCGTTCAGAGCAGCCTGTGAAGCCTGACGGGTAGCTACCGTGGCAGCAGCCTCGACTGTTTTAGTCACATAGGCATCCACTACCGACTGGAAATTCACCGGTAATTCGCCCGCCATGCGGCGTTTGAACTCGCTGGCTAATTCGGGGAACTGACGAGCGTAATTGCTGAACACTTCATTCCATTGCTGCTCACTGGATGCACCCTGCGTACGGCAATCCCATCCGGCACGGATCTCATCAGGAATTTCAAATGGAGCGTATGGCCAGTCGAGATGCGCACGTGCTGCCGCCACTTCATCCACACCCAGTGCAGCACCATGGGTCGCTTCCGTTCCCTGCTTGTTCGGCGCACCGTATCCAATCATGGTCTTGCAGCAGATCAGAGCGGGTCGATCACTGGCCTTGGCCTGCTGGATGGCTCGATCAATCGCCACCGGATCGTGACCATCCACATTCGGGATCACCTGCCAGCCATACGACTCAAACCGCTTCGGAGTGTCATCAGTAAACCAGCCATGAACTTCACCATCAATGGAAATACCGTTGTCATCATAAAAAGCAATCAGCTTGTCGAGCTTGAGCGTACCGGCTAATGAGCAGGCCTCATGAGAAATTCCTTCCATCAGGCAACCGTCACCGAGGAAAGCATAGGTGTGATGATCCACCACCTTGAAGCCGGGGCGATTGAATTGTGCAGCCAGCATTTTTTCTGCCAGCGCCATGCCCACTGCATTGGCGATACCCTGGCCCAAAGGACCGGTTGTCGTTTCAATACCCAGATGCTGATCAAATTCGGGATGACCTGCGGTGTGTGCACCCAGCTGACGAAACCGCCGGATGTCATCCATGCTCAGCGGATAGCCGGTCAGATTGAGCAAGGCATAGAGCAACATTGAACCATGACCATTTGACAGGACAAACCGGTCACGGTCAGCCCAGCAGGGATTGCCGGGATTGTGTTTCAGATGATCACGCCACAACACCTGTGCAATATCGGCCATACCCATGGGCGCACCCGGATGCCCGGAATTCGCCTGCTGCACTGCATCCATGGCAAGAAAACGGATGGCATTGGCAAGCACGCGGCGGTTGATCGGCTGAGTCATGAAAAGTTTGGCTCCGGGCAGAGACGCTGGGGAAAGTAGCCGGGCATTTTCACCGATGACTGCCGCCGGAGCAAACAAGAATGCGACATATGAAAGAAACCAACTGCCACAACTGCCCCCATATCAGGCGGACTTTGCAGTACATGCAGCCAAGTACCGCATAGACCGGTATACTGCTGCACCATTTTTAACCTCGTCGGGATTACAACCACATGTCGAGCAGCTATCTGTTTACTTCTGAATCCGTTTCCGAAGGCCATCCGGACAAAATCGCTGACCAGATCTCCGATGCTGTACTGGACGCGATCCTGCAACAGGACAAGTCTGCACGCGTTGCCTGCGAAACTCTGGTTAAAACCGGCGTAGCCATCGTGGCCGGTGAAATCACCACCAGTGCCTGGATCGACCTTGAAGCCCTCACCCGCAAGGTGATTCTGGACATCGGCTACAACTCCAGCGAAGTGGGCTTTGACGGTGCGACCTGCGGCATTCTGAATCTGATCGGCAAACAGTCGCCCGACATCAATCAGGGCGTTGATCGTAAAAATCCAGAAGAACAGGGTGCAGGCGATCAAGGTCTGATGTTCGGTTACGCCTGCAACGAAACCAAAGAACTCATGCCTGCTGCAATTTACTACGCACACCGTCTAGTAGAACGTCAGGCCAAGGTACGCAAGAAAGGCGTTCTGCCCTGGTTGCGTCCTGATGCCAAGTCACAGGTAACGCTGCGCTACGAAAATGACAAAGCCGTCGGTCTGGACGCCGTGGTGCTGTCCACCCAGCATGATCCGAACATCAAGAACAAGGATCTGCGCGAAGCCGTAGTCGAAGAAATCCTCAAGCCAGTACTGCCCAAGGCCTGGTTCGAGAAGCTGCCCGCCAAAAAGATACACATCAACCCGACTGGAAAGTTCGTTATCGGCGGTCCAGTGGGCGATTGCGGGCTGACCGGCCGCAAAATCATCGTCGACAGCTACGGCGGCATGGCCCGTCACGGTGGCGGCGCATTCTCCGGCAAGGATCCCTCCAAAGTGGATCGCTCTGCCGCCTATGCCGCCCGCTATGTGGCCAAGAACATTGTTGCCGCAGGCCTGGCAGACCGCTGTGAGATTCAGGTGTCCTACGCCATTGGTGTTGCGGAACCGACTTCAATCACCGTCATGACGTTCGGTACCGGCAAAATCAGCGATGAAAAGATCGAAAAGCTGATCCGCAAGCACTTCGATCTGCGTCCCTATGGCATCAGCAAGATGCTCGATCTGCTGCATCCGATGTATCAGGCCACCGCCTCATACGGCCATTTCGGTCGCACGCCGTTTGAGATGGTTAATCCGGTCAACAACAAGGAACGCTTCACGGCATTTTCCTGGGAAAAAACCGACCGTGCCGAGGCACTGCGCAAGGACGCCAAGCTGTAATTTGAATCCGTAATCGCTGCAGACGCGTATGTGTCTGCAGCAAACAATCTGTCACCGAGGAGCGCTGCAGCAACCCTGAGAACACCGGGTTGTCAGGCTCGGTGATGGATTGACAAGTCAACCGCGCTCTTAACTCCAGTTCATTACTTTAGTTAGGAGAAGCTCATGAACGCTGTTGTTTCAAATAAATTCACTGATTACCTGGTCAAGGATCTGTCACTCGCCGAGTGGGGTCACAAGGAAATGGCCATTGCCGAAACGGAAATGCCCGGCCTGATGTCCATCCGCAAGGAATATGCGGCCAGCCAGCCGCTGAAAGGCGCGCGCATTGCAGGCTCGCTGCACATGACCATCCAGACTGCGATGCTGATCGAAACCCTTAAAGCACTGGGTGCCGAAGTACGCTGGGCATCGTGCAACATCTATTCAACTCAGGATCATGCCGCTGCCGCCATCGCTGCCAATGGCACCCCGGTGTTTGCCTACAAGGGCGAAACACTGGATGACTACTGGGATTACACCCACCGCATTTTTGAATGGCCAGATAACCAGCACGCCAACATGATTCTGGATGACGGCGGTGATGCCACCCTCCTGCTGATGCTGGGCAGCAAGGCTGAAAAAGATGCATCCGTCATTGCCAAACCCACTAACGAAGAGGAAGTGGCGCTGTACAAGTCAATCAAAGACCGTCTTGCCAAACAGCCGGGCTGGTATTCAGCACGCCTGAAAGAAATCAAAGGCGTGACTGAAGAAACCACCACCGGCGTGAAGCGTCTCTATCAGCTTTCCAAAGATGGTCACCTGCCCTTCCCAGCCATCAATGTGAACGACTCGGTAACCAAGTCCAAGTTCGACAACCTGTATGGTTGCCGTGAATCCCTGGTTGATGCCATCAAACGCGCCACTGACGTAATGCTGGCCGGCAAGGTTGCAGTTGTTGCCGGCTTTGGTGACGTGGGCAAAGGATCTGCTGAAAGCTTGCGCGCACTTTCTGCTCAGGTATGGGTAACGGAAATTGATCCGATCTGCGCGCTGCAGGCTGCGATGGAAGGCTATCGCGTCGTGACCATGGATGAAGCCGCCGACAAGGCCGACATTTTCGTGACCACCACCGGCAACGTGAATGTCATTACGCATGAACACATGAAGCGCATGCGTCACCAGGCCATCGTCTGCAATATCGGCCACTTTGATAGCGAAATTGAAATTGCTGCACTCAAGCAGTACAAGTGGGAAAACATCAAGCCACAGGTCGATCATGTCATATTCCCTGATGGCAAACGCATCATCGTGCTGGCCGAAGGCCGTCTGGTGAATCTGGGTTGCGGCACAGGTCACCCTTCATTCGTGATGTCCAACTCCTTCACCAATCAGGTGCTGGCGCAGATCGAACTGTTCAAGTACGGCAGCAAATACCAGAACGATGTCTATGTGCTGCCGAAGCATCTGGATGAAAAGGTGGCACAGCTTCATCTGGAACGCATCGGCGTGAAACTGACCAAGCTGACTGAAGAACAGGCGCGATACATCGGTGTACCGGTAGATGGTCCGTTCAAGCCGGCTCATTACAAGTACTGATACGCTTCGTACAGCGAAATGAACAAGGCCGGCGCAAGCCGGCCTTGTTGTTTCACCCGGTCAGTTTCAATGCCTTCATACATAGAAGAGACAAAGCCGGAATTCAATCCCTCGACTGCATAACATTACTTTGCTCAACCGGTATCATGGCGCCACTTGCTCTGGTATCCGCTAACAACCCGTCATGCAAACGCAACGCGCTGTCCGACTGCTGCAACTGACCGACACCCACCTGCTCGGGCGTCGCGATGCCTTGCTGTACGGCATTTGCACCTACGACACATTGCAGGCCACACTGGCCGATGCGGAAAAACGATATCCCGGACATGACGGTATTTTATTGACTGGCGATCTGGTGCATGACGATGCAGCGGGTTATGCGCTGATACGTGAGATGTTCAGTGACTCCCAGGTTCCTGTGTACTGCATCCCGGGCAATCACGATCTGCCCGATGCAATGCGTCAAATGCTGACTGACGCTCCATTCATTCTGGATATGCACTGCATCCTGCATAACTGGCTGGTAGTGCTGCTTGATTCAACCCGGGAAAATCACGTGGGTGGCAGACTTGGCCCGGAACAGCTCCAGCATCTGGATGTGCTGTTGCAGCAACATCCACAACACCACACGCTGATCTGCCTGCACCATCATCCCATCAAGATGCAAAGCCAGTGGCTGGATGAAATCGGGCTGGCAGATGGACAGGCATTTCATGAATGTATCCAGCGACATCAGCAGGTACGTGGTGTGCTGTGGGGACATGTCCATCAGCCGCTTGATAAAATAATTGAGGGCGTGCACTACATGGCCACCCCTTCTACCTGCGCCCAGTTTCTGCAGCATAGTGAGGAATTCACCGTGGCTGTCCAGCCGCCGGGTTATCGAACACTTGAATTGTGTCCGGATGGCACCATCCGCACCGAAGTGATCAGGCTGGAGTCCGAATAATAATGTCTCACCGGTCTTTGGCAGGCACCCTCAGATTGACAGGTCTTGTGCTGATAGCTCAGTTCACCTGCACGACCGCACAGGCAGATCCCGCCATCTGGTGTGTGCAGGGCAAGCACAACACGCTGTACCTGCTGGGCACCATCCATCTTCTGCCCAGTGACGAACAGCTGGCTGACAATATCCAGCGTGCTTATGCAGAGTCAGAGCAACTTCTGATGGAAATGGACATGGATGATCTCGATGTTACGACCATACAGACAGCCATGATGCAGGCTGGTTTGTTACCTGCAAATCAAAATCTATCCTCGCAGCTGGATACAACCACCCGACGCAATCTGCAATCCGCTATCAAAGCCATGGGGATTGAGAGTGAGCGGTTAGCACACTTTCAACCCTGGCTGGCCGCGCTGACGCTCGAACAATTGCACTATGTAAGTCAGGGCTTTGATGCTGACTCCGGCGTCGAATCGCAACTTACCCGGATGGCAAAGCACGATCACAAACCCATACAGGGACTGGAAACGGTGCAACAGCAGATCAATCTGTTTGCCGGCATGGAACGGAATGCACAACAGGACCTGTTACGCCAGACGCTGGAGGAATTGAACGAATCACCGGATGAAGTGCAGTCGCTGCTGCAAGCCTGGCGGAACGGCGACATAGAGCGACTACAGGTGTTTTTGCAGCAAGGCTTTGATGAAAGCCCGCAGCTGCTGAATCTGCTGACCACCCGGCGTAATCAGCAATGGCTCAGCACACTGATTACTCTGCTGGAACAACAGTCAGATGACTATCTGGTGGCTGTGGGTGCATTGCATCTGCTCGGCGAGGAGGGACTGGTGTCCCTGCTGCAACAGGCCGGCTATTCAGTCACGCGGCAATAGCGGATTCACGCTCTGCCCAACGCCAGCACAATCACCATGCCAAGCCACGCCGCAAACAGGCACAGTCCCACAGAAACCAGCACATTAAGCGCAGCCATCAGCATGGCACCAGACCGCGCCAGCATGAGCGTTTGCAGGCTGAAAGACGAAAAGGTAGTAAACCCACCCAGTACCCCGATCATCAGGAACTGACGCAGATTGATTGAAACACTCAGGCGTCCGCTCTCGGTCATGCCCGCCAGTACTCCAATGATCAAACTGCCCACTACATTGACCAGCAAGGTGCCCCAGGGAAAGGCAGACCAGCGCGACTGAACCCACTCGCTGCAGGCAAAGCGTGCCACGCTGCCCAGTGCACCACCCAGTGCGATCCAGAAGTAAATCATGTCATCGCCGAGGGTGTTAACCCTGCTCCCGCCAGACACCGGGAGACATTGCGACTGACATAACGCCAGCAGGACATGCTTACACCTCAATCATGTCGAATTCTTCCTTGCCAGCGCCGCAATCGGGGCACCGCCACGACAGCGGCACATCTTCCCATCTGGTGCCCGGAGCAATTCCGGCAACGGGATCACCCTTTTCCTCTTCATACACATAACCGCAAATCACACACAGATAGGATTTCATTTCGACCAACGCACTGGATAAGGAGCTGCGATTAAAGCGGGAACTGCGCCATCAAGCAACCGGAATGCAGTGCCAACTATTAACAGAACGTAGAAGTCCTTACACTTGCACACTATTTCGTATTACTCCCTAGGTATATCTGATGAGTCTGTACAGTGAAGCCTGTCGCTACATTCCCGGTGGGGTCAATTCGCCCGTGCGCGCATTCCGTGGGGTAGGTGGCGAACCGGTGTTTCTGTCCCGTGCCAGTGGCGCCTATGTATTTGATACGGCCGGCAAGCGCTACATCGACTACGTAGGCTCATGGGGCCCCATGATACTGGGTCACGCACATCCTGAAGTTATCAAGGCCGTACAGGATCGTGCTGCGCTGGGTTTGAGCTTCGGAGCACCAACGGAAATCGAAACGCTTGTCGCTAAAAAGATATGCGAGCTGATGCCGTCCATCGAACTGGTACGCATGGTCAGTTCCGGTACCGAAGCGACCATGAGTGCCATACGACTTGCACGCGGTTACACCGGCCGCGACAAAATCGTCAAATTCGAAGGCTGCTATCACGGCCATTCTGATTCATTACTGGTCAAAGCCGGTTCAGGTGCACTGACCTTCGGTGTACCCACCTCACCCGGCGTACCCGCTGCCGCAGCGGCCCTGACAATCACGCTCAACTACAACGACAGCCAGCAAGTCGAACAGGTGTTCAAGGAAATCGGCCATGAGATTGCCTGCATCATCGTTGAGCCCGTCGCCGGCAACATGAACTGCGTGCCACCGCTACCGGGCTTTCTACAGACGCTGCGACGAGTCTGTGATGAATCCGGCGCCGTACTGATCTTTGATGAAGTAATGACCGGCTTTCGTGTCGCACTGGGTAGCGCTCAGGCTTTGTATGGTATTACTCCAGACCTCACCACCCTCGGCAAGATTGTCGGCGGCGGCATGCCCGTCGGCGCCTTCGGTGGCAAGCAAATCATCATGGATAAACTCGCACCCACTGGACCGATCTATCAGGCAGGCACCCTGTCCGGTAATCCTGTTGCCATGGCTGCAGGTCTGAAAACACTGGAGCTGATCTGCGCACAACCTGACTTTCACACAAAGCTTGATGCCAGCGCAAAATCATTGATGCACGGCCTGACACAGGCCGCACATCAGGCCGGACTGGCTTTCACCACCACTCAGGTCGGCGGCATGTTTGGTCTGTATTTCAATGAAGAATCCACTATCACCAATTACACGCAGGTGATGCGCAGCAATGCCGAACGTTTCAGGCAGTTTTTTCACGGCATGCTGGAAGAAGGCGTGTATCTGGCACCCTCGGCATTTGAAGCGGGTTTCATTTCTGCCGCACATACGCAATCTGACATTGACGCCACCATCGCAGCCGCATCGCGCGTATTTGCCAGATTGAAATAAGCCAGGCCATTTCAGCAAAGCACCAGCACTCAACATCATGACCAGCATTTTCCTGACCCGTCGTGAGCGAACCCAGTGGTGGCTGGTTTTCGGATCTGGTTTCGCACTGTCAATCATCATGGCCATGCGCTCACAGATCGGCGGCGATCAGCTCATGTTGCTGGAACTGGGCTGGAGATTCGTAGTAAACGGCGAATGGTTGCAGTACGGCATGCCGACTTCAGCGGGCGGACGTTCGCCCGGTGGACTGATGGCGTTATTGATGGCCATTCCATTGTGGATCTGGCGCGACTATCGCTCGCCTGCTCTGTTTACTGCACTGCTGCATGCCTGCGCATTCATCTTGCTGGCCTATACCCTGCGCTCCACCCTGACCAGACGAGGCATGTGGTTACTCATCCTGCTGGTATGGCTTAACCCCTGGCGCATGTATTTCTCTGCACATATCTGGAATGCCAACCTGATGTTCATCGCCGCAGTCCTGCATCTGGCAAGCGCCCAACGTATGGCGGCGCACAAGGAAGCCTGGAACTCCTGCGCACAAGCATTACTGATTGCGCTGGCCATGCAAGTTCATACCTCGGCAGCAGTACTCGCTGTGCTATCACTGCTGCTGTGGTGGAAGGGAATGATTAAAGTGCATTGGGGTGGCATAGCCTGTGGAGTGATACTCGGCATTGCGTCCTATGTGCCATGGCTGCTGACCATTCACAATGATCCAAGCCTGACACCGGGTGACAAAGGATTCTTCCTGCGTGGACTTATATATGTGTTCCCGCTGGTCAGAGGGATACTGTACTGGATCAAGATGTCCAGTCTGTTTTTTACCAGCCGTATGGAGGATCTGAATTTCAGCGGCTTGGCAAACGATAGCATCAACACCGCGCTTGTCTGGTTTGGTCTGGCAGTTACTTACCTGGCATATCTGACGATTCTTCCCTCTGCGTGGGCGCACTGGCGATTTGTCCGTAAACTGTGGCCATCAGTACGCCGACCTGTCGCTTGTCCTAACAATCAACGCGCTTGGCTGAGAATCTATATTGCGCTGTCCATGCTGGCAGCCGTTTTCTGCTTTGCAATCTCACCCACGACGATCATGTTCTGGCAGGTTTTCATTTCAATCCCTGCTGCCACACTGGTTCTGATTATGGCTGAGGAAAATCTGTTACGAACCAGGTTTAGATTAAAAGCCATTCGTGTAATTTCCGCTTGGTGGGTATTGTCATGCGTATTGCTGCTGCTGCAAGCCTTCGGCTCGGAGCAGTATCGCTGTGGTGGCCGTAATGCCGGCCCGGAAAATTCAATGCTTATTGAGTTACATGACACCGGAGTGTGCTCATGAATGAGCCCATAGCAATAAATGGTTACAACCTATCTTACCCGTCAGTTTAGGTATGCCAGACAGACCAATACAATTGCTTCAACTCAGTTTGATAAAGAATTGAGCCGACCAGCATGTAATACTTATGGTGCAAACGAGTTAATACCCTCTGTTACGCAATGATGTGAGCAAGTTTCAGGATGAATGTGAATTATCTTTGGAGAACACCTAATGGAATCCCCATTTTTGTTATTGATGCCGTCTTATAACCAGTCACATTACATTGTTGACGCCGTTAATAGCGTGCTTGCCCAGGACGACCCAAATTGGGAATTATGGATTGTGGATAATTCCAGCGATTCAACACCGGAAGTGATGAAACAATTTAATGACTCGCGCATTCACTTCCATCACATTCCTGAGCGCATGGACCCCGGCTCCTGCCTGAACTGGATGCTGGAACGCACCAAAGGCAAATATTTTTCATACCTCCACACTGACAATAATCTGCACTGTTCATATGTACGCATGATGCGAAGCGCTCTTGAAGGGAAACAACTTGGCTTGGCATATTGCAACATGAGAACAATCGATGGGTCTGGAAAGTATGTTGGCATTTTCATGCGAGGTGAGTTCAATCTGGCAAGAATGCTGAGCACTGATCCATTAGGAGCACCGTTCTCTGCAACCGTTGAGCTTGCACGTCAGGTAGGAGGATTCAACTCCAATGACTTCGCGGATGACGTCCGATTCTGCACCAGCGCATACGGGCTGGCAGATTATCACTACATTCGGGAACCCCTACTGGACTATCGAATCCATATGGGTAGCCGGACTGAAGAGGCCGGAGGCCACAAAAAGATGCGAAATCTCTTCGTCAACCTGATGCCAAAGATTTTACCTACCCTAGAAGAACGAGGCCTAGATCCATTGAAATCCATGGAACATGCCATTCGTACATCCCTCGATGACTTAGAACTGCATGTGGAGGACTACTGGCATCGCAGGTTATCCGCAAAGGCACAGGCTTGGTGGCAAGGCACTCCAAAACTTGATCATTTCTTCCTGTATGGGCTACTGGATTTACCCGGTTTTAATTTCAAGCATGGCAAGCCACCATTGCAGCTATTGATACGTAGCGAAAATCAAAGTGCAACCATATTCCCGTGGACAACCTTACTGGTCAGGAGACGACTGCGCAAATTAAGGCATCATCTGCGCGGAATGGCCACAAAAACACAAAACCTCCTAGTTCCCTGGTCCTGCATGAAATTAGGTGTGAATTTTGGCGAAGAAGTATCGATACGCGTAGCCAACCTCAATACTCGCACGCTCTGGGTCGCTAGACAGCTGGAGCTTTCTTTAGGATGGAAACCTTTTCTGGACGCAAGCGTTACTGACGCACCTAAATGGCTTAATTGGCCAAAGGCAAAAGGCACCGAGCACCTGCTGGATTGTTCAGATGATATACACCTTGGAAAATAATCTACTCATCCAGGAACCGAAATGCTGATAAAATTGATCGCGCTAAGATGCCTTATAAGCCAAAAAAACAGCTATCACTTAAAGACTATTAATTTATTCCTCCTCATGAGGAATAGTCGCTTGGGCATTTTTAGCTCTCATAGATACATAGCAATAATCACCCCGCCCTAAGCGATTCCATATTATTCGCTTAAGAGCATCGATGCGACGCGCCATTGAAAGAATGTATGGATCGAAGGTAACTGCGTGTGAAACGCTACCCCCCAAACCCAGATTATTCTGAACCAACGACATAGCCGTCCAGTATCCATTTGAAAATGTGGCCTGGTGGATCGGTAAGAATCCAGCCCTCTCAGCAAGAACCTTCAATCCACGAAGTGAAAAAATATAGCGGTGGTAGGGCGCATGCCAATGAGCCCATGTAGGCCCAAACCAGTCGATCTCTCGTGAATCAAGATTCGGGGTGCTTAATACAATGACCCCCCCGGGGGACAATAGCTTCCCTAGTACATTTAGCACAGCCACGGGATTATCAACATGCTCAATACTTTGACCCAGATGAATGACCTCAAATTTTGCACTCTGAGGCAAACATTCAACGCATCTTTCAGCAGATCCTTCCCATACTGTATGGCCTTTTGACCTTGCAATAGAGATCGCAATTTCATTTGGTTCCACACCAACAAGCTTCCAGGGCTTTTGTTTACTGATGGCCTCCATGAGGTCTGCTTCAAAGCACCCTACATCTAAGAACCGCAGTGGAGAATTGATATTCACACCCGAGGACTCAAGAATTGAAAACAACTCTCTCAAGCCATGATCTTCATTCACTTCATTTGTGAATCTTTCAACTGGAAATCGCAGGAGAAATCTATCGAGCCCTCTTATTGCATTGTATTTTCGATATGGAGACTTACCTTCCGGGCTCAGTACATTGATTGGCGGATTTGAATAATACTTTCGGTAAAGAGCAGATAACTCTCCACTGTCGATAGCTGGGCCTACAACCGCTATTCCATGCCTTGTATCCAAATAAACATCGTTAATCCTACGATCACCGAAACGAGTATCAGGCAAACTGAACAGGAAACGATCCAGGTACCCCCCATCAATCGGGCTACGAGGGACAACAGATCTGCCAACAGGGACCTGCACTCGGGGTGGCGGGAAGCTTGCAGTATCCATGGGAAAGCAGAGTCGATCTATGCGCCTTGACCTTATTGTTGATGAACGAAGCAACTTCTTCATCTTCCATATGGTTCGCTCAATAAATGATGCCGATGAAATAAAGTCGGCGCGTGATTGCTTCACTTCTGCATGATATAGCTCCATTTGTGTACTAAGCTGACCATCTCTCACCCTGAAACAACTTACATGACCAGGACGCTTAACAAATCGGGCATGTGCCGACATCCGAAGCCATAAATCGTAATCGCCAGCCAGCCGTAAATCCCGCCTAATTCCACCACACGAGTCATACAGGCTTTTTCTCCAAAAAACTCCATCCTGGAACAGGATATGCCCATCCAGTAACAAAGATGTATCAACACCATCTGGCTGGGTTGCATTTGGAAATCGCCAACCATCAACTTGAACTATATCTTCGTGGTAGACGAGCTTGACAGCATCGTTATCTGCAAAGTACCGACCAACTGACTGGAGCGCCCCACTCAGAAAAAAGCCATCGAAATTCAGATAGCAATATATTTCACCTGTAGACAGTGCAAATCCCTTCGCCAAAGCATCGTACATACCATTATCGGGCTCACAGATGACTCGAGCTATCTTATGCTTGAAATCCGCCCTTTCCTGATAACTCCTGATGATTTCCATAGTTCCATCAGTTGACCCTCCATCAACTATGATGTACTCAATGAGCGGATACTCTTGGGAAAGCACAGACTCGATGGCCTCTGCTATATGCTGGCAACCATTAAATACAGGTGTAACAACAGAAATCCACGGCAATGCAGAACCGGTTCTGGCTGTAGCAATTTTCGAAGCACTATCAGTCACATTGCACATGCAACCGCGAACTTCGCACTAAGCGAGTAAAAAATTGCGCCATCAGATACCACCAGTCAAAATACATTCATGAATATCATCTGCGACCTCTTTCCAGCTCCTAAGGGATGCATCGACGATCTGAGCTTGACGTTGTTTGCGGTACGCTGAGTCAACAACCAGCCTGCGCACACATGCATGTATGCTGCTTACATCAAGTGGATCAATATATTCAGCTAGATGCCCGCAAACTTCGGGCATAGACGTTACATCAGACGTAACACATACCTTACCAAACCAGGCCGACTCACCTATTGGTAACCCCCATCCCTCAGTCAGACTAGGCATCGCAGTAAACAAACAGTTTGAATAGAGCCAAGCAAGCCCCTCATCAGAAACCGCATGCATCACAGTGACATGGCCAGCCAACTTATAACTTGACTCAAGGTACTTTTCAAAATCAACACCGCCTCTGCCATACTTGCCCGCAAAGACAAGTCGAGGCACTAAACCGCCAAGCTCATCAATCAGCAACTCCCAAGTTTTAAGCAAAGCAATACAGTTCTTCCGATGCTCAATAGTTCCCACGCATAGTACAAACCCCCTGCTTTCAAATGACAATATTTCTGGCTGGGCTGGAACAGGGACACCGCGATCAAAACCCATAAATTCATGTGCTAGCGCAACCGCTGATGCATTTACGTCATACCCATGCTGCCTCGCATATTCCCCTAGTGCCTTAGCTGTCCAACGAGAAACCGCAATAAAGGCAGAGGTATATTCAAAAGAAGCCATCAACCATGTCGAGAAATCATTTAACTCTTTTGCAGTGAAATATTGAGGGTGCGACACTGGAATCAAATCATGGATTAGCTGGACAAACTTGCCACCATTAATGTAGTGCGATCTAGCAAAGTCTCCGACTTTCGGATGCAACCATGAAGACCCCATACAGACATAGCAACTATCATCAGGCAAGACATCCAAACCAGAAACAGTGATACGGTCATATGCCCCGCTTTCTCTACCTCTAACCTCCAGACCCAAAGCTTTTAACCTTGCAGGAAACAAAAAGGCTGACAAATATACATCAGCTTTTTTTAACGCCCTAACTGGCTTGCTGCTATATCGCCGTAAATAACTTTTTACTTGCGCCTTAGTCGGAAAAATAGCTGATGGCGACAACAGCCCCAACTCAAGCAAAAGCACCTCAGGATCTAACTCGGATCCTGCCAATCTTTCATTAGGGTCATACTCGTACATTCCCTTCCTAAGGTAGTCGTAGTAAACACACCGTATTACGTCACCGCCGCACTTACGAGACAATATATTTGTAATGCATAGCTGGACGCGTTGAATACCAGTCAACCTGCTGTAACGGGATGCATAATGGACAATGTCAGTGACATCAAAATAAATAAGCGACATTATGAACCTTTAGCAGAGCGAACATTTAGATTGAATTGACAGCATTAGCAACCCCCGACATGGATGATTTAGCGCCCATCCATTCAAAATTATTCAGTCAATTCGCCATACCTTGCCTCAGCACTCTCCAAATGCAAATTTAATCCCAACTTACACCACTTCGACTTATTCACTATGGTTTCTTGCAGAAAATGGTCATTTGGGTTGATGCCAGTGGGCTTTCTTTGATTGTGATGAATATGTATGGTTAACGCAGCGAACTTGAGATTTCTGCGCTTAACACCCGCATTGTATAGCCGCTGAGCAATTTCGTTATCTTCACGACCCCACCCTGTCATTCGCTCATCAAATCCATTCACTTTTACCAAATCAGACTTCCAGAATGCTTGATTACTTCCACGAATCGCCTTTTGATGAGAATGCACTTGTTGATAAATCAGCCAACTTAATAAGGGAATCCGCAGCAAATGTCGCCGACGCTTAACATCGCCTGTAAAGAACCCCAGATCAATGATTTTTTGTCTCAACATTCGCTGCGCCTGTGTCGGGCCGGTCAGCAAACGTACACCCTGAATAAAATAGCCAGTACGAGCCGCAGCTTTGTGATCAGCGATAAATTGCTGGTGCAGCACCATATCCCCATCGATGATGATGATGTACTCACCAGTCGCAGCGACTATCGCACGATTCCTTGAACGCGCCAAACGAAAGCCCGCATCTTCTTGCCAGATATGCCGGACAGGAACAGGCACTCGTGCCGCCCACTCCGCCACGAGTGCCGCAGTATCTTCTCGTGAGCCATCATCTGCCACAAGGATTTCATCTGGAAATTCGCTTTGACGTGAGATACTCATAAACACTAGATCCAGCGCTTCTTTCCAATTGTAGGTCGTTATGATTAGACTGGTCTTCATTTACTAATTAACTTCGACTTCAGAATTCAATAATTTTTAATATGCTATTTATCACTTCAATAACACTTCACATTACTTAAATGCCGCAGCAGACCGCATACTGATCTGCTTGAATTATATGCCACCAGATTACAAAGCACCTTTTCCTATACACCATAGCGCATACCCAACCGCCAGCAATAACCATTTTCCCATCACCCTGCTGGTCATGACTTACAACGAGGCGTCGAACATTGCCCGTTGTCTTGACAGCGTACCCTTCGCGGCCGAAAAAATCGTAGTGGATTCCGGGAGCACCGATGATACTGCCATGATCGCGCAGCAACACGGTGCTCGGGTAATCCATCAGCCCTGGCTGGGTTTCGGGGCGCAGCGAAACTTCGCAAGTTCCCAATCCCGGCACGACTGGATTCTGTTTCTGGATGCCGATGAGGCGCTTACACCCGAGCTGGCTGCTGAATTACAAGCCAAGCTCCCGCAACTGATGGCTTCGGATTCAGCAGCCGGAATCATTGTTCGTACCGCCGAATTCATGGGCAAGCCCATGCGCTGGTACAAGCTGATGGCGCGCGAGCGCAAGGCACGTATCTACCACCGGCAACGGGCAAGCTGGTCGGAATCGCGAGTCCATGAATCATTGCGATATTCCGGCACCGCAGTCACGTTTCATGCCCCGTTCATTCATTATCTCAATCCGACCCTGGTGCACCATGAGCTGAAATATCTGCGCTATGCAGAGCTGAAGGCGCTCGACTGGCATGACAGAAAGCGCAAGGCCAGAGTCTTCGAATGGCCACTGGTCTTTCTGGCTACGTTCATCAAGGATTATTTCCTGAGACTTGCCTTTCTCGATGGCGCACGTGGTTTTGCCGCCGCTTGGCTGGCCGCAAATTATGCGTTATATAAACGGTTGCGGTATTTCGAAATGCGCGAGTTTCCAGACTCGATAAAACTCGCCAGTCAGGAACTGCAAAAACACAATCTGGAACGCTAGAGCGCGAACTTACGGCAGCAATTCCCGCACCGAATTGACTGTCGGAAACTCGGGGATATGCCGGGCAGGTCGCGTCGAATCAGGCTGAGCCACCGCAAACAGCTGACCTATCCCATACGCCCGGGCCGCGCGCAGCACAGGCAGATTGTCATCTGCAAACAGGGCCTGTTCACGCATCAGTCCTATATGTTTTTCGAGCCGGGTCCAGAAGCCCGCTTCCTCTTTGGGATAATCCAGACTGTGCGAAGACACCACTTCATCCAGATACTTCTCAAGACCCGTGTGCTGGAATTTAACCGCGCAGGCATCCAGATGTGCATTAGTAACCAGCACCACGCGCCGCCCCATCTGGCGAACTGTGACAAGGAATGACTCAGCACCCGGCAGGAAGCGGATGTGCTCACGCGCTTCGTGTTTCAGAGCGGCAATGTTCAAGCCCAGCTGCTGACTCCAGTGATCAGTGCAATACCACTTGAGCGTCCCCTGATGCGCGGCGAAGCGAGGTCGCAGCTCGGCCTGCGCCTCATGCAGCGCCAGCCCGCGCGCCGCGCCATACTGCTGAGGAATGAATTCGGTCCAGAAGTAATTATCAAAGCGCAAATCCAGCAGAGTGCCATCCATATCCAGCAACACGACCTGAATACGGGTCCAGTCGGGTCTTGCTGTTTGATTCTGCGCAGATAAGGTCACGACACGCTCTTTGGTAATAATCTGTGTCTAGCATCGCATACCCGCAGAGGGTATTTCATGGCGAAATGTCAGTCGCGTTATGATGCCCGCCCCTTTCCGAGTCAGCACAATGTCCGCCAGCCGCCTGCCCGATCCCGCCCACCCCAGCCCAGACCTGCTCAAGGCCGTGCTCGACATCGCACAACAGGCCAGTCGCGCCATCATGGAAATTTATGCAGGCGATTTTGCTGTGGAAAACAAGCAGGATGATTCGCCCCTGACGCTTGCTGATCGTGAAGCGCACCGCATTATCACCAGCGGCCTGCAAGCACTGACCCGGGGGATTCCGGTACTGTCTGAAGAATCGAAGGCACAGGATCATGAGTTTGCCACCCGCCGTCACTGGCAGACGTTATGGCTGGTCGATCCGCTGGATGGCACACGGGAATTCATCAAGCGCAATGGCGAGTTCACGGTCAACATTGCACTGATTCACAACCACCGTCCGACACTGGGCGTGGTGACCTTACCTGCGGCTGACATGGCCTACAGCGGCGCGGCTGGCCTTGGCGCGCACCGGACAGACAAACAGTCATCAGTGGTTATACATACCCAGTGCCCCGCACGGCCTGTACCCATCGTTGTTGGCAGTCGCTCACATCGGGGTGATTCGCTGGATGCGCTGCTTTCCAGACTGGGTGAACATGAACTCTGTGCGGTTGGCAGCGCACTTAAATTCTGCCGGGTCGCAGAAGGAGCTGCCGACTTCTACCCGCGACTGGGCCCGACTTCTGAATGGGATACCGCAGCCGGACAAGCCGTGCTGGAAGCAGCAGGCGGACAAGTGCTGGATTTGCAGGGTATGCCGCTGAGCTATAACCGGCGCGATACGCTGCTGAACCCGAACTTCATGGCAGTGGGTGATCCTGCTTTCAACTGGCAGCCATTACTGGGGACCTCATGCTGAGTCTGCCGCTGTTATTAGTGATCATCGGTTTCGCTGTCATCGCTATGTTCTGGCAGAGCAGTCTGGGGGCACGCGAACTGGCCAATCGCGCGGCACAGAACGCCTGTTCACGTCAGCAAGTGCAATTTCTGGATGGCACAGTTGCGTTTGCACGTATCTCACTGACGCGTGATGCAGGACGACTCGCACTGCGTCGCACCTATGTGTTCGATTACAGCACAGCCAGCATTGAACGCTGTCAGGGCTTTGTGATGCTGCTGGGACAGCGCGTCGAATCCATCGGATTTGCCCCGGATCATGATGCGGATCATCCCTCTGAAATCCGGCTTGCCGAGCCTGCTGTCGAGAATGACAAAAACACACCGGACAGATATCAGGACAGCAAGGTGCTGGACTTGGCCGAATGGCGCAAGCGACGCCTGAGCAAACCTGTCGATTCCCGCCCCGAACCGGAAGACAGCAACTCCGGTGACCAGGGCTGGTAACTGTCTGCCTTAACCCGCAAAATTGGTTACAGTATGCGCACATTAACCGAGCTGCATTGATGAACGATCAGGAAGACTCAACCGGCCAGACTGGCGGGGAAGCCAGTAACGTGGAATCCCTGACGTTCAAGCGTCTTGAAAGATTGCGCGAACTGCGCATCGAACACCGTGATCTGGATGATGTCATTCATCGCCTGCAGATGGACCTGTATGTCAACGAAGTGCAATTACGCCGCCTTAAAAAACGCAAATTGATGCTCAAGGATCAGATCGCCCACATGGAAAGCGAATTGATCCCCGACCTCAATGCCTGACGGCGCATCCGTCTCAGCATGCAGCAACTGATCACCAATATCGGAACCGGCATCGACCAGTTCAGCAATGGGCTCGGATTGCTGCAACTTGCTTTGCTGGCCATCATCATTCTGGTCGCGGTGGCACTTGGACGCTGGCTGCGACAGTCATCCGCCATGCGGCGAGTCGTTGCGCAGACAGGACTGCGTTATCGCCTGCTGGAAGCACTGTATATCGTCACGCCACACCTGCTGGCCTTGCTGCTCACCGTCACCAGCGCCGGATTCCTGCATGTACTCAAGCAATCGCCCATCCTGCTGGATCACAGCCTTTCGCTGATTGCGCTGCTGTTGCTGGTACGACTCGCGGTATATGCCTTTCGTGTTTCCGCAGGCGAAAGGGCACCCATCAAGGGCTGGGGCAATACCATCAGCCTGCTGATCTGGATCGCCTTGTCCCTGCATGCACTGGGCTGGTTTGAGCCGATGGTGGTGGCACTGGACAGTTCTGCCATTCAGGCAGGTTCGGTGCGTATCAGTATCTGGTCAATCATCAGAGTGCTGTTCACCGTCACCCTGTTTGTACTGGGCGCCATCTGGGTCTCGCGCTGGATCGAACGTCGTCTGATGTCCATAAACAGCGTCGCTATCAGCATGCGCATCGGACTATCCAAGTTCATTCATGCGGCACTGGTTGCTCTGTCGGTACTGCTTGGACTCAATGCCTCGGGCCTGGATCTCACCACGCTGAATGTCCTGACCGGCGCAATCGGCATTGGTCTGGGATTCGGCCTGCAATCCATTGCCTCCAATTTTGTCAGCGGCTTTGTGCTGCTGATGGACCGTTCAATCAAACCCGGTGATGTCATCAGCTTCAGCGGTACTGCCGGTACTACCAGTGAAAATTTCGGCTGGGTGGAAGAACTGCGCGGACGCTATGTAGTAGTACGTGACCGTGATGGTGTCGCCACGCTGGTGCCCAATCAGCATCTGATTACCAATCCCGTCATCAACTGGAGTTACAGCGATCCGCGTGTACGACTGAAATTACCGGTACGGGTCAGTTACGACAGTGACCCCGAACTGGCACTGGCCATTCTGCTTGAGGCAGCTGACAACCAGTCGCGTGTTTTGCGCGATCCTGTGCCCGTATCCCGGCTGATCGGCTTTGGTGACTATGGCTTTGATCTGGAACTGCGCTTCTGGATCAGCGATCCACAGGAAGGCGTGCACAATGTGCGTTCCGATGTGAACCGGTCTATATGGAAACTGTTCCAGCAACACGGCATCCGCATTCCCGTTCCGCAGCAGGACATCAGATTGCACTCCACAAACCCGACACGCTCATGAGCGGTATCGTCAGCGACTTGCTGGATGAACTTGCCAGACTCGGCGTGCCCGAAACAGCGCTGCAACTGCGCATGATTCGCGCCAGCGGCCCGGGTGGTCAGAACGTCAACAAGGTATCCACTGCCATACAACTCAGCTGTGATCTGCAAGCCTGCGAACTCAGTGAACTGGCCAGAGCACGGCTGAAAATCATTGCAGGACGACGCATCAACAGTGAGGGCATGCTCGGTATCACTGCGCAGCGTCTGCGCACTCAGGAACAGAACAGACGCGACGCGCTGGAAAGATTATTGGAGATGGTCACTGAAGCGCGCATCGTGCCCAAGCTGCGTCACGCCACCAGACCCACCAGGGCTTCAAAACTGCGCCGTCTGGATGCCAAGCAACAGCGCGGTCAGCACAAACTGACCAGGCGCAAAGTCATCCACCACGATGACTGATTGAAAAGTCTTCACTGCGCAGCCATTCCGTCACTTGCTGCACGCTCATGACCTGCACACCGAACCGTAGGGCACGTCCGGCCACACCCAGGACAGCCTTGTCCCGCGAGACCAGCACCGCGCCGGCATGATGCGCCAGCGCCAGAAAGTGCTGATCATCCGGATCGCGACAGCGCGGAAATCCGGCCGGCAGCATCAGATTCTGTAAGGTGAAGCCGTCAGGCAGCTCGGGTTGCCAGGTTTGTGACTGGTATTGAGCCAGTATGGACATCTGCCGGTCGGCATCCAGTTTCAAGGCGGGATAGCCCAGCACCCTCCGCAGCTCACACAGCGCGGGCGGATGAGTGACAAGCAGAATGTTTCCGGCTGAAAGTTCGCTGTTCAGCAAATTCAAGGAGATATCGGCAAAAACCAGCCAATCCAGTACCACGTTGGTATCCAGCACCAGTCTCCTGATCGTGCTCAAAACTCACCTGCGCCCATGATCACACCGACCCGTGTTATGCCCGTCGCGGTGATACCCAGCCCCTTTCTGCCGCATCGTCCGCCCCCATTTGTCAGAAACCTGCCATTTGATCACACCCCGCCTCGTTTTCGACTACAATCCGCGCCCCGATTTCTTGACAGACAAAGGTGACGGCGTGGTTCCAGCAGATTTCGAGCTCCAGTTAAAAGTTTGGAAAGACCTTGCGGTTAGCAAGCAGATGATGATGCGTACAGCAGCTGAAGCTTTGAATCTGGATCCTAACTGCGATCAGGATGAACTGAAGCAGGCGCTCGACGCAGCCCTTAAGAAAGTAAAGGAAGCTGATGCCAGCGTGGTTGCCAGTCGTGAACAGGCGCGTCAGGCCATTCTCGAAATTGAGAAAAAGCTGACTGCCAGCCAGAGAGCACAGGCACAGGCTGAAGCCGCCGCCGCAGAAATTATTGCGAAGCAGGAACGCGTTGCGCCACAGATGGCAGCAGAGCGCGCAGCAGTTGCCAAAGAAATCCAGCAACTGAAAGCCCAGATCGCTGAAAAGGACAAGGCACTTAAAGCCATCAACACAGCACTGGCTGATACACCGGACAATGTTGTCAAAAAACTCAAAGCACTGAAGAAAGAAAAGCAGGACGAATCTGACACTCGCAAGCAGATCGAAACCAGCTTCAATGCCTTGCGTAAGGAGAAGCAGGATCAGGACAAGGAACTGACTGAACTGCGCGAGATCCGTGATAACAGCGTCAAGCTGGTCACCCAGCACCGCGAATTGCACGAACTCAGCACCAAGTTGCATGCGCAGCTCAAGCCTCTGGTCAAAGACGAATCCGAATTACCTGCATTGACCGAGCTGGACACCAAAACGCTGGAAGCCATTTCACCCAGCGACAAAGACGACAAGAAAAACGACAAGAACAAGAAGAAGTAATCCGCGCTTCACGCCTCTGCATTTACAAAGAGGCGTATCTGCTCTGACAAAAACACAATCCAAAAAAACACCGCCCTCTGCTGCATAGCAAAGGGCGGTGTCAGTTTGTTTCGGGGAAATCGGTGCAGGTGCTTACTGGGCAGCACCACCCATTCCACCGGCAGCCATGCCTGTATCTCCGCTGCCCATGGCATCTCCACCACCCATGCCGCCACCGCCACCCATACCGGCACCGGGAGGACCACCCTGGAAGCTGCCGGTACGGCAGTAGGTGTTGTTAACAACAGCACCGTTGGTGGTGAATGACTGTTCAGAGAATTCCCAGCAATTTGCCTGACTGGCTGGCTTGTACTTGAAGAAGTAGGTCTTGCCCTGCCATTCATAAGTCATTGTGCGTGCACCATCCTTGTCCTCAACCAGCTTGAGGTTCTGTACGCCACCAGTCGGCTTTCTGCCAGTAACCTTGCGCGCACCTGTGCCTTGCACGGTCGTGCCTGTTACGTGCGCTGCCATGCTCATATCGAAGTTACCGTCCAGACACTGAATGATGTAAGGTGGTGTGCTCGACGTGTGGTAGCGCATTCCGTAAAGACTATCGGGCTGACCATTGCACACATCGAGTTTGCCTTTGGCAATGGCTGAACCATCAGGATTGGTATCGCGATAAATCGGATAACCATCAAATGCCCAGCCGATGATTGCAGCCGGATCGCTCTTGTTCTTCATCATCGCAATCATGCAATTCGGTGCAACGTGATAGTGATAGTCATCACCACGACCTGAATGGCCGCCGCAGATATCCAGTTCGCCCGTTTTGAACGTATCGCTCTTAGGTGAATACTCGTACAGGGAGTTGTCGCCTTGCGATGTGTAGTCATAAATAGGCACGCCATTCACGGCAATACCCAGCGCGGCATCAATTGAAATGGGCTTGTCATTTCTGCTCGGTGACAGGGTTACAGGCGAGGTGTAGCCCGGTGCAGGAATGGGCACTTGATCATTGGTGCCGGTGATACCATTCATCAGAGGATGATCCGGATAGGTATCACCGCCAATCCGTGCGTATTTCGGATCATCGCAGCTGACCGTCACCTTGTTGCTGAAACCGGCATCAACAACTGACTTTTTGATGGCAGCGCAGCGGGCAGCAGGAGAAATGGTACCCGTACCCTCAACTTTCTGAGCGCTTGCAGTCAGTGACAGAGCAGTGACTGACAACCCGGCGACTGCAATCGCGGCAAGGCCAAATAAACTGATTGAGCGGAATGAAAGATGCTTATTCATTGCAACAGTCCCCCTTTAATTACCCATGAAATTGTCAAATTCGAACTCAGGCTAACTTAACCGGCATTGCTGTGTATTCGTGTCTTCTGCGTAACGGCCGCAACCTTGAAACCAATCTTGAGCGGCGCGCTACAGGCAAGACAACACTTTTTTTGACAATTTTTCTGAACATGGCAGCCATGACTGGCACCTATAATCCCGCGCCCCGGAATTCAGTCAAGAAACCCCGTTCAAGGGAAAGGTCCTAAGTTTTCATGAAACCGAAGTTCAGCAGCGTTGCACTCTCTCTGTCAGCCATTCTGGTTGCCAGCTGTCAGGCTCCTCATGGATCAGTGGCTGCAAAACCAGCACACTCGCCCCACGCACCAGCCGACCATGCTGCAGCGCCACACGTTCAGGCAGCACATGAAGCGCCATGGACCATGAAGAAGCTGCCCGATACAGGTCAGACCACGCATAACACTGACACCCCCGGAGAGGACAGCTTTTACTCAATCAATTCGCCTTCATTCAAGGTCAATGGTGACGGCACCGTGACCGACCAGGTGACAGGGCTGCAATGGCAACAGGCCGACAATGGCGAAATGTCATGGGACAGCGGCATCACTTTCTGCAAGAGCCTCAAGCTCTCCGGCAAGAGTGACTGGCGCCTGCCTTATATTCAGGAACTTTTCAGCATCCAGAATCAGGGGAAAAACTTTCCTTCACTGGACACCGATGTGTTCACCAAGTCCGATGCAGAATACTGGTGGGCAATTGAACAAAGAGTTGATCGTGACCAGTTTGCATGGGCGACCAATGCAGGCGGCGGTGCAGGTGCCCATCCCAAGAATGAAACCATCAGCTCCGGCGGCAAGCTCAAGTACAACGTACGCTGCGTACGGGGTTCAGAATTGGGTGATAGCAAAACACCTCACTACACTGATAACGGCGATGGCACCATCACCGATCACCGTACCGGTCTGGTATGGCAGAAAGCAGAAGGTCTGGAGGCAGCAACCTGGGAAGAAGCGCTTGTGTATGCCAATGATCTGGTCTTTGCCGGACATGATGACTGGCGGTTGCCCAATCTGAAGGAACTGCAATCGATCTCAACTGCCTATGCGGTGAAGCCTGCAATCGACTCAACCTTCTTCCCCGGCACAGCCAGTGCCCTGTACTGGTCATCCACTTCGTTACTGGCCCGTCGCGGCAATGGTGGTCAGGCCTGGAACATCGACTTCAATTACGGCGTAGTCAGCTACAACCCGAAGGTCGACAAACTGCATGTGCGTGCAGTGAGAGGCGGTACGAGCAAATAGCGGTAAGGCTTGAGTAATGCCCCGCGTGAGCGGCGCCACGCCGACCCACACCTAGCGAGGCGCGCGCGCCGAGCTCGCGCTACACGCTGATAGCGACCGCTCGACGCGGCAGTTAGGCGCGACCAATTACAGCCTCCACTATCTTCAGGGCGTCAGCCTGAGGTATTGCGCACACAGCGAGAATCGTCTTAGCAGTCTCAGAGTCGCAAGCAGCAATGGCCGCGTCCCAGGCGCTCATTAGGTTGAGGTGGCTAAGTCTCTCATTTACGGTCATTGCGGCGAGCGCCCCGCGCTGCTCCGCTTCGCTCTGCTCCTGCTCTGCCCACCATAGGACATCGCGATAGTCGGTTGCAGCGCACTCAAGTAGGTGACGCATGCGCTCGGTGTCATCGTGCGAGAGCAGCGCTATGGCAGTGCGAACCCGCTCAGGCTCCGGACCGACGTAGGTGAGAAGAAGGTTGCCGAGCTCAGAGGACTGCGATGCCATAGGGTCGCGCCTAACGTCTTAGCTGACCGGCGCAATGCGACCGGTCGAGCGCAAAGTTAGACGGCGCTGTTGCCGACCCATAAGAAATCTGTACCTGCGCGATCATTCCGACGGCACTCCGGCTTGTTGGCGACTCCTGCCGCCAGCTCGCCACGCGCGCGAAAGAAATATTGCCGCAACCCCAGCGATGGCCCAGACCAACGTCAACGTGATCACCGCCTTGACTGATGGCAGACTGTTTGCAAGCGAAAACGTTATGACTCCCGCATTAGCTAGCATGATAAACCCGAGAACAACAACGCCGAAACGAGGCGGGATGGAAAAGCTTCTCGCAACGTGACCAAAGCCGATGAATGCAGGAAGCATCAGAATGAACAGAACAATACCACTGCCGCTAAATAGCGCCGGTAATTCATAGCGAGATCGCCCCCACTGCCAAGAGGCAACAAGAGCAGCCGAAGCCAGGAAACCGATTGCTAAGTAACTGAGAGCCTTGTGCTTCGGGACTGCGTGCATTGTCGTCTCACTCGCGACGGCCACTCGAACTAGCCGTCTAACTAGAAATAGACGACGGTGATATGGGACCACGTGTCCCTTTACAAAGGGACTTAGTACTGTATGAATTATCTGCCATTCCAATGTCTCCTTTTGTTTTCAAATGGTTGCATCTTTGTAGCACGCAGTATTGGAAAACAGCAAGTACGACTTGGGAATGCCGGGTATATCAATCACGCCAACCAATGTAATGGACTCTCACGGCTGATGTGGATGCGCCGCAAGACATATACGATTCAGCTACGTTGGGATTGGTTCAGTGCTTGCGAAAGAGTGCCAACTGTTTGAATTAAATGGTGGGCCCGGCAGGATTCGAACCTGCAACCAAGAGATTATGAGAAGTTTCGCGATTATTTTATTATTATTAATCAATAACTTGCTTACTGCTTTTAGCGGTGTGCAAGCAAGTGTGTAAGCAAAGCACTTACTTAAAACAGCTGTAAATGGCAGCGCGCAACTGAAAATGTATGAAAATCATACATTTTTGGCACTACAAACCGGCAATAACACAAGCACTTTTTCCATTAAATACAATAACTTAGAACATATAAACACAAGCGCACCGCCAATTCAAGCAGCAAAAAAATGTATGTTTTTCATACATTTTTGCCGCATCAGCGTTACCAGTATTTTCACGCTAATACTCACTCACCAACATAGCAATCCAATACTCACCATTCCAGCAAGCAAATAGACTGAAGCTATTGAATGGGAAATCAGTGTACTCAACATGCTGTGCAGCTAGTACTTGGTCATTGCCATCTTCAATAGCTATATCAGCACCACTGCCCTGCCTGACTAACTTCAGTACAGTAAAGCTATCAGCTTCACCATTAACTGATGCCAAGTGTGATGCATACAAAATCAGTAGCCAGTAACAGTGCGCGTGATCAGCCAAGTACTTAACGCCATCTGTAACTACAAGTCGATTATTGATTTTGTAGTAATGCTCCGTACCGATGAAACTGGCCAATTCCGTGGCCAGTTGTTCGATATTAAGCGACATTAGCGATCAAAGCCTTTGCGAATTTGACCTGACGCTGCTTCAATTTGCGCATCAAGTTCACCAGCAATAATGAGCGACTTTACTGTTTCCAACGCAGCTACAAGTGCTTCATCATTAGCCACTTCAATTGCATTTGCCTTTGCTGTTAGTTGAAGTACTTTTGCGCCGTACTTGATCTGCAAGTAAGTCTTGCCTGCTTCAGTAAACCACCAGGGCTTGATGCGCTTGGGCTGTGCCACTTGTACTCGATTGCCTTCTGCGTTAGTAACTGCCTTTAGACGTGTAGGCGAATAAGTTTCGCCATTTATAGTCGCAGTGGCTAATTTGATTTGCTCAATCAGTTTAGTACAGAGCTTATTGCGCCGACCAACAGCTGGTGATTTGTTGGGCTTTTTTGCAGTAACTAACTTTAGTGATGCCAATGAAGTCATGTGTGTCTCCTGTATTTAAGCAAGTGACACAACAATAGTTTCATGCGCTTTCAGTTACGACCTATATATTGCGCTTGAGCAGATCTCTATTTGATTCTATGTTTTTTCATATCAAACAACATGATTGTCCATTTAATGCTGTACAAAATGGATACTGTTTTCCACATTAGCTACTGTCAGGATGCAGTAATAAATGTACAGGGCAGTGTTTGTTGTTGAATATGATGTATGTGATTATTTAGATAATAGCCCACTATTAAAGCATCGCTGCTTATTCGACAAAGCAAGAGCCAAACGAGGGCGATAATGCTATTCCGCTAGATGCCAAAGAACGTTGTCAGTGTCCTTGGCCGACGTTTCTTTTACGATGTAATCCATCCAGCCTCTATCAGCATTCTGTACATCGTATTGTTGATCAATGTTTGGGACATACTTTTTTGCCTCGAACACAATCTTAGTAAAACGATCGAAGTCTATGTGACTTGGCAAACCGCCAATCGCGAAGTGCAAATGCAAGTTTTTATTACTACGGACGCCTTCAAGAACCGGAATTATTTTGACAGACTTACCGTACTTTTCCGAAGCGCGCTTACCAAACACACCGCGATTTAACTTGCGCTTGAATTGCTCTGCCATTTTAACTGCATCATGCCGTGTTATCGCCCGCCTGCGCTGCCCAACGGGCGTCTGCTCTGTTAGCGTTTGCTTCAGCGTTAACGTCAATGCGAATGGGTAGTCCGAATGCATATCAATAAGCCAATTACGTGTTGCCCGCTTGAGGTCTTTCTGGGCTACTTTTAAGCGATCATTTATATTGTTGTTTACTTGTAATGTCATACAAGTATTTATGTGATTTCATGCTTTGCTGCATGGTTTTAATATCAGTTTATTGTGGCAAATAAGTTGTCATATATGAAACGGGGCTATATATTTGGCTAAGCAGTTTGATATGGGGATGCTAATGGACAAAGAAACAAAACAGTTCAAGAAACTCATGAAGGAAATGCATGCACTACAAGAAAGTGGTGAACTAATCTGGGGAAGGACGCGAAAGACCAGAATGGATATGTGGAAACACATAGCCGAGATTTACTTTTTTTATCAGCATCAGATCAAAACAGTAGAGAGACTGAATGGATTACTCGAACAATTCGGAATGCAATTCAAGTCTGAGCTAAAAAGCGGGATTAATTTTGGTGCGTTACTAAGATTGATATGGGGTGACAATAACTGCTCACGTGACGAAATAAGCAAGAACGGATTGGCGATGAACGCAATCCACGCCCACTACAGTAAAAAGCCAGACCTATATGCCAAGGATGGTGTAGTCAAAATGGCTAACTGGATTAGTTTAAAACGCGGCATCAGCAATCTTGCTTCAGCTAGCAATGCTGAGCAAGAAAGCAAAAAGAAGCGGCAGTCCTCGCTGTCAGTACCAGCGCCTTCTGAAAACGAAATACTAGAATGCTTAGTAAACAAGTCTGAAAAGATCATCACTAATCTGCCAGTCACCACTCCAATAACAACATCCAGCGTAACCGCCCAAGTTCAAACAAGCAGAGACAATCTTGGTGTACTGCTAGTGAGACACACAAACAACGGATTTGACATTGTTGGAAGCAGCAAGGACACGAGAATTATCGAGCTAGTAAAAGCCGATACTTACCGCCGTTCATTGAATGGTCTATCGCTTCATCTTCGCTGCATATTGGAAGTAATCAAAACGCAATGCCTACCTCACTACTTGCAAGCTGTTCAGAACAAGATTATTGACAATGGCAAGACCAGAAAGAAAAGTGACCGCAAAGCTCGCGCCCATAGACGCCTGCTTTTTATTGGCGAGATCAAGCAATATGTACTCAGCCCGACAGACGCTGATGCGGGCGTCGTAACAACTGCACTGCCAGTGAATACTGACTTTCTAGACACCAATGATGACCTAGCATTGTCATATCGTGCCCGCAAGCGCATCGAACGTGACCTGATAAGCAACGATGACTTTCATTTGTACAATCTGCTAGATGCACACCGACCATACGATTATCCAGAAAGCAATGCCTGCGCATACGTAGCTAGACTAGAACACTCGATCAACTCCGCATATAACTTTATACACCTGGACTTTTGGCGTAGTGAAGTAATTGACTCGAATAGTGTAGAACAAGTATACGGGCATCCGCCCACTGGGAAATTACAATGGGAGTTCGAACTCGAAAAGAACTGGTTTCGGCATCTGGCTTATAACGTACTGGATAAATGGCTGGAGGGATCTGGAAAGCACATGTCGCGTAAACAGCATCAAGTTTGTAAAGCCATTTTTAGCGATACCGGCATTCGGCTTTGTTTCACACGTGACAGCAAGGGGTTCGCAATTAAACGCGACGTTCCATTTGATACGCCAAACACAAATGCACGAAATGTTGAGTGTCACTTCTTGACTAAAGACCTTGTGCCTGCATTAAGGTGCATTGCTGATCTTGATATTTCTAACAACGTCAAAATGAGACTTAGTTCAGATGTACTTTGCCTTGAGTACAGCACTGCTGCCGGTGAATACATAGTATTAATCCCGCAAACTAATTCCGATGGAACACGTATCTACAAGCACTTTACTCAATACACACCAAAGCAATTTATCAGCTTTGAAACTGAGCATGGGATTGATACTGAAGAACAGGACTTAGATACATGATTAACGATCAGTACGCAGTTTACTTACCTGCCGTCCAACATAACTTCGCTTTAAGCGTAACGGGCACATTGCCTGCGGGCAGACCATTTCCGTCTGGCATTGAATTGAGTGACCTTGCTTTCTGGAACAAGAACAGCAAGCTCTGGACGTACAATAAGGCTTTATATTCAATCGGACAGCATAGCGTCGGGTCAACAGTAGATAATGGAATTACGCAGAGAGGCAGAACAGACTTTTTATTAGTTGGAGACAGTGGCGGCTATCAGATTGGGAAGGGCTCCTTGTCGGGCTTCAACAAACTTGTTAACGGCATGACTGAATATGAAGCACTAGAAGCATGGGAGAGTGCGTATGAGCTAAAGGCATGGATTACCGGCTGGCTTGAGACACATTGTGATTATGCAATGACACTAGACATGCCTTTATGGGCTACGCACAGAGATAACGAGAACACACCATTTCATAGATGCAGCCCTGAATTACTCATGGCCATGACAAGGGATAACTTGCAATTTATTAACAAACATCGCCAAGGGCGCACGAAATGGCTAAATGTAATACAAGGCTTAGATGAGCAATCAACAATTACGTGGTGGAACACCGTCAAATGGTTTGAATGCAGCGGGTATGCTATCGCTGGCGCAGCTGGCATTGAGGGCGGCATCAAACAATTACTGACCACCATTCTAATGATGCGTGACGATAAGGCATTCAAAGCTGGCCATGATTGGATACACGTACTGGGCGTATCAACTACACGCTGGGCTATTTTGTTATCTGCTATACAGCAGCAGTTACAGAAGCACGCGAACCCGAAGCTCATAGTTAGCTTTGATTCTTCTTCACCTTTTTTTACAGGGGGAAAACTACAAGATTGTGCTTATATGCCTACATTCGATGAAAACCCAAACAGCTGGTCATTCAGTACAGATGACGCCCCACAAGGTCAGCAGTATATTGGCAATACAACACCGTTCAGCAACGACAGTCCAATTGGACAGCTCATAACACTAGGTGATTTGAATGTTGTTGTTGATGAGTGGCAATCTAACAAGTTCGATACGATAAGCAATGCTGTAGTTACAAATCACAATGTCTACATTTATTTGAAGGGCTTTGCAGAAGCCAATCGCATTGCTTTTGAGACTGACAGGCATCAGGTACCTACTTCATGGAGGCAATGTATTGAGCTAATTGAAAGGGTATTTGACAGCAAGAACTGGAGAGCAGAACTGGAAAACGGCAAACCCGTATTAGATGCTGTAGCACCACCAGCATAAGCAATTAGCTCATGCTGCATACGAAACTACAAGCATACGCATTACAGCGCAGCTAATTGCACTGTAAGCAGCTCTCGCAATAATCAGCGCCCAAGCACTAATCAAATAGCTGATCACCGCTTAAAACGCATTTTACGCAATCGCCAATTCCAGCGAGCTTTGCTGCACTCATTTGTCGCATTCCCACACTGCAACTAAATACAACTCATAACAAAATACACATTTCATTATGAGCACGCATAAGTCATTGAAATCGAATGTGGAATATTTAGGTCGCGAAATTGATGATATGAAAACACAATAAACACACGATTTAACTATGAGGAGTGAACAAATAATGCCCAAGCAAGCACGTACTTTGAATGAACTCGAACTGCAAAAGCTGCTGCAATTTGTCAGCAAAAAGAAAAATGCACGCAGAAACAGAACAATTATTTTGCTCACGCATTTGGCCGGAATGCGCATCGGTGAAGTCGCAGCTGTACGCTACTGCGATGTGGTTGCAGCAGATGGCACTGTACGCAATGAAATTGCATTGAGTGCCGCACAAACAAAGGGAGATCGTGGTCGCACTGTGCTGCTGAATGAACGAATGCGCACTGAACTTGCTGCTTACGCTGCTTTATATCGCCCCAAAGACATCAAAATGCCATTGTTTTACACACAGCGCAGTGCTGGCTTCAGCGCTAATTCACTTACACAGGTGATCAACGCGATATACAAGCACGCTGGCTTTTATGGCTGCTCCAGTCACAGCGGACGTCGTGGGTTTTTGACTAACTTGGCAGAAAAGGGCGTCAGCGCTCGCGTGATGATGGCACTGGCTGGGCATCAGAACATGGCAACTACGCAGCGTTACATTGACTTGAGACCTGGTGTGCTACGCAATGCAGTTGAGTTGATCTAACTCAGCGCACTGTTCGAAACAGTGTCTTCTGTGCACGAACAACTCGCTGCCGATCACGTTCAGACTTGAGTGCAGCATCAGCCCGCTGCTTGCTCTGCTTGAGCATATTGATACGTGACTGCTCGGGTGTCGCTGCTGGCTTGATGGGCGCAATGGGCTTTATTGGCTTGATCGGCCCCATGTTTTCCATTGCAGCCACAACGTCATCCAGCATCGGGTAGCGGACCTCACCTTCTGCCACCAGCACCGCCCTACCTACCAAACTATTGATGCCAAATCGGTACTGAGCTAACAACTCGGCATGTATAGGGTTTTCTGCATCCACCACTGTACGCACGATCTGACCACTTATCTTTACTGCAACCACATATCTTTTCATCACAGTATTTAGTGACGAACACTAAAACACGGTGAGATTGGTTGGTAATTCGGTTGTTTTGAGAGCAGTGGTGGGAAGGATGGGAGGTATAGCTGGAATGGTTGGTTAGCTAATTCTTGTTTGGTTCACACAAACAGCAGCACAACTAAAAAAGCCTGCTCTCTCGAACAGGCTTAACTCTCAAAGAACACGCGTACTTTTAAAAATGAGCACCTAAATTAATTGACCATATGTTACTGCGGCCAGAGCTGGTATTGGCTGTAGCAACATCATCGTAAAGATTATTAACCTCGAATCTTCCAAAGAATGACTCATTGAAATCACACTGCACACCCGCACCATAGGTCATGCTAGTGTGCGTCCCTGTCTTTGAAATATTTGTATTTCCCATTGAAAGCACACCCTTATCGTGGATATACGATAAACCCAGCTTACCTAGAAAGCTCAGTTTTGCAGACATTGGCAATATGCCAACTGCACTCATGATGGAGCCATTAACATTGTCTTTAAAGTTTAAAGGGCTTGCAATGTTGCCCCCTTGCGCTGTGTAGGTTTCATCAGTTGAATAAATGTATTCAGCCTCCAGAGCAAAGTTTTCATCTACCTGGTAACCAGCTATTATATCTACCATTGTTGGGTTACTTATGGACGATGTGAAGCCTGAGTACCCAATTGAGGCGATTCCGCTATCCCAGTCAGCTTTATCATTGCTGCCAATAGGCTGACCTGCACCAAGCATCAAATAACTCATATCACTAGAAAATGCCGCCGTTGATACAGCAAATCCAAGCAGGGCCATGATTGATATCGAAAACTTTTTCATCATTTCTCCTTCAGATTAATTACGATTTCACACAAGCAATTCTTTTTAACACAAAGTCTAATTATTAACAATTTGAACGCTGCAAGCTCCTATATCTAAACTCCGTACTGTAAAATCAAGAAAGATTATCAGCACTTAACCACCTAACTTTGCGGACTTTGCATCACGCTTAGACCTATACAACTCTGACACTGTATGCGTGCTGGCAATCAGCTTTCGAGTTTCCTCGCCACGCAACTGCTCCATAGCTTCAATCACCTTCAAGTGACTATAGTGCTTTTCGATCATTCCAACACTTGTGCCCATTTGCTTCGACAGCGTATGTATGGGCACCTTGTCATGCGTCAGCGCCAGCGTTGCGTATGTATGCCTGAAACTATAAAAAACGCGCTTCTGCTCAGTAATCGGGTCAATCAGTAAATTATGCTCATCCAAGTAACTTTCCAATAAGTTCTGGAAGCTACTGCTGACATCCTGCTTTTTTTCTTTAGTTCTCAAAACATAGTCGTTGCCATGCTTCTCGATCACTTCGCGCAACGGATACGCAACACTACCACGCAATCCATAGTTTCGTTCTGCAACTCGCTGCAACGCCTTCACAGCCATCAATCTACCAACCGTTATCCTAGTCCCAACCTTGCCCGTTACTGGGAACTCGATTGCCTTGTTCATATTTACAAGCTCAATCGCATCACCTTCATCATCAACTTCGCCAGTATTTGTTGCTCTTGGACTTATTGAATAGCTGATTTGCTTCCACTTCAAGTTCATCAGCTCTTTACCTGGCCTTGCGCCCGTATCAAGTAGCAACTCAACGTAGTCGCGCATTATCTCGCGCATTTCACGACTGTGATCATTACGTGCGCGATCAATCCATGCATCAAAGTTCACAAGCAACGCCTTCACTTCTTGCAGACTAAATGACGCCCTACGCGTACTTTTACGCCCTTTTGACTCCAGCTTTGGTCTACTTGCTTCAGTTAAAAAGCCGCGCGTAACAGCTTCATCTAGCACCCTATTAAGTGCTGCATTGTGCGTAAGTAACGTGCTATGACTGGGCGCTTTGCCCATTTTTGTGATGCGCCATTCATCCAGCTCGTTAAGTGCATCTATATCTATGTTCGCTATGTTTCGCCCACTAAATGCTGGAATAAAGTATTCGTTTATTACGCGAATATACGCTGGATAACTGGCTTTGCCTTTGCCCGCAACAAGCTCTGAATTCATACGGTCGATTGCGAATTTAGCAATGCTTGAGAACTTGCGTGTAACAATGGGCAGATTTGATCGCTTGCGTATCTCAGCTTCCATGCGCAGCTCAAGTGCTTTGTTTTTAGCTTTTGCCAGTTCACGTTCTTTAGTTGATGCACGTTGCCAAATGCCATCAACTTTATATCGACACTGCCAAATGCAACTGCGCTCACGCCTATAAACAATGAGCTCTCTGTCCAGCACCGCATGTGTTGTGTCTAACTTATCTGGCATTGCTCGACTTCAGTGTCAGCTGCACAAATGAACAACGTGAGATCGCTATGCTGCAAGCATGATGACTGCATGAACGCAGTCAGTAGTTAAGTGGTGGGCCCGGCAGGATTCGAACCTGCAACCAAGAGATTATGAGTCTCCTGCACTAACCGTTGTGCTACAGGCCCAGTTAACTATTTTCACTTACACATCAGCATCGTAGCCATCAGCTCACTTTTGCGCAAAGTTTTGCACACTACATTGTGTGCAAGCAGCGCAGAAAGTGTGTAAGCGGTGTGTAAGCAAATTGGCGTGGTCTAAAAAACGCTAACTTGCTGATCTTAAAGCAATTTCCGCAAACTGCAAAAGCATATTAACGGATTATGAGTCTCCTGCACTAACCGTTGTGCTACAGGCCCACACCATTAAACACTTTACTGCATCGCTATGGGAACCTGTATTGGAGACTCGAAGTCTCCTGCACCCACATACAACTGGGATTGTGCTACAGGCCCACACCATCAAACACTTTACTGCATCGCTGTGGGACCCTGTATTGGAGACTCGAAGTCTCCTGCACTCACATACAACTGGGGTTGTACTACAGGCCCACACCATCAAACACTTTGTTTCTAATCGGCTAGCGCCTGAAACAGAAGGCGCGGCATTTTAGGTAGTTGTGTCGGGCTTGTCATGGGTTTAATCATCCCTGCGGGAGATCCAATTCCTGAAAGGCAACCAACCCGTACCCAGTCCAGCTAGAGACTGGCTCGAAAGGCCAGCTGTGCGCCCCGGTAATCTATTCTCACGGCACCCGGCAGGCTTGTGGCCTGTGAATCCACGCGAAGGCCGAGTGCGCGGTAATGCAGGCCCAGGCCGAGATGCTGACTGAACTGCCATTGCACTCCCGCCTGCCAGTCCAGGTAATGGCCTCTGGTGTCACCGGCACTGCCGCCCAGCCAGCGGTATCGCGCCTGTAGCTGCCACTTGGGCAACACTTCCACGCGGGTTTCAATGTCCAGCAAGGGAACCGGGGCAACACCGGCATCGGACTCGCGAAACTGTCGCTTGGGCACAAATACATTGGCTTCAACAGAAGAAATCTGGACGTCCACGCCTGCGTCCAGTTCAAAGCGCGGCATCCTGAAAATGCGATAGGCGTAGCCCACACCCAGTATGTCCGCATTCAATGTGCTTTTAACCAGGTCGCCGATGAGATAGTTATTGCCATCAAATTGCACATTGCGGGTGAGCACCGCCGAGCCGGTGCGATGCGAGCTCAGCCCGTTAACCCGGAACACATGATGCTCGCCGGGCAGTAATGCCAGCTCGATATCCGCCATCAGGCCGTGGTCGCTCAACCCTGCATCGCTTTCACCGTCCAGTTCGGTGCCGGGTTGTTGCGCCGTGGTATCAGAACGTAAAGAACTGTCGATGGACGCATTCCACAGGCCGACTTCAACACGCATCCGGTCTTCTATCAGGCGTGAGGGCGGGCTGACTTCCCAGGGCATCTGCCTGACTTCGCTTCTGGCAACGCTGATTGCGCCTAACACGCCCAGCAAGCCGCAACACACTCTGGCAGATCGATGCATCATGTCTGGATTCCAGTACAGAAAGACTTGGCTGATTCTGCCATGCAGAGAGTGCCGCAACCCTGTGTCGGCCACCAAAGACTGCATGACGCGTGACGCAACGCACATGGATCACTAGACTTGCCTACCTTGTCCATGAAATGAAACCGGATTGATATCTCCATGACCGCTCAACTCATTGACGGTGCCGCCGTCGCTGCCCGCTTGCGTCAGACCATTCGCGAACGGGTTGCCAGCCTGACGGCTGACTATGGTCGCGCACCGGGACTGGCCGTAGTGCTGGTGGGCAGTGACCCGGCCAGTCAGGTGTATGTGCGCAACAAGGGCAAGGCCACGATTGAAGTGGGCATGCATTCCATTGAGCATCACCTTGATGCCAGCACCTCGGAAGCCGAATTGCTGGCTCTGGTTGCACGCTTGAACAGTGATCCGGGAGTCGATGGCATTCTGGTGCAGTTGCCACTGCCCGGGCATATCGATTCACAGCGTGTACTGCTGGCCATTGATCCTGACAAGGACGTGGATGGTTTTCATCCTATCAATGCCGGTCGCCTGATGACGGGACAAACCGGCCTGGTGCCGTGCACGCCAAGTGGCTGCATGCTGTTGCTGAAAGAAGTGCTGCCTTCACTGGCCGGCCTGCATGCGGTTGTAGTGGGTCGCTCGAACATTGTCGGTAAACCGATTGCGCAACTGCTATTGCAGGCCGATTGCACTGTGACCATTGCGCACTCACGCACTCGCGACTTGCCTGCTGTGTGCCGCAGTGCGGACATTCTGATTGCGGCGGTAGGCAGGCCTGAAATGATCAAGGGCAACTGGCTCAAAACCGGCGCGGTGGTGATTGATGTCGGCATCAATCGCATTGCGGCCGCAGATGGCAAAACCCGTCTGGTAGGTGATGTAGCAACGCAGGAAGCACTGCAACATGTACAGGCCATCACACCCGTACCAGGGGGCGTGGGACCGATGACCATTGCCTGCTTGCTGAATAACACCCTCACTGCTTTCGAACGTAGGCAACGCAGCTGAACATACCGGAGTCACTCATGATTTCGTCGAGCGGTTTTGATCTGGGCCCGCTGAATCCACTTGAGCGGGAAGCTTTAGCCAGTACGCTCGATGCGGAAGAGCGGCGAGTGCTGCTCAATCAGGGCACGGAACCACCCTTCTGTGGCGGACTGTTACAGAACAAAGCATCCGGCACCTATTGCTGCAAGTTGTGTGGTCTACCCCTGTTCAAATCTGCCGCAAAATTTGAATCCGGCACTGGCTGGCCCAGTTTCTTTCAGCCGTATGATCCGCAGCATATCCGCGAACTTAAAGACCTGAGTCACGGCCGGGTACGCACGGAAATACGCTGTCAGCGCTGCGACGGCCATCTGGGTCATGTGTTTGATGATGGCCCTGCTCCGACCGGGCTGCGTTACTGTCTGAACTCGGTATCTCTGGAGTTCGCAGCGGATGGTCAAGCACTGGCGCTGAAGCAGCCCGCGCGATAAGAAGTCTGACTGACTGGACCTTAAAGCCAGTACAGCCAGACGCTTTCGATCATGATGTCTATTTAGGCCGGATGTTGTTCTTGCCGGAAAGCTCGACACACTTGAAGGGCTGATAGGGCTTCTCAGACAGCGCCACCACATCCCTGCCCTTGTAGGGACTTTGAAGATACAGTGAATCCTCAGCCACATAGTCACGGGTCAATGTACCCGCTACGTTATCAACGTTGAAACGTTCAGTCGTGTGCAACTTATCGCTATGCACCTTGCCTGAAATCGGAATCAGCACACTCGGCTTGAAACCGATAGTGTCGACCACCAGTACATCACCTTCCCACTTGCCGATGGAATGACCGGCGGTACTTGGTGTGATTTTTTTCGGGTGCTCGGTCATGTTCATATGAATGACACGCACAAGATCCATGTAGCCATAAGTGAGCACAATTTCATCCTTGGTCTGGGTGATCTTGTTGACGTTCTGATCATGAGTCCACCCAAAGAAAATATTGGCTGCATTACATTGCAGTGCGGGGTCGTCATAACGCGAGTCATACTTGCTGGAAGCTGCCTCACCGGCAGGTGTTAACAGCAAGGCGGATTCCCCACCCATTCCTCCGCCACCCGGCGGACCACTCATGCCACCTGCGCCAGGTTCGCCACCGCCACCCATGCCACCGGGAGGACCATCCTGCGATACCCAGTTGCCTGCAAGGTTAGGATGTCCATCTGCCTGACGAGCTGGTCGAGTTGAAGCTTTGCTGGTGACTACCGATGAGGCGGAACTGCTGCTGGAGCTGAATTGCTGGGCACGACCGATAACTTGCCCATCAGCAAAGGTAATGTTAGTTGTGTAGCAGACATGCTCTTCACGACGTGCAGGCGCACCTTTGACTTTGATCTTCACACCGGCCGGAAACAGACTTTCGCTCCAGCCAAGCCTTTCCAGTGCAGCACGCGCCGAAAGCTCGCATCGCCATGGAACAGACTTTCCGACTTCATCCGCTACATTGAAATAAATATAGGCATGCGGATTCACAAACATGAATTTGGTGACCGTGCCTTCCACCTCGATTGTCTTTGATTCATCAAAATGTGGAGCAGATGAATGATGAGCGTAACTGCTGGCAACGAGCATGCTGAGCAGTACAAGAAGAGCTGCACTTACAAGCTTCACTTCAATTTCTCTCTTATCAAAGATGATCTCGCTGAATTAATTAGTCGAGCTTACCAATACGTTTAAATTCATTCAGCGAGTAAAAACCATTTAGCCAATAAAAAAACCGGCACAGTATGAACTGTGCCGGCTCCATGATCGTCCTGATATATCTTAAAATTGAATCTAAATCAGAAATTGGCCACGAAAGTCGCACCATAAGTTCGGGGCGCATTGATTGAAACGTACTGGAATGTGTAACCACCAAGTACAACTTCATTCGTCAGATTCTTTACGTAACCTGTAACCGTAAATTTACCATCAGCTTTGTCCCACGCGACAGAACTGTCCCAAGTGGCATAAGCTTTTTGCCAAGCCAGATAGAATGGGTTGGAAGGATCATTTGCGGCCTGCATGATCACGTTGACACCAGTACCACCCGGTCCGCCACCACCCAAGGACCAATATCTGGTTTTATAAGCCCCGGAGATTCGAGGAGTAACCCTGCTGCCGTTAGCAAGCAGGAAGTTGTGCGAGTAACTCCATGTTGCACTGAATCTAGGTGCATTTTGCAAGGTTGAATTTACAAAGCCTTGTAACTGCGTGTCAAAACTTGCAGCCAACTGGGCGGCTTCTGCGTCAGTCAAAGTAATTGGTGCACCGTTAGGCGGGTTTAGCCCTACTGCCTTTATGTAGTTAGGATTGATTGTTCCATTCAGATAGACTGCAGGGGCAGAAGTAGCGCCACCATTACAGCCATTGGTGAATCCACATCGCACAGTCGGCGCGTCCTTATAAACTGCATATAGGTACTCTCCAGTCACCGCTATACGGTCTGTCGGACTGAGCAACCAAGTCAGGTCAAGATCAATACCACTGGTTTCAAACTTATCTACAATTGGGGTACCCAACCCCATGCAATAACCACTGCCAAAATTCGGCACCACAATTTGCGTGTTACCCATACCAACAGAACAGCTACTTGAATCAGCACCGCCAGCGTAAGCAATAACATTTCCATCAACTGCCCGATTACGGTAAGTGGTTAGAAACGCCTCACCATTGAACTGGAGACGGTTATCCAGCGCCTGGCTCTTCCACCCAGCAGAAATTTGCTGCAATGTAACGGCAGGGTTTACGGCATTTGTAGTGGCCATAGCATCGGCAGCGCCCGGATTAAAGCCCGTAGATATGACCGCGTATAGCATGGTCTCTGGCAACACATCCCATTCCACACCGCCACGATAAGTTGTATGCGTCCAGCGACTTCTGAATGGCATGTTCGTGAGCAACGTCAAGTTGTCCAGCGCCCTGAACTGGCCATTTGTTTGGGTTCCGTTACATTGAATAAAGCTCAACCCACTGCAAGTGGCGTAAGGACCATTTTGGTCGCCATTAATAATATTGTACTGACTCTGAAATAGAGTCTGATCATTGTACCTTGCACCACCGATCAAGCGAACCGTATCAAGTAGTGAGTATTCGGCATTAAAATAGAGAGCTTTATTAATTCGATCAAGATGCGGGGTCAGCTGGTAGTTGTAGCAGTTTGTTGTGGTCAGGAGTGCATCTATGGCCGGATCAGTTGCACTCATACCATTGCTTGCATTCACCGCTTGGGCTGCAGAAGATCCAACACCAATTCCGCAATACCCAGGGTCATATCCTGCCCAGAGTGCAGTAGGAGCAGCCGGGGTGCCCATACCACCCATGCCCGCGCCTGGCAGATTGGCAAATGAGCTGATGGTATTTGTCCTATCATCGCTGTAATACAAACCAGTCTGCCAAGTTAACTTATCTCCCGTGGGAGAATTCATACGCAGATCGCCAATTTTGGTTCTCTGGTACTGGTCAGTCCCCATGGCCTGATAAGTTCGATATGGTTCAAGCGCGGTGTAATGAGTGCTTTGATATGAGGGCAGAAAAGTAACCGTTCCGTAGTCTGTGGTCCAATCTAACTGAACGCTGGCCTGTTCTATGTTGGAATTTCGGTAGGGGTCATTAGACCATGCATGTGGCTTACTGCCATCATCCCAAGCATTACTGCGTGTTCTGAAATTTGTGCCATCATCTAGCGGATAATAGGCTGGCGCACATCCAAGTATGTCCGGGTTATTTCCACCCTGTATGGCCACCAACTTGCCAAGGCCCACTTGTGCACTTACGGTGGCGGTTGCGGGAGTAGGATAAACCGGGGTACAACCCACAAACGTCAAACTATTTTGAGGCTGAACGACCGAGCCCGGTACGCTACAGTCTCCAGGGAATGCTCCACCTGACGTCAACGTAGCGTCAGTTGTTGAATTTTGGCAGATCGAGAACTTATTCAGTGTGGTACCCGGTGTGGCCGCAGCCAGAGCATTCGTCCCGCCAATCCAAGGCATATAACGACCATACGTCAGCAAGGTAAGCTGATTCACGCCATTCCCACCAATATTCTGGTGTGAAAAGGTCGCAGTCATATCCAAAGTATTTGACGGCTGCCAACGATATTTCAAACGCAGGTTAGTAAGGTCTGAATCGCCTGCGCCATTACTGTAATAGCTATCACGCTTCTGGGATGAGTATGCAACTCGAACCGCCTGATTATCCGCAAGCGGCACGTTCATCACGCCTTCCATTGTCGCGTTATGGTAGTTACCCACATCAAGGCTAGTGGATGCTTCGTACTGGAATACCGGCTTGTTTGACACCAGGCTGACCGCACCGGACAGAGCATTTGCGCCCAGTGTTGTGCTCTGAGGCCCACGCATCACTTCTGCACGAGCCAGATCAAGTGTGCCACCGCGAACCGCCTCACCGCGGGACTGAGCCACGCCATCTACCAAAACCGGAGTGGAGCTGACGCCATTGACGCCGCCTGAATCAACTCCGCGAACGAAGAAACTAACACCGTTCTGGGAATCCTGAGTCTGAATACCGACCGCGCCGGCCATAATTTCGTCAATGCGCTTCTTGCCTTCTTTGCGCAGCTCTTCACCAGAGGTCACCTGAATAGAAGTAGCGACTTTCTGCAAATTCACTTCTCGCAGTTCAGCCGTCACCACCACTTCTTCAAGCTCGTATCCCGCATCACCAGTTTGCGCCAATGCCGGCATCGTGCCTGCAGCCGTGACGAGCATGCTTATCATGCTTACCCATAACTTATTCATACAACTGGCTCCCCTTACGGTTTTTTGTACATTTTTATATGTACAGTTTCGAATACCATCAATAAATCTGGCCAACTCAACATCCGGACTTGCAGATCGTCTTCAGCACTTTCCCTGAACGCGACACCAATACCGCACGCGCATTTGAAAGAACCCCGAAATGACATCCGATACATCTGATTGTTGTTAGCACCACTACCGTTATTCAGACCGACACTGATACGGATATTGCACTATTCTCTGCCGGGCGATGCTGACATGGGCAAGAGCCGCAGTCAACTAGCAAACACCACTGGTTAGTGACGAGCTTCCTTCATCAAGCAGCCATTCGGCTTATATAGCTGCAATCTACGCAGGACTGATACTGATATGCAGAGAGAACCCTGACACTGAGAGTCACTAATATTGGCTTGCATACATGGCTGAATTCAGATTTGACAGCCCGCTGGATGTACACCGCTATTACTGAATCATTCTGGATCATTGTCAGAAGCTGGCGCGCCCGGCCAGATTCGAACTGGCGACCTTCGGCTTCGGAGGCCGACACTCTATCCAGCTGAGCTACGGGCGCATAACAGGGGCGGCGATAGTAGCGGCCATGACGGGGCGTGTTCAATACAGGAATGCATCTTTATATTGAGTACACCACATTACACTGTTGGTGCTACGCATCCAGATCGCTATACTTACCTGTCTTGGTGACCTGTCTATATAGAAACCCTGTCATTTTGGAGTCGGTGTGAGCGGACCTTCCCACGATAATCATTTCTTCGACACCTTCATGCTGGTTCTCGGCATCCTGGTTCTGATTGCCTTCGGTCTTTACTTCGGTGCCAGTGCCATTTCGGCCCGAACACAGGAAACACAGGTACTGGCTGACCCCATGCTGCAGGCAAAGGTGGCCGAACGCATCCGGCCAGTGGGCAAAGTCGCCATTTCCGGTGAGGACAATAGCGCTGTCGCAGAAACGGTCGCTGCGCCCGCTGACCTGAAGGAAATGCCTGGCGATCAGGTGTACGGTTCCGTCTGTGTCGCATGCCATGGCGCTGGACTGGCCGGTGCACCCAAGTTTGGCGATAAATCTGCGTGGGCAGCGCGTATTGCACAAGGTGCCGACACACTGCACAAACACGCACTCGAAGGGTTCTCAGGCAAGGCAGGCGTCATGCCAGCCAAAGGTGGCCTGACCTCAGTAACCGACGCGTCAATCATGGCGGCGGTAGATTACATGGTCAGCAAATCCAGATAACGACACATGTACTGATTTAACCGACCTCAGATTAAAAATACGAACCCGGTCTTGCCCCGCAAGATCGGGTTTTTTATTGGGACTGGTTTGCCCGGTCAAGACGCCGTAGAGAAATCGCTTCGCTGACATGCGCAGAGCTGATCGCGACCACGCCATGTAAATCTGCAATGCTGCGCGCCACTTTCAAAATGCGGTGATAGGCGCGCGCAGACAGGGATAACTTTTGCATTGCACGCGCCAGCAGCGCCTGTGCTGCGGGATCCGGCGTACACCAGCGATCTACTTCAGCAGCTGACAGGCGCGCGTTGCTGCAACCCTGTCGTTGCCATTGCTGTTCCCGGGCCTGCTGCACCCGCGATGCCACCTGCGCACTTGATTCCGCAGCGGGTGCAGCTTCCTGCAGCTGCGCGACCGGGACACGCGGCACCTCCACATGCATGTCGAGGCGATCCAATAGCGGGCCGGAAATGCGCATGCGATAGCGCTGGATCTGCTCTGCGGTACAGCGACATCTGCCCGCCGCATCGCCCAGATAACCACAGGGACAGGGATTCATTGCAGCAATCAGTTGAAATCTGGCAGGGAATTCTGCCTGTCGCGCCGCACGGGAAATATTGATAACACCGCTCTCAAGTGGCTCACGCAATACTTCCAGTACACGCCGGTCAAACTCCGGCAACTCATCCAGAAACAGCACCCCATTGTGCGCCAATGAAATCTCACCCGGCCTCGGTTGTGAACCACCCCCCACCAGCGCCACCGCAGAAGCGGTGTGATGCGGCGCCCGGAAAGGACGGATGCGCCAGCGCGTGAGATCAATACCCTGCCGGATCAGGGATCGAATCGCCGCCGCCTGCAAGGCTTCAACATCATTCATCTCCGGCATCAGTCCAGGCAGACGCTGGGCGAGCATGCTTTTTCCGGTGCCCGGCGGCCCCATGAGCAACAGGCTGTGCTCACCTGCGGCCGCAATCTCAAGTGCCCGTTTGGCCAGTAACTGGCCACGCACCTCGTTCAGATCAGGTACCGGTAGGGACTCAACTACAGCATCGGTAGCGGCGACAAGCGATAATTCCCCGGCTCCATTCAGATGAGCGCAGACCTGTAGCAGATGCACTGACGTGAATGCCTTGCATCCGGTAATCACGGAGGCTTCGTCGCGATTGGCACTGGGGAATATCACTGCATGTCCTGCATGTGTTGCGGCAAGCGCTGCAATCAGAGCACCGCTGATCGGCCGCAATTCACCACTCAAAGACAGCTCGCCGTAAAACTCAGTCAGCTTCAGACAGTCGGAACTCGCTGCCGGGAGCTGTCCCGACGCCACCAGAATACCGATCGCAATGGGCAATTCGAATCGGCCGCCTTCTTTCGGTAAATCTGCGGGCGCGAGGTTGACCGTAATGCGGCCGGGCGGTAATTCAAAATGACAATTCAACAGCGCAGCACGCACCCGATCCTTGCTTTCCTTTACCACGGCCTCCGGCAGGCCCACGATGGTGAAACTGGGTAGCCCGCTGCCAATATCAACTTCGACACTGACCTGGGGTGCCTCCATGCCAAACTGGGCACGACTGAGAATAGTGGCAATGGCCATATGAACATCCTTGTTTACTGAAATTGGAGATAGAAAAAGCTAAGGCTTGGTTTGCTCCAGCTGCTGAAGTCGTTGCTCCAGTGCCGCCAGTTTTTCACGGGTTCGTTGCAGCACACCGGCCTGCACATCAAATTCCCGGCGTGAAACCAGATCCAGCCGGGTCAGGGTGGATTGCAGTACTGCCTTGAAGTTCTGTTCGACATCGCGCTTCAGGCTACCCATGCCATCCGGAAGGGAGGCCGCCAGCTGGCGCGCCAAGTCATTCAGTTTCTGATCAATACCGGATATGTCCATCTGCGGGCAACTCCCGTTAAGCCAAGCGTGACTGTACGGAGCTGCCCGGCTCAGCTCAAGCGCTTACCTGATTTTTTTGCGCCACCATGAGGCGGCAATGGCGTAATTGCCGGCCACCCACCCGCCAATGCACTCATATGAGTCACTCAGATCGCCTATTGCCCCGCAATTGGGCGTTCGGCACACCCATTTTCTGGATGAACGCCTGTACAACCAGCCTGCACAGCGCTGCCGTTAGTGGCACAGAACCTGCAAACAACCCCCACAGAGCCAAGTGCCAGAAATGGCACCTCTCTGAACAAACCTTGAAGAAACCAGATGGAGCAACCTAACGATGAAGCTGATCACCGCCATCATCAAGCCATTCAAGCTTGATGACGTTCGCCAGGCAGTGGCGGACATTGGCGTGCAAGGCATCACCGTGACAGAAGTACAGGGAACCGGACGGCAGCACGGCCATACCGAGCTGTATCGCGGCGCTGAATACAAGGTGGATTTTGTTCCCAAAACCAAGATCGAGCTCGCAGTGGATGACTCGGTGATGGAACAGGTGACAGAAGCCATCATGAATGTGGCCCGCACCGGAAAAATTGGTGACGGAAAGGTTTTTGTCTTCGATCTTGATCAGGCAGTACGGATTCGTACTGGTGAAACAGGCATCGAAGCCATTTGAGTCAGGCACAGACTTGGCAATGACCCTCAGACAGTTACAGCAACCCAATCTCGCAGGAGAACGACAGTGAATAAACCTCTGGCACTTAGAAAAGTGCTGACTCCTCTCTGGAGCACCGCACTCATCGCTTTGGCGATTCTGAGCACGAACATGGCCAGCGCTCAGGAAACAGCCCCCCCGGCAGCCACGGCCGCTGTCAGTGCGGAAGCGCCAGCTGCCGCACCTGCAGATGCCGCCCCAGGTGCTGAAGCCGCCACTGCTGCACCAGCGGAAGCAGCCCCAGCTGCGACCCCCAAATGTGGTGACAAAGGATTTGAATGCAACAAAGGTGACGTGTCATGGATGATGGTCGCAACTGCATTCGTGCTATTTATGACAGTGCCGGGATTAGCCTTGTTCTACACGGGCATGGTTCGTTCCAAGAACTCCCTGTCAACCGTGATGCAGAGCTTCAGCATCTTCTGCGTCATCTCAGTACTCTGGGTAGTGTTCGGTTACAGCGCGGCTTTCACAGCTGGCAATCCCGTAATTGGCACGCTCAGCAAGCTATTCATGGCAGGTGATGACCCCACAACAGCGGTCGCCGCCACCTTCAGCAAGGGTATTTATATACCTGATTACATTTACTGCATGTTCCAGCTGACCTTTGCAGCGATCACCGTTGCGCTGATCTGTGGCGGCTTTGCAGAACGCTTCAAGTTTTCCGCAATGATGATTTTCAGTGTGCTCTGGTTCACCTTCTCTTACCTGCCAATGGCACACATGGTGTGGTACTGGGATGGCCCTGACGCTTACCTGAAAGGGGATGCCACTGCCGCAGCCACTGCAGCCAGCCACGCCGGCTTCCTGTTCCAGAAAGGCGCGATTGACTTTGCAGGCGGTACTGTAGTGCATATCAACGCGGGCATTGCGGCACTGGTTTGCGCATTGATCCTCGGCCCACGCAAGAATTACGGCAAAGTTTCAATGGCACCCCACAGCCTGATGATGACTGCCATCGGTACCGGCATGCTCTGGATGGGCTGGTTCGGTTTCAACGCGGGTTCAGCTCTGGAAGCCAACGGCACCGCAGGGTTGGCATTCTTCAACACCCTGTTTGGCACAGCAGTAGCCGGCACTACCTGGATGCTGACTGAATGGCTGGTCAAGGGCAAACCGAGCTTGCTGGGTGTGTGTTCTGGCATTGTAGCCGGGCTGGTTGCCATTACTCCTGCATGTGGCTGGGTAGGTCCACAGGGCGCGATTGTCATCTGCGCAGTGGCTGGTGTGGTCTGCTTCTTCTGCGTCACTAAACTGAAGAGCGCCTTGGGATATGACGACGCGCTTGATGCTTTCGGTGTGCACTGCGTCGGCGGCATTATTGGCGCACTGGGTACGGGTATCTTCGTCAATCCTGCACTCGGTGGAACTGGTGTTTATGACTATACCGCTGAAGCCGTCGGTGCCTACGACTTTGCTACGCAGATGACCGCTCAGGTCTGGGCAGTCGGTACAGCGTTGCTATGGTCAGGCCTGGTGGCCACGGTCATCATGCTGGTTCTGAAGTACACCATCGGTGTACGCGCCAGTGATGAAGCTCAGGAAGAGGGTCTGGATCTGGCCGATCACGACGAACGCGCTTACAACCTGTAAGTCCAGGAAAAGTCAGTGGTACAGACCACCGACGAATCCAGCAAAAACGGGCGCCGCAAGCGCCCGTTTTTCATTCCGGTCAGCAGACTGCCAATGGTTTTGACCGGTTTGTGACCCCGTTCAATACAATGGCCCGCAGCTTTGCCAGAATTGCCGCCGGTAACTTTTTTGTGACAAAGTTCACCTGCTGGCAGTCACTGCCGAACCATCGGAGATTTGCATGCTGCGTCTGATCACCCTGTTGGCACTTGGTCTGCTCGCCGTGACGAACAGTCAGGCCGATGTTTATCGATACATCGACAAGAACGGACAGGTGCAATACACCGATAAACCCGAGCTTCTGCCGGCAGAACTGCTGGCAAAATTGAAATCACAGCGTACTGACAATTCAGCCATCGCTGACCGTGTTGCAGCTGACCTTAAGGCACGTGATACCGCTGCCAAAATCGAGGAAACAGCCACCAAAGCAAAAGCGGATAAACAGAAAGCCATTGAAGCCACCGCAGCTGACAAGGCAGACCGCTGTATTCAGGCTCGTGGCCGCTATGAGAGCCTCACCAATTCAAGCCGGGTTTACAGCGTTGATGCCAAGGGCGAACGGGTGTACATGGATGACAAACAGATTGAACAGTCCCGAACTGCCGCCAAGCAACAGATGGACACTTGGTGTAATTAATCAGATCCTTGGCAATTAGATACACTGACGTGGCGGCACTTGGCCGCCACATTCATTTTGAACACATGAAAACAGGTTTTATCGGATTGGGTGCAATGGGCACCGGCATGGCGAATAACCTGCGCCAGCAGGGACTGCTTGCAGCCGTATGGAATCGTACCTTCGCCAGAGCCAGGGATTTTGCGCAGAAATCCGGCTGTATTGCTGTTGAAGCACTTCCTGACATCACAAATCACTGTGAAGCACTGGTTATCTGTGTATCCGCCGATCAGGACTTGCTGGATGTCATCGCAACACTCCGGCCCGCTCTGCGACCCGGCATGCTGATTATTGATTGTTCAACGGTGAGCGCATCCACAGCCCGCGCCTGTGCAGCGCAACTGCGCGAAGTGGCGTGTGAATTTCTTGATGCACCGGTCAGTGGTGGCGTCGAAGGTGCACGACTCGGTACGCTGGCCATCATGGCGGGAGGTTCGCCCGATGCTTTCGCACGCGCCCAGCCCATTCTCTCTGCCATGGGCAAGACCATCACACATTTTGGAGACAATGGCTGTGGTCAGGCAGCCAAAGCTGCCAATCAGATCCTGTGTGCGGGTGCCATTCAGGCTGCTGCCGAAGCGATGGCCTTCGCCAAGGCGGAAGGTTTGCCGCTGGACAAGCTGATCGACACTTTGAGCAAGGGCGCAGGCGGCAGCTGGTATTTTGCGCACCGCGCACCGAACATGATGAACGACCATTACCCAGCCGGATTCCGCGTGCGTCTGCACGAAAAGGATCTGAAGATATGTCGTGACATGGCCAGGGAGCATGGTGCACAGCTGCCCCTGATCGAGATGACGCTGATCCAGTATCGTCGCCTGATCGAACAGGGTCATGGCGATGAAGATATCTCCACCTTGTTCCGTCTTAAAACAGCGCTGTTCAATCATCCATGAATACCGTCGCAGCAGGCAGAACAACCAGCACCCGCTTTCACCTGCCGGACTTCTGCACAGGAAGCAGCACACTGGCTGTGGTGCTGATAGTAGAACTGGTCGCACTTATTCTTACCGTTGCACGGCAACCACTGCATTACAATTTCTGGATTGATCTCGCAGGCAATTCTCTGTTCATGCTCTGGCAAGGTCTGATCTGCGCAGCTGCGCTATGCCGCAGCAAGCCATGGCTGAAACAACATGCTGCGCAACGTGCATATCTGTTGACGCTGGGGCTGGTGCTGTCGGTGTCTCTGATTGTCGCCGAAGTGGTTTACCAGCTGGGTGTGCGCATGGGTGGCGGGATTGGCGCACTGGAAACTGTTTTTCCTGATAGTCACACTGGCTTCCTGCTACGCACCTTCACCATCACGTTTATCGTCAGCAGTCTGGCACTGCGCTACTTTCACGTTACGGAGGAATGGCGTAGCAGTATTGAGCTGGAAGCTCAGGCACGTATCCGCGCCTTGCAAGCCCGTATCCGCCCACACTTCCTGTTCAACAGCATGAATACCATTGCGTCACTGACACGCAGTGATCCGGAACGTGCTGAAGAAGCCGTTGAAGACCTGGCGGATCTGTTCCGTGCCAATCTGAGTGAAGCGCGCAGCTGGATACCGCTCAAGGAAGAACTGGAAATCGCACGCATCTATCAGCGCATCGAACAATTGCGCTTAGGCGAACGCCTGCATGTTAAATGGGAAATAGCTGAACTGCCGATGCGAGCACTGGTACCCAGCCTGCTGGTACAACCGCTGCTGGAGAATGCGGTGTATCACGGCATCGAACCGCTAGCACGGGGTGGCACCATCACTATTACTGGCAACTTTGATAACGAGCAGATTGAGCTGTCAGTCAGCAATCCCATGCCCGAGATGCACAATCAGTTAAAGCACGCAGGAAACGGCATCGCACTCGATAATATCCGGCAGCGTCTGGATCTTGCCTGGCCGGGCCGTGCGCAGGTCGAACTGCTCAAGGAAGCGGCTTGCTATCGTGTGGTACTGCGTTTCCCTTTCCAGGATCGGCATGAGCAGGCCAGATGAGCAAACACGCATGCGTATTCTGATCGTGGATGATGAAACTCCAGCGCGCGAACGCCTGCAACGACTGCTGGGGGAATTGACTGACTGCGAATTGATCGGCCAGGCGTCTGATGGTGAGCAGGCGCTACAGCTTTGTCAGCAACTACAGCCCGATGTTTTACTGCTGGATGTGCGCATGCCCGGCCTGACAGGCATTGAAGTCGCCCAGCATCTCAACACGCTTGCTGCACCACCTGCAGTCATTTTCACTACAGCATTTGATGACCATGCACTGGAAGCATTTGAAGCTGAAGCCATCGGCTACCTGCTGAAACCAATCCGCAGGGAAAAGCTGGAACGGGCACTGCATCACGCCGCACGATTATCATCTGCGCGTCTGCAACATCTCAGGAACCGGGCCCCGGTCAACAATACGCGCGAGCACATCTGCGCCAGACTGGGTGAACAACTGCGACTGATTCCGTTATCAGAAATACGCTATTTCATCGCTGAGCAGAAATACATCACCGTTCATCACAGCAAGGGCACAGACCTGATCGATGAATCACTCAAGGACCTGAGTATTGAATTTGAAGACCGCTTTGTTCGTATCCACCGCAATACGCTGGTTGCTGAACGATCCATTGCCAGTGTGGAACGTGACGCAGAAGGACAGTACAAAGCCATACTGCGTGACAGCGATGAAGTGTTACCTATCAGTCGCCGGCACAGCGCAGCGGTGCTGAAAAGGTTGCGGGGTGAATAAGACAGGTAACACACTGCCTGCATCAGCTTGAACTGCTGCGCTAACCAGCGCATTTACTTTTCCTGTTGAATACATGCGCCAGAACCGGCCTTCATCGGGATGCATCTGCATCAGCGACTGTCGTCACTGCGTCGCCAGCCGAATGCGCTTAGTCACATCTGCCCATTCATTAGTGCACCTCTGAAATGAGGTGAATTAAACGGTCTCGGCTGCACAAGGAACAACCGGATGAATGGACCGTGCACTCCCTAGCTGTCGCAAAGACAGCCCCTCTTGATCTGTCTTTTTTACATAACCCAAACAGTGCCTCCAGTTGAGTAAGCGCTGAGGCTAAGACTGGATTTCGCATGCCATTTCAGACGGCTTACAGCTAACCAAGTTGCTGGCGATTTTGGGATTTTGGGACGAGCCCCTTGCACAATGTACCTATTTGGTCTAATTTTTACCATATACAGCACTTGCTGTTGCCCGGTTCGCCGGGATTCACGATCGTCATTTGCGCAATAGCGCATCAGGAGTGGACATGATTTCATCTGAATGGGGGCTGCGGTCCTGCCGCAGACTGGGAGCAGCAGTGCTCCTCGCAGCGAGTTGGGCGCTCGCGCCACACGTGGCAGGCGCGCAATCAATCGTCATGGCTGGCAGCTACCAGAACTTTGACGTACTGAATAACACCGGTGGCACGGTGTACGGATTCGAGATGGAGGTATACGGCGTCAGCAAATCGCAGCTGACCCGCATCTTCCCTTCCAATTTTCCCAACCTGAACGTGATCCGTTATGGCGTCGGCACAGCGACCGACTTTCCCGGCGGTGTGCGCGTGCGCTGGGCGGCAAACTACGATCCGGCAACGGGTCAGTATTCCACCCAGACAGGAGTGCCCGCCACACTTACATCCGTACCCGGTGATTCCTGCTGGACTATCGGCATGCCGGGCACCTACGCAACAGCCGGCTGCGAACACTTCGGTATCAGCACCGCTTACGTGAATCCGACTCAGATCAACTACTACTGGCTGGTGGACGACCCCAACAACCACGGCACGCTGATTCCGAACAGCAAGTACGTGAACCTTCCGGCACCAGTGTGGACTGCAATCCCGCCCGCTAACCCGGGACTCGCGCCAGTGGTCGTTGCGGAAGTACAGGCTCCTCCGGCACCTCCAGCCCGGTTTGGTGATGCTCAGTGGGTCAAGGTCTACAAAGTAGAACAACAAGGGAAAGTAGACCTAAACGAGCTGGTCGGCGACAACCATGCCGTTGTGCCTGAAAACGCCGCACAGGTTGAAACCAGCTGGTCATTACTTCAGGCCGATCCAGCTGATGGTGGCGCACAGCGCCGTCGCGGCAAACTGGCCAATCAGGGTGGCGTAGGCAATGGTAATCATGCTGTTGTGCGTCGTTACGAGTATTACCAGTACGCCGGTGTCTATGACGCGATCACCCACGAAGCACTCTGTGCCGATCTCACCTGCACTGCACCAAGTCCAGGCGAACTCGGTGACGCCATTGGTGCACAGAACGCAGCTGCCAATCTTGATGTGAACGCTCTCACCGTCAGCGTCACGGGTGGCGGCAGTGTTTCTTCAGCAGACAAGGTATTCAGCTGTGGCAACAAGTGCTATGGCGTGTATGCACAGGGTGCAACTGTTACGCTGACAGCCAAAGCCAATTCCGGCAGTGCCTTCACATCCTGGGGTGGCGCCTGTGCCGGTAACCTTACAACCTGTACGGTTTCCATGGGTGCTGAAAAGACTGTAACCGCTCTGTTCACTACAGTTGCTGCTGGCGGTGGTGGCGGTGGTGGCGGTGGTGGCAGCCAATTCAAAGTCTCAGTTGGCCGATCCAACGCCGGCACAGTGCTGAGCAATCTGCCCGGCATCAACTGCGGCAGCAACTGCTCAGCCAACTTCGCTGCCAACAGCCTGATTACGCTGACCGCAACCCCACCAGCAGGGCTGGCGTTCCTAGGCTGGAGTGGAGCCTGCACAGGCACCAGTCCTGTCTGCAACATTACCTTGACTAAGGACAGCTCAGTCGTAGCAAGCTTCAGCAAGTAACACTGACGCTGAACCAGGGAAGTGCGCACCAGATGTCCACCACACAGGCATCTGGTGCGTTTATTCGCTGTAATAAATATAGATTCAGTGAGTACTGAATGAGTAACTTAACGACGCGAGCAGGAAGCTACTGCTTTTTGAACAGCTGATAAGCACGACGCGCAGTTGCAAATAGCACCACGCCACGGCTGAGCCTCGACCACCAGCCACCACGCCCAAGCGCCAGCAACATTGCCGCACCGCTCGCCAGCAATGCAGGCCGGGAAATCACCCTGCTGATGACTGCTAATGCTCTGTCACCGCCCTGCAGGCGGTGTTCGATTTCATACAGATGATCGGCGAGCAAAGCCCGTTGCGCTTCACAGCGTGCCTGTAATTCCGCACGCCGCGACATACCTTGCGCCTGCGGCTTCACAGCGGCCTCCGCACGCGCTCGTCCAGTCGTTGCCTGTCACGCGCCAGTTCACTGAGTGTGGCATCCAGCATGCGGGGGCGACTGTTCATCTGTTTGCGCAGATACATGACAGCGAATGCAGCAATGCAGAAAAACACCAGCGTCACCAGTACAGAAGCAAGAATTCGATGGGTATCCCAGCAGGCAAATATGATGGCCAGTGCCAGCATGAACAGCCCCATGCCTGCGGTAAACAATGCAACAAAGGCCCAGAACAGCATCGATGCAGCGCGCTGAATTTCTTCCTGCAACTCGGTGGTCAGTAACTCCAGACGGGTCTGAGCCATAGTGACCAGCGTAGCCACCAGCTGAGTAAGGGACTGCAACAGGCTACTGATCGGTCCGTTGCTGGACTTTGGCTCGTCTTGCATCATGGGAGTTAGTCGCGACGACGCAGCAACAGGCCGATCAGCAAACCGACTCCGGCTGCGATACCAAGTGATTGCCAGGGATTTTTTCTGACGTAGTCCTGCGTCGATTCGGCAGCCTCACGCACTCCCTGGATGGCTTCTTCTTCGATGTCTCCCAGACGCTTTTTTGCATGGTGCAATGACTCTTCTGCCCGGCTACGGATTGCATCAATCCGCTCGCCTGTCTGCGATGCAGTAGCCTGCAGCAACGCTTCCGCATCACGCACTACGGATTGCAGCGTTTCCAGCAATTTGGCGGTTCCGGGTTGTTCAGACATGATGCCTCGCTGATGCATTCGGGAAATTCATTTTGATGGTATGCCGCATTGTCACCACCATCAAGTGAGGATGTTCAGACAGTTATGACCCAGTTAGCAATGCGTAACTCTACGGTAGCGGCTACCATTCACCCCTATTCCTGTTCATGCATTTCAGGGCCATGGATCACCCGACGCCAGACACCACACCCGCTTCAGATCACTTTTACTCCCGCATGTTTGCGGTGAGTACGGTGTTATTGCTGGGTCTGGCCTGCTATCGCATCATCGAACCGTTTCTGGGACCCTTGCTGTGGGCTATTTTCTTTGCCTTCCTGCTGGGGCCCACTCACATCCGCCTGACCCGCAAGCTCCGTAATCGCGCCGATCATTCCGCTCTGCTGCTGACAATTGCTGCCTTACTTGCACTGGCCGGGCCGCTGGCTGCACTGGGCGGCGCCTTTATATATCAGGCCAGTAGTCTGTTGCAGTACCTGCAAGGCTTTCTCGGCAATCAGGCACATGATGGCCTGCAACAGCTTACCCAGCATCCGCAGTTACAAGGTCTTTGGCACTGGCTGCATCAGACGCTTGGCATCAGCACCGTGCAATTACGCGACTGGGCCGGTGAAGCTACTCATTCTCTGCTGCAATTGCTGGCGAATCTGAGTGGCCAGCTGTTTCTCGGCGCACTGGGCACCGTCGCCGGTCTGTGCCTGACCGTGTTCCTGATGTACTTTTTTATTCGCGATGGCACCAGCATGTTACGCGGCACGCGTGACTTGATCCCGATGCCTGCAGAAAAACGCAACGCATTGTTTGTTCATCTGGCGGCCGTGACCCGTGCAGTGGTATTCGGCACGGGCCTGACTGCACTGATACAAGGGGCACTGGTAGGCATCGCGTTCCTGATAGTGAGCCTGCCTTCACCGCTGGTCTTCGGCGTGCTTGCGGCCCTGCTGGCACTGCTACCTTTCGCAGGCACCGCCCTGATCTGGTTACCCGCCGTGGTCATACTGGCTGTGCAGGATCGCTGGATCGCAGCAGTATTCATGCTGGTATGGGGCGCACTGCTGGTGTCGATGATTGATAATTTTCTGAAACCCTTGCTGATCTCAGGTCGTGCCGAGGTGTCTACCCTGACTGTATTCATCGGGGTGCTGGGTGGGGTCAGTGCATTCGGCGCGATCGGCCTGTTCATGGGCCCGGTGGTATTGGCACTTGCCGTCGCCCTGATCCAGTTCGCACTCGAAGCGCAACGCACCAGTGCGGCAGCCTCTTCATCCACCGATTCCAACTCCTGACCGACATTACTCCGATGACCAGATTACGTATTGCCACTCGTGAAAGCCGACTTGCTCTATGGCAGGCGGAACATGTTGCCGCCCTGCTGCGTCAGGCACATCCGGGAATTGAAATTGTGCTGGTGCCCATGACAACCACCGGCGATCAGGTACTGGATCGCACGCTTGCACAGGTAGGCGGCAAGGGACTGTTCGTCAAGGAACTGGAATGGGCCCTGTTGAATGATCAGGCAGACATCGCTGTGCATTCCATGAAGGACGTGCCCAGTGTATTACCGGATGCACTCACCCTGACCTGTATGCTGACGCGCGCCGATCCCCGCGATGCATTTGTCTCCAATCGCTTCAAGCGATTTGCAGACCTGCCGCACGGCGCCAGAGTCGGTACAGCAAGTCTGCGCAGACAGAGTCAGTTGCTTGCGTTGCGCCCTGATCTGACCATCCTGCCCTTGCGCGGCAATGTTGAAACGCGTCTGCGCAAGCTTGATGAAAATCATTACGACGCCATCGTACTGGCCAGCGCCGGCCTGAACAGACTGGAACTGGCGGCCCGCATCTCTGAACATCTGGATGTACAGCTTTCCATTCCCGCCGCCGGTCAGGGTGTGGTCGGTATTGAATGCCGGCTGAATGATTCGCAAACCCGCGCGCTGTGCGCAGCACTCAGTGACCGTCATTCAGAAGATTGTGTACGTGCAGAGCGCGCCTTTACTGCACGCCTTGAAGGCAGCTGTCAGGCACCCATTGCAGCCTATGCCACACTTCACGGTGATCAATTGCACCTTGCAGGTCTGGTTGCAGCACCGGATGGTCAGCAGGTGATACGGGAACATGCACAGGGCTTGCGTGATGCACCTGAAGCACTGGGCGAGCAACTGGCTGCGCGTGTCCTGAATCTGGGTGCTGCGCAATTACTGGCGCAGTTGCAATGATTCCCTATCTCATACCGCCACTGAGCGGGCTGAGTATTCTGGTGACTCGTCCCGCCCTGCAATCTGCGTCCCTGAATAACCGGCTGATCGCACTGGGCGCACAGGTGACGCTGTTGCCTGTCATTGAAATCATCAGTCGTGAATGCCAGCTACCCGGGCAACGCTATGACCTGCTGATTTTCATCAGCAGCAATGCGGTTCATCATGGTCAGGCTATTCTGGCTGCCCAGCCACAGGCACGCATTGCAGCAGTGGGCACCAGCACCGCACAAGCTCTGATCAGTTCAGGGCATCAGGTGGATGTCACACCCGAACTGTCGGCCAGCAGTGAAGCCTTGCTGAACCACCCCTTACTGCAGACACCTCCCGCACGGGTATTGATCGTCAGAGGCACTGGCGGCCGGGAGTTGTTGCGTGACACATTGATCGCTCGCGGCAGCCAGGTTGATGTGCTGGAAGTTTATCAACGAGCACCGGTCCAGCCAGAAACAGCTCAGTTGAACCTGATTCAGCAACAGATGAATGACGGTCTGATTGATATTGTCACGCTGACCAGTGTTGAAATCGTGCATGCCTTGCATGGTTTGATGGGCAATTGCCTGGTCGCCGGACACGCTGGAATGCTTGCCGGCAGTTCGCGCATTGCTCAGGCCGCTCGTGACCTGGGATGGCAGGGCGAGTGTGTACTGGCAGACAGCCCGGAACAATCCTCATTCATCTCATCACTGACACGCTGGCACACCCGAGCCCGCAGCGAGCTGATAAGATAAATTCATTCTGCTTTATACCACCCACAACTAACCGGCTGAATACCTGCTGCATGGCCAAGTCTGACTACAGTTCCAGTTCTCCACGCGCTACCAACCGCACTGCATTGGTTGTGGTAAGCGTCCTTGCACTGCTGGGTCTGGCCTATGCACTGCTGCGTGTGGATATATTGCGCGCACGTATTGCCACCCTCCAGACAGATACCCATGTTCTTCAGGACAACAATGCCCAGCTACGCACGCAACTTGATGAACTGCTCAAGACCCAGCAGATTACCCGCACGCAGCTGAGTCAGTTACAGACTGAACTCGGCGTAGTGCATGAGCAACTTGGGGGACTGCGCGAGGGCGTAACCACCGCCAAACAGCAATGGGCAAAGATTGAAGCAGTGCATCTGTTGCGACTGGCTCAGGATCAGCTGCAACTCGGACACGACCCAGCCAGCGCGATACAGACTCTGACCGCCGCACTCACAGCGCTGGGAAATGACAAGGAAACTTCAGCCATCCAGCAGCAGGTAAGCCAGCATCTGCAACAACTCAATGCCCTGCCCTTCGCGCTCTATGCACGCACTCAGCAACAACTGGCACAGGCCGCCCAGCAGATTCCGCAACTGCCACTGCGACAGCAATCCAGCGGTAATCAGGACGATGGTGAACCTTTGCCTGAGTCCGGCATTGATCTGGCATGGGTAAAATTTCGACGAGCGTTGAGTTCATTGATCAACGTTCATACCGACAGCACCCCCGCACTCAGTGGCGGTGCACAATTGCTTGGACAGACACAGCTGCAAACCCTGCTCACACAGGCTGCATTGGCGATCCGTGCTCAGGACCAACCCACTTACCTCGCCATGTTGAATCAGGCGCAGACCACTCTGCCCGTCGTGCTTGATACCCAGCATGCAGCCGTCAAAAACCTGCAACGCCTGTTGCAGCAACTGGCCCAGCTCAACATTGCACCGGCATTGCCTGATCTGGACAACAGCATCCGCGCGCTAGAACGTGGCCTGCCTGCTGCAACTTACGGACAGAGCCAGCAGAAACCATGAAACGCGGCATCTACCTCGCGCTGGCACTGCTCGCGGGTACGCTGCTCGCCAGCTTCCTACTGGATGACCCCGGCAGAGTCACGCTCAGCCTGCATGGTTACCTCATTGAAATGTCGCTGCCGGTAGCAGTGATGCTGTTGCTGCTCGTTTATTTTGTCCTGCATCTTTGTGCACGCCTGTATCGTGCCCGCACCCGCAATGCAGCAGCGCGAGTGACGGCACAGCGTGAGCGCAGTCAGCAACAACTGGCCAGAGGCCTGATCGAATTATCTGCCGGCGAATGGAGTAAGTCGGAACAATCGCTGACGCGCTCAGCCTACGGCTCGGCCTATCCGATGGTTCATTATCTTGCGGCCGCCCGTGCTGCAGAATTACAAGGAGCTTATCAACGTCGTGATGAATGGCTGACCAAGGCACTGGATGTAGCCCCAGATGAACGCGCAGCGGTGCACATTACCCGGGCTGAAATGCTGTTGCGTCACAATCAGCTGGATGCAGCGTTGACAGTGCTTGAGCAGCTGGATGCCACGGGCGACCAGAACACGCGCGGCCTGACCCTGCTGGCGCGCATCTATCGCCAGCAGGGTAACTGGCAGAAGCTCAAGCAGCTGGAACCGAAATTACGCAACAGCAGCGGCGTTGAAAGCGAAGCCGTCGATGCGGTGCTGGCACAGGTGCATCTGGATCGGCTGAAGGCTGCTGGTGCAGAAGGACAACTACAGAATCTCGAACAGGTGTGGCGCGAAGTACCGAAGTCGGTGAGCAAGCGTGCCGATGTTGTTGTGACCTATGCTCAGTGTGCAATGCAATGCCGGGCATGGACACTGGCAGAAAAAACCCTGCGCGAATTACTGGATGAGCAATGGGCCGAAACCGCCGTGATGGCCTATGGCGAACTCGCCAATGACGAATGCACCTTACCCGATCCATTGCACCTGCTGCACACAATGGAAAAATGGCTCAGCGCACATCCACAGAATGCCATTCTGCTGATGACCTGTGCACGCTGCTGCATCCGTAATGAACTGTATGGCAAGGCCCGCAGTTATCTTGAAGCCAGCCTGGGCGCACAGCCACGACTGGAAACCTATCAGATGCTGGCCAGCCTGCTTGAACTCAGCGGCGAACGCGAGACAGCATTCAAGCTATTGAACTCGGCATTGATGCTGGCGGTCGGTCGCAAGCACAGCCTGACACGACTGCGCGCACTGCGGAATGTCGAGCGTCGTCATGGTCAGGAACGGCGCAGTTAGTCTGCATCGCCATCGACGCAACTCATAAATGACTGTCATACCCTCAACGGGATTCTCCGGAGTTAAGTGAACACGACTACTCCGATTTTCATTGTTGGCTGTGGCTACCTGGGTCGTCGCCTGGGCATGCGCTTCAATCATTACTTCGCTTCGCAACCGGAAACCGCACCTCACCTGTATGGGCTGGTGCGTAGCACCCGGCATGTGCAGGATCTGCAAAGCGCAGGTATCGAACCTATCGTGCTGGATCTCGACAAGTTCACTCGCAAACAGTTATTGCCGGTGTGGAGCCGCAACAGTGTGCTGTTTTACTTTGCACCACCGCCTGCTGAGGGCGAGAGTGATACCCGTCTGCATCGCTTCCTGACTGTGCTGCCCGAGATACCGCAGTGCTTCATCCAGATCAGCACCACCGGCGTGTATGGCGATACCGGCGGCGCGCGTGTCGATGAATCCTGCCCGGTCAATCCGCACACCTCGCGCGCCAAGCGCCGCATGGATGCCGAACACATTTCACGGGTATGGTGCACCGAAAACAATGTGCGCCGCGTGGTGTTACGGGTACCGGCCATCTATGGCCCTGATCGCCTGCCACTGGAACGACTCCGTTCGGGTGAACCTGTGATCTGTCAGGAACACGCTCCCATCATCAATCGCATTCATGTCGATGACCTGGTGGAGATCTGTTTCACCGCAGCGATGAATACGCAGATCAGCGGCATCTATAACGTCAGTGATGGCAACAGCATCACCATGACCGAATACCTGCGCAGCGTTGCACGACTGGCAGGAATAGATGAACCCAGAGAAATACCGCTCGATGAAGCACAGCTCAGCTTCAGCCCGGAATATCTTTCTTATCTGACTGAATCGAGACGCATCGATAATTCACGACTGCTGCGTGAGTTCGGTCTGCAACTCCGTTATAGCAACATTGAACAGGGCATTCTTGAAAGCCTGAAGGCATCGCGAAAACCTTAGACACCAGAATGCTGTTAATGCCCTGATGCTTACATTGTAGCCCTGACTGATCACACCGGCGCTGACAGCAAGCGTATTGCAAAATCCGCATCGTCGGCCGCCAATTCCCAAAAGCAATGCTAGTGATCCGACATCACCACACAGCCATGAATCACAAACAGATAATCACGTAGGGCCGCTTTCACCTTTTCACGTAATACTAAATAGGGTGCACCACTGTCATTTTCCACATGCCAACCGTTTGTATGACACAACAAGAGCAGCAGATAGAATCAAGATTGTGGCCAACCTCCAAAAGGCAGGAAAACCCATAAACGTCGTATCCATATGGTCAAAATTGGGCACGGAAAAAAGAATGACTGGATAAAACCACGCAATTGCTAACCACCCTAACATACGAAGAGCCCTGATCTGCAGAACGCTTCCAATTAGTCCTATCAGCAAGAGAATAGGATCGGCAACACGGTGCACTAATGCCGTCTTCGCAACAAGGTAGCCCGGATAGTTGAGTGCAACTGCAACTACTGCTATCAGCATCAAAAATACAATCGAATCATATTTTCGTTCCACACGCTCAATCACTGCACATCTCCTTGAGTTGCACTTCGATGTTCGTGGCCATCCAACCCTGCATTCAGTGCTTCTTGCGAAAAGGGATCACGCAGGTCGGCAACACCCGAGATTAGGCTGGGATACAGTGAAGCACAATCCCAGCATTCAGAAATCAGCATACTGAGATTTCATCCAAATCTACTAGGGGAAATTTAATTCGTTAGATCTTCTTTGATGCATCTGTAAGTAATTTCCTCATCACCACAGCCCCTAGGATTTTCGCACTTGTATGCAAAAATATCCCTTAGCAACTCTGAACAATCATTATGCTTTGTGCAATCGTATGAATTGATTTGAGCTAATTCAGCTCTATATTCACCTTTAAGAGCACATACCTGACTAGCCACTAGAAGCGATTCTTCCTTATTCATCTGCAGACTCATTCAACGGAAGAAAAAGCTGTGCAGATAAATCCGGCGAATCAAAACGGTGCAGGTCGTTCACAGAAGAAGTCATAACACAACCGCACAACTGAAACGTGATAGAAAAAATTAAAACTGATGCTATAAACTTCATATCAAATCCATTAATTCTGAAAGATCAGCCGAGAATTTTTACCCACGCTTGCCACCAAAAAAGGCGCAATCTTTCGATTGCGCCTTTTCTTTGAACTCAGGCTGGCTGGCTTTTTTTGCTATCCAGCCACTTCGTAATCGGCTCCCACTGCTGCCAGTCCGGCCAGGCAAGATATTCAGGCAGCTCCAGCACGCCCATGCCGCGCTGATAGGCACGCAGGTAATTGGTGGACTGGCGCAGGGCACTGAGGTAAGGCACCTTCAGTTTGCCCAGATATTTATCCAGTGATTCGAATGCCAGTGTGTTTTCACGCACGCGGTTGGCCACCACGGCCAGACGTGCCTGATCGCGCTGCACTCTGCCTAATTCCTGAATCTCAGCCATGAAGTGAGCAGCGGCTTTCATGTCGATGGGAGATGGCACAACCGGCACGAGAATGGTTTCGGCACGGCGCACGAGTTCGTTCATTTCCGAACCATGCGTGCGGGCCGGGGCGTCGATCACAACCACTTCGGTGTCGCGGGGTACATTGCGCAGGCCATCGTCATACGCGGCCACGCCGGTGATTTTGGGCAAATCTTCGGGACGCATTTCCAGCCAGTCCAGACTGCTGCGCTGTGGATCGTAGTCCGCCAGCACCACCTTGTACCCCTGCTGTGCAAAATGCGCAGCCACATTGGTCGCCAGTGTGGTTTTGCCACAACCGCCCTTGGCATTCATCACCATGACGTGACGCATCGCTATCCACCTCTTTATCAATTGTCTGTGCCGTACCGCTGCTCAACGCCAGCGGCAAAACGGGTAAGTTAAATGGCCTTGCGGCAATTGTCCATGTATTGCGAGAGGTCGCCAGATCAGTGACGCAAGCTGGTATCCTTTAACCATGCAACTCAGCTTTACCAAGATGCATGGCCTCGGCAATGACTTTATCGTGTTTGAAGCCAGTGAAACCAGCTTGCCCAGTTCTGCCCAGCTGCGCGCGCTGGCTGACCGGCGTACCGGCATCGGCTTCGATCAGGCGCTGGTGATCCAGCCGCCGCAGCAGGCCAATACCGATCTGTTCTACCGGATTTTCAACGCAGATGGATCGGAAGTCGAACAGTGCGGGAACGGCGCACGCTGCGTCGCCAGTCTGGTCGCACAGCAACGCGGTCGTCATACATTGCATATGGATTGTCCCGGTGGAATGGTCAATGCCGAACTCCTCCCGGATGGTCAGGTGGCCATCGACATGGGCATACCGGATTTTGCTCCCGCTGCCCTGCCGTTTACGGCGGATGAGCAGGCTGACTATTACCCGATTGAAGCAGCGGGCGAAACATTGCAAATCAGCGCAGTTTCCATGGGCAATCCGCACGCCGTATTACAGGTAACGGATGTCGCCACGGCTGATGTGGCCCGTCTGGGCCCCGCTCTGGAAGCACATCCGCGTTTTCCGCAGCATGTAAATGTCGGCTTCATGCAGGTCGTAAGTCGTGAGCAGATCAACCTGCGTGTATTTGAGCGCGGTGCGGGCGAAACGCAGGCCTGCGGCACCGGCGCCTGCGCAGCGATGGCCGTGGGACGCAAACTCGGTCTGCTGGAAGAAAGCGTGCGAGTTCAACTGCCCGGCGGTACTCTGCTGATCCGCTGGGCCGGCCCCGGCGCTCATCTGTGGATGACCGGACCGGCTGTTACTGTTTATACCGGTCAGGTTTCGATCTGATCCCTTATCATCACGTGAATTTTAAGCAGCGCTCGTCACCATGACACAACCCAACACCAGCGATCTGGAACAAACCACCCTCTCTGAACAGGCGCTGGTGGATTTTCTGACCCGCCATCCGGACTTCTTTGAACGCAATCCCGGGCTGCTGATCCGTCTGCGTATTCCACACGAGCGCGGCGCGCAGACCGTGTCGCTGGTGGAACGTCAGGTACAGGCGTTACGTGACAAGAACCAGCAGCTGGAAGCCAAGATCCGCGAGTTTGTCAGCATCGCTCAATCCAATGACGCGCTGTCAGACAAGATTCACAAGCTGGCATGTCGTCTGGTGGGTGCGCATGGCGCAGCACAGGTGCTCGAAGCACTGGAAGCCTCCCTGCGCGAAGACTTTGGTGCCAGTCACTGGATCATGATCTGCCTGCGCAGCGATGTACCGGAACTGTCGCGCCTGATGTCACGTCATCTGCGACTGATTGATCGCAGTGCAGGTGAACTGAAACCCTTCGAAACCTTCTTTGAATCCAACAAGCCGCGCTGCGGTCAGATTCGTGATTCACAGCGCGAATACCTCTTTGGCAATGATGCTTCGGAAATTGGTTCCGCCGCGCTGGTGCCACTGGGTAACGGTGCAGAGTATGGCCTGCTTGCGATCGGCAGCAATGAAACCGGACGGTTTCAGTCGAGCATGAGCACAGACTTCCTGAGCCGCATCGGTGAACTGGTCAGTGCGGCAGTGGGCGCGTTGTAAGTCGCGCCTGCTCAATTAAATCCGGTTGCGCGCTGAACTGACGATATGTTTCTGGAACCTGGACGCTGGCTGCAAACACTTTGCCCGATCAGATGACCGATTCCACCGAACTCTGGATCAAACGGTTTCTCACACATCTGCACAGTGAGCGACGTTTGTCTGTACACACAGGTAGTGCGTATGCGCATGACCTGGCCGAGTTCAATACATGGCGCAGTCAGCACGCACTTGAACACTGGCATCACATTGATAATCAGCATATCCGTCAGTTTGCCGCTGCCGAACATCGACGCGGTATTGCGCCGCGCAGCATCCAGCGGCGCCTGTCGACCTTGCGCAGTTTCTTCAACTATCTGATGCGTGAATCCCAGTTGAAATCCAATCCGGCACTGGCGGTGCGCGCGCCGAAAGCAGCCAGGCGATTGCCGACCACACTGGATGCCGATCAGATGACGCAACTGCTCACGTTTCGTGCTGATGCCGAACTGGACAAGCGGGACAAGGCCATCATGGAACTGTTCTATTCCAGCGGCCTGCGTCTGTCGGAACTGGCAGGGCTGAACCTCAGCGATGTTGATCTGGCCGACCGCACCGTGCGCGTGCTGGGCAAAGGCAGCAAGACGCGCCTGCTGCCAATCGGCCGGTATGCGCTCACGGCTCTGCAGGAGTGGTTACAGGAACGCAGCCTGCTGGTGAAAGGCGAGCAAGATGCCGTATTCATCAGCCAGCAGGGCAAGCGCCTGACACCACGCGCCATTCAACTGCGTGTAGCAGCCCGGGCAAAACAGCAGGGTCTGGGCCAGCATGTGCATCCACACATGTTCCGTCATTCGTTCGCTTCACACCTGCTGGAGTCGAGTCAGGATCTGCGCGGCGTGCAGGAACTGCTGGGTCACGCCAACATTTCCACTACGCAGGTTTACACACATCTCGATTTCCAGCATCTCGCCAAAGTTTATGATGCCACGCATCCACGCTCGCGCAGAAAAGCATAGCGACGTGATTGCTCTATTATTTTCCACCCACACTCACATTGCCTGTTGATCGTCCATGCCCCATCCCACTGCCATCAAGCTCCGCACCCAATCAAGATTGCTCGCCATCACCTTTGATGATGGCAGCAGTTTTGAACTGCCCTTTGAATACCTGCGCGTGTACTCACCTTCAGCTGAAGTGCGGGGTCACGGCCCCGGACAGGAAACCCTGCAACTGGGCAAGCACACGGTGGGCATCAAGTCACTGGAACCCACCGGACACTATGCCCTGCGCATCGTGTTCGATGATGGCCATGATTCCGGCCTGTACACCTGGAGTTATCTGCACGAACTGGGTAGTACACATGCGCAGAAATGGCAGCAGTATCTGGATCGCCTGAACGATCTGGGGATTACTTATCCCACTAAGGTTTGATGATTAGCAGAGTAAGACGTATCTGCACGATCTTGGAGCCAAGAATAAGATGCTCCAAAGTGAAACGTCTTTGCGTTATGAACTAGGAGCTTAATGAATAAATTCAACGCGAAAGAAATTTAGTAATAGCACCCACAAGAGATGCCTCGTTTGGAGAGTTAATGATGGCTAGTGGGACATGAAGCTGTTGACACACAATCTCTGCATGTAACAACTCCTCCGCAGCGAGATCTTCAATTTCATTTACATCAGCCACAGCACCATCCCTTGCCGCAAGTCTCCTTGAAATAATATTTGCATCTTCCTTTAGAACCACAGCACCGACCAGCCTTAGCTGAGCAAAAACATTACTTGGCACCCTTGTTCGTCCGCCATTGATTGCGCGCAAGACAAAGTGGCCATCAAGCAATATATCCTTACCGGACTCACGCTTCTGATTGACAGCTCGGATTAACGCCAGTTGATTGATTTCAACTTCCGCAGTTCGCTTATCTTCGTCCCATGAAATTTGACCCCGCTCCTCTCGAATAAGTTGGCTTGCAGTGAAGTGATCAATACCAAGCCGTCTAGCCACTGGAATACCTAGAAACCCCTTACCAACGCCATGCACGCCGGCAAGAAAAATCACGCTCATTTACGAGCACCCACCTTGAGCAGCTTTTCCAGTTTTTTCAACTCCTTTGCGGCTAAGTACCTAAAGGATTGCGGTGATGTAAATCCATTTATTAGGCGGCGTGGATTAACAGGTTTTTCAAAAATTCGTACATTCTCCAGAAGCATAGCGTAGCCGGTTGTCTTTCCTCGGAAGTAGTCTTGCAGCTCTGTCTTAGTTAATCCGCCACCATTATTCTTAGCGAGCATCCATAGATCCGACAGATCCGCTTCAATTGTATCTTTCACATCAACCATCGCAACAATTTCCTGTACGGGTGACGATGAGTAGATAACTATAGCTCCAACAGAGTTCGCTGGAATTGCACGGCGCAGCTCAACGCGCTTGCTTCCCGCAATGATGAGATCAGCGTACTTTGGCTTGACGGAAAGCAATATCGTGCTACCGACCGGAGAGTGTAAGTAATTTGAAATATGAGTCATCTGAAATCTTTGTTATGGATTGGATAGGGCCTGACACGATACCTTCGTTTTTCAGGTTTAAATACTTAACGGGGGTAACAAGGTGTATTGCAAGTCGGAACAGCATCACCTTAGTAGGCGTGTCGGCCATAGCCTCAATTTCTCGATAACTATAAACAGTTCTTCGACTCACTAGCTGCATTATATTTGCTGCACCTTGATGCAGCTCATATCGCTCTACAATACCCACAGAAGTCACAGCCTTATCGTCACCTGTTCTGTAAAACAGCACGACGTCGCCAGATTTTACTTGGCTTGTTTGTGCCTTACATAAATATGCTTGCTTTATTGCATTTCCAGCCGTCGAGCCACCTCCGAATAATTGCACTTGTTGCAACAGGTCAGGAAATAGGATTTCATGGTACTTTGGTTTTATTGGCACCAGAAATTTCTGGACACTGTCATCGCTTCGATAATGAGGAAAATATAATTTTGCATAGTCAAGGGCTGAAAGGTCGCTTTCAGGCGGTGATATGGGATGTGCCTTTACCAACATGATGTCTTGTTTATATTTCCCGCGTTGCTTAAAACCGAAGTCTTCGAGCAAACTTAACAAGTAAACCTGATCCTGATTTGTATGAACGAAAATATTCTCACATCTGTTTTCTGTTGCGAACCGGAATGCAGCCTTTAGGAAGAGTTCGCCAATCTTTTTGCCACGAATTTGCTCACCCACTTTGAACGTACATAGCTTAAGCGCAAGCCCTGTAAGAAGTTCATTATCGTTATTTATTACTTCGTTCTTCTGTATTGCGTAAATACAGATTGCCTCAACCGTGCCTCTGTTTGATCGTGCGATCCACGCCTTACGTCCCGTCTGCGCTTTTTCACGGAACCAATCATCAAAACAATGATCTGGAGCGTTATAGCTGCTACGCAAGCTATCGAAAAACGGAGAATTCAATTGCGTGGTAAGGCTGTACATGGGCACATCCTCAATATTCGGAAGACAGACTGCTGCCGGCTCATCTAAACGCCGAAGCCAGTCCTCCGCCGTTTGGATGTTATAAACCTTATGACCAAGCCCGGCTTGCCTCGCTTTGGTATGGATGCCTTTGTCTTCGGTGACTAAAGCATGTACGGCTGAGCATTCCAATGCATAGAGAATATCGTTATCACATGCGTCGTTTTCTGATGTTTCAGCAGAATTTCTAGGGCTTGATTTCACGCCTTCTAGTTTGGTGTACTGCTGTAATCTTCTTAGTGTTCGCGCACGTCGCTGGCTGTCTTTATCCCGCTCAATATCAAGCATGGTGGCCGGGTGATAAAGCAACTGGTGACCTCCACTATTCGCCAACCGAACAAAGCTGGCAAGATTTTCTTCAAGCACAAGCAAAGAGTCCTGCAGGGGAAGCAGGACGTTAGTATCGAGCAAGAAGCGAAGACGATCACTCAAAACTAGGCCCAATCGCCAGCAGACAAGGTCCTGATTCTTGGTACTTCATTTCCAAATATTCCCTCATCATTAAATGACAGTCGCGAATTAAAATTTTGGCCAAATGATTTTAGCTGCTAGGTAACTGATTTGTCGAAGGTTAGAGGTTATGTGAGGTTTATGGGCTAATGACGGTTTCAACGGAAACTCTCATTCCAAAGAGCGTCCATTAGCACAGGTAATAGCTCCGGCAGGCCACCTGCTCGCTGCTGGACTGATTTGAGGTATGAGTTCATAGCCCGAAACCTGCCGCGACCCGCTAGAATGCACGGGCTTACCCGCACGAGCCAGATCATGGAACCGCAGCAGTCCGACTCTAACCCGCAGCAGAAAACCGATTTCGGTTTCACCGAAGTGCCCCTGGCTGAAAAAGCCAGAAAGGTACGTCAGGTATTCGACTCGGTTGCAGGCAAGTACGACATCATGAATGACCTGATGTCGGCCGGCACACACCGGCTGTGGAAACGCTTCACGCTGTCACAGACTGGCTTGCGTCCGGGGCAGCGTGCGCTGGATGTGGCCGGCGGTACAGGCGACCTGAGCATCGGCATGGCTGAACAGGTCGGGGCATCGGGACTGGTGATTCATACCGACATCAATGAAGCCATGCTGTCCAACGGGCGCGACCGGCTGCTCGACAAGGGACTGGCCACCAATGTGCGCTGGTCACTGGCCAATGCGGAATGCCTGCCGTTTGCTGATAACAGTTTTGATTGCGTCACCATCGCGTTCGGATTGCGCAATGTCACTGACAAGGCACGCGCCCTGCGTTCCATGTATCGCGTGCTGAAGCCGGGCGGCCAATTGCTGATTCTGGAGTTTTCACATCCTACCGCTCCCGGCTTGAAGCCTGTTTATGATTGGTACTCATTCAACGTGCTACCCAAGCTCGGCAAGATGGTGGCCAATGACGAAGCCAGCTATCGCTATCTGGCTGAATCCATCCGGAAGTTTCCCGATCAGGAAACTCTGCTGAACATGCTGCGCGAAGCGGGTTTTGAACAATGCTCTTACCACAACCTCAGTGGCGGCATTGTCGCGCTGCATCGTGGTTACAAGTTTTAGTGGCAGTTCATTGAAGTAGACTCATCTCATGCTGCTCACTGCGCTCGAATCAACACTGAATCGCAACATTGCGGCTTCCTCCGCAGCCCGTACGCTGTGCGCGCGGCTTGCCGGAAAATCACTGCGCCTGCAACTGACGGGGCTGCCATTTGAACTGCTGCTGCGTGCCGAAGCAGATCGCATTCACTTGAGCAGTGATGCCAGTACCACGGCGGATGCAAAGTTATCAGGTACGCCGATCGGTCTGCTCAATCTAGCCGTAAAGGAATCAGCATCTTCTCTGAGCGGCAGTTCGGTACGCATGGAAGGAGATGCAGAAGTTGCGCAGGGCTTCAGCCAGCTGCTGAAGCAAGCCAGACCGGATATTGAAGAAGAACTGTCGCGTGTAGTGGGCGACGTTGCCGCACATCAGGTCGGCACCACCGTACGCAGCCTGCTGGGCTTTGGCCGCCGCGTGGGTAATACTTTCCTGCAGAATGCAGGCGAATATCTGAGTGAAGAAGGCCGCGATGTTCCCAGCAAGACTGAAGCCGAAGAATTCATTCGCGATGTGGATACCCTGCGTGATGATGTCGAGCGATTTGCAGCGCGGCTGAACACTCTGGAACTCAAATCAAAGAACAAGTAGCACCCATAATGAAGTTCCGCGTTTTCACCCGTCTGTTACAGATTCACCGTGTGCTGGTCAGGCATGGTGTCGATGAATTCGTTCAGGGCACCCGCTTTGCAGGTCCCTTGCGACTTGCCTATCTTGCCTCTCCCGCTGCCTGGTTTCATATCAGACATCCCGGTACACGCGGTGAACGCCTGCGACTGGCGCTTCAGGAACTCGGCCCGATTTTCATGAAGTTCGGTCAGGCGCTATCCACCCGACGCGACCTGTTGCCCGCTGATATCGCAGACGAACTCGCCAGATTGCAGGATCGCGTACCTGCATTTCCCGCAAATCAGGCACGCGAACTGATAGAACAGGCGCTGGGAAAATCTGTAACAGAAGTATTCGCCCAGTTCGATACCGAACCCCTCGCGGCCGCAACCATCGCACAGGTTCATTCCGCACAACTCAAGGACGGTAGCGATGTGGTGGTAAAAGTAGTGCGCCCCGGTATTCGCGCCCTGATCGAGCGTGATATCGAAGTGCTGTATGCGCTGGCCGAGCTGGCTATTCAGTACTGGAGCATTGGCCACAAGCTCAAGCCGGTTGAAATTGTCCGCGAATATCAGAAAACCATTCTGGATGAACTGGATCTGATGCGGGAAGCAGCCAATGCATCACAGCTGCGGCACAATTTTCAGGGCTCCAGACTGCTGTATGCACCGAAGGTTTACTTCGAGTTGTGCCGCAGCAATGTGATGGTGATGGAGCGCGTGCATGGCGTGCAGATCAGTGACATGGATGAACTGCGCAAGCGGGGCACTAATATCCAGCGACTGGCCGAAAGTGGCGTCGAGATTTTCTTTACGCAGGTATTCCGCCACAACTTTTTTCACGCCGACATGCATCCCGGCAATATCTTTGTGCTGACCGATGATCCGGAAAATCCCGTGTATGCCGCTATCGACTTCGGCATCGTGGGAACACTTGATCCACGCGACCAGCATTATCTCGCCGAGAATTTCCTGGCATTTTTCAATCACGACTTCCGTCGTGTCGCACAATTGCACATTGATTCCGGCTGGCTGCCTGCGGGCACGCGCGTCGATGAGGTGGAATCAGCGGTGCGCACCGTATGTGAGCCCATCTTCAACAAGCCGCTGAAGGAAATTTCTTTCGGTCAGGTGCTGATGCGTCTGTTTGAAGCCGCGCAGCGCTTCGACATGGAAGTGCAGCCGCAATTGATTCTGCTGCAAAAAACCCTGTTGCAGATAGAGGGGCTGGGCAGACAACTGTATCCCGATCTGGATCTGTGGAAAACAGCCCGGCCCATCATGCAGGAATGGATGCATGCCCGCATGAGTCCGCTCAACGTATTGCGTGAATGGAAACAGCAACTGCCCGATATCGGCGAAGCCATTCGTACCGTGCCTACTCTGATTCAACAGGCCTTGATGCAGTCTGCTGAAGGTCGCTATCGATTACCTGTCAGATCCGAAGGCGTCGCAGAGTTGCGCAAAGAACTTAAGGCCAGCGCCAGACGTCGCGATCAGACCATACTCGCTTCAGCGTTGTTGTTCAGCGGCATCGTCTGGTTTGCACTGGTGCGTGACCCGGCATGGCCGGGTCTGCTCTGCCTGCTGAGCGGCGCGGTGACGTTGCTAAGGCGCAGCTGAGCCCTTGCTCAACCTGCGATAGTACTCAGCGACCGCTTCTTCATAATCAGCCGGCACCGGCTCGGCTACTGCACTGCGAACGGTCTGTTTGGTCTTGCCGGCTCGTTCGCTGGCCTGTGCCAGTTTGAGTTCCAGCTGCTCGACCAGCGCCAGCGCCGTCGATTCCGCACTGGCACGATTGGCCGCATCACCACTGGTAGCGCCAAGCCGCATGGATTCAAGCTGACGGGTCAGATCCTGTAGCTGCTGCGCTTCCTGCTGGCCAATGCGGCCACGCTGATTGAGTTCAGTGATTGCGGCTCGTGCGCTGTTCAGTGTGTTATTCAGATTGCTGTTCAGGTTACGAGGTGTACCGCCCGCATTAGCGAATTGACCGGATGGCCCCACCTCGTTGCCGGATACACCGCCCACCTGACCTTGCGCTCCTCCCTGTCCAGCCTGCATGCCCTGGCCACCAGATTGACCTTGCTGACCCTGACCTTGGCCCTGTGCACCCTGCATCCCCTGACCACCTGCCTGACTATTTGCCTGCGTCTGCTGACTCTGACCGGCCTGCATACCTTGACCACTGGATTGGGCATTCGCCTGATTCTGCTGGCTCTGTTGTGTAGCCTGGCCCTGCGACTGACCAGAACGTTGTGAACTGTTTTGTGCATTTTCCTGTGCGCCATTACTTTGTGAACCGGGCTGATTACCGAACTGCGCATTGTTCTGTGCCGCACGTTGCTGACTGGTCAGCTGTTCAAGTTGCTGCCGCAACGCACGCACCTGCGCAACAGCTTCATTCGCCTTATCGTTGCTTGCACTGGTTCCTGCACCCTGCGCTGATGCATCACGCAATGAATCGCGCAACTGTCTCAGTGTGTCAGTAACCATACTTTCACTCGCCACCACGTAAGGTGCTCCGCCCTGATCGATATACATGGCAGCCACCGACATGCGCTGTTCAATCTTGTTCTCATCAAGAGACTCGGCAGCTTCAGCAAGCTGCGCCGCAGTCTGCGGTGCCTGCTCTTTCAGATTGCGTTGCGCTGTAACCATATCCCGACGCAATTCCTGCAAACGGGTCGCGATGTTGCGCTTTTCATTTGCCAGCTGCTTTTCCTCGCCAGTGGGCTCTGGCCGTATCGCATCAACATCAGACTGGCTCTGACCGCGCATCTGTTTCACAGCGTCCTGCAGCTTGCGATCAAACTGCGCCTGCTCTTCATACAGGCGGCTCGACTGATCTGAAAGATTACTCAAGGAATTCTGCTGCGTCTGTTGCTGGTTACGCGCCACCGCTTCTCCGGCTCCGCTTAACTGCCGCTGCGCTTCAGCAGCTGCACGTTGTGCACGGGCACGCTCGCTGGCATCACTGCCATTGCGCATGGCATTACTGGATTCATCCATGGCACGGATGGCGCTTTGCAGCCGTTGCTGTAATTCCTGAGTCTGGTTGTTAGCTGCCTGCGAGGTAGAGCGCTGCTGAGCGGATTGCTGTCCCTGCTGACCATTTTGCTGACTCTGTTGCCCCTGCTGCCCTTGTTGGGTTTGCTGACCCTGTTGTGACTGCTGAGCTTGCTGTTGCAGATTCTGAATCTGTTGTTGCAGCTGCTCCGCTTCACGCTTGAGTGACTCCTGCTGCCAGCGCTGTTCCTGTGTCAGCTGCTGCTGTTGCCGGGTATTGTTGGCCAGTTGCTGCTGACGTCGCGCCAGCTCTTTCAATTTCTGTTCCAGCTCATCCTGCGTCTGTGTCTGCTGCTCAGGCGAAGCATTGTTTCTGGCCTCGTACTGATTCTTGGTGATGTCCATTTCCAGTTCATACATCTGTGCCATATCGCGGCTGTCCTGCTGCTGACCACCCTGCCCGCCCTGACCCTGCGCCTGCTGTTGCACCTGGATTTCGTTGAACACGGCTTCTGCACGCAGGATGTATTGCAATGCCTGCTGTTCAGGCTGGATGGCATCATCCAGTTTCACCTTGTTCAGATTACTGGCCGCAGGCGTCATGGCAGCAATGGCCTGCTTGATATTATCGGCAAACTCCTTGCCCCGTGAATCAGAAGTATCGAGATTTCTTGCAGCCATGCGCTCCGCCAGCGAGGTTGCCTGTGCGGCCAGTTTGGTTTGCAGTTCACTGAGCAACTTCGAGTTATCTTCTATCTGCGCTCTGTCAGCGGTCTTCTCATCCTGTTCGCGGATCAGATTCCACGTTGACACAACAATCTCACGCTGCCGCTGTGATATTTCACCCTGCTGTTCACCCTGTTGTCCCTGCCCCTGACCTGCGGACCTCTGTGACTGCGTGAATCGCAGATCAAACGGCCGCACATCGATGAAGTACATGTCGGTACGTACGCTGCTGCTGTGATCTCTGGCAACGGCGTAATAGCTGACCACATCACCGGGCTTGAGAGCCGCATCCTTTGCGCCCAGTGACTCCATTGCAAACAGATGGTCAGCGGACACTTTCTGCTTGCCGCGCTCCAGTTCCACTGTCTGCCAGCTGGCACCGTTGACCGCGTAGTGCATTTCCACCGCATCAAGGCCAACGTCATCACTGGCATCCACATGCGTTATTACTTCTTCAATACTGCTGGCACCATAATCACGCCCGGGTTTTGATACCTCGATTTCAGGCTTGGCGTCATCAAGCACCCGGATGAAGTAATCATCACTCAGACGTACCTGTTCACCGGCAACACGCGCAGCAAGGTAGTAACGACCAGCTTTCTCAACGGGGAAACTGGTTGTGCCTTTTGTGCCCTCTGTACTCAGCGACTTTGCCTGCTCATCCAGCACCAGTTCGACTCCGGGCAAAGGTGCATCCGCGCTGATTTCAAGATCAATCTGCGTATCCTTCAACGCGCTGACATCACCACCCGGATCCTGCACTTCAGGCTTGCGACCAGTCCATCTGGGGAAGGTATAGGTCAGCTTGAGGTTAGTAATACTGGGCAGATCAATTACATTGATGCTGTAGTCCTGACTGCGCACGCCTGCGGCGGCGATGTAGTACTTCAACGCATCGCGCACCGAGAAGAAAGTAAATGCAAAGCCTTCATCAGTGCGGGTCATGGCAACCTGCTGCCACTGACCATCACTCATCTGCACAAACACGCTGGCATCAACAGGAGCAAATCCCTGCATCTGTGCCATCACCGGCACATTGCCACCTCGCCGCACTACCTGATCACCCGGCTTGACCAGAATGCTTTGCGCGGGTTTGAGATTGGACACAGCCCACCCTGCCCACAGATAACGGGTGCCATAGCTCCACAGTCCGGGACCCGCAACGGCCAGCCACAACAGTGTCATTACGGCAGCTGCCGCAATGATGAGCGGCAGTCCCAGTTCACGTGGTTTGATGGTTTGTTCCACCGGAAAGCGATCCGCCACTTGCAGCGTGTCTTCCGCCAGCAATTCAGTAAATGGATTGTTCTGGTCGCGCGCCTTGTTGAAAGCCTCGATGCGGCCATCGAAGTCAGGAGTGCGTCGGCCGATGACTTGCGCTGTATTACGCCTGAGCTTGCGCAGCGGCCATACCAGCAGCCACAGTATCAGCACCATCACGGCCAGCAGCATCAAGGCACGCACAGTGTTGATGATCCATGCACTGAACCCCTGACGCATTGCGAAGTACACACCAAGAACGGTAAGCACCAGCACCGCCCCGGTCAGTGCAGCCGCCGCGATCATGTAATGCAAGCGCCGGAAGCGTTTGCTCAATGCATTCAGATACTGTTCAAGTCGGAGTATCGGAGAGCCATGTGCATTCATGTCGGCGTCTCAACTCTACGGAAGACATAGGTGTTGCCCAACAGAGATTCCGCCAGTGCGGCTAGTGCCAGAAGAATCAACAACAGATGCCAGAGCTCAAAACCACTGGGCTTGCCAGTAGTTGACGAGGCTGTAGTGCTGGCCAGATCCTGACGTTGTGCTGCCAGCACACTCTGCCAGTTATCAAGCTCCTCCTTGCTCATGGGCATCAGATTGGATTCATCTGGAACAGAATTGACAGCCACCAGTGAACTGCCCGTGGCAGTCACCACTTCATAGAACCCCTGTGAATCCAGCTTCACGCTGCGCGCACGTTGTGAATCTGACAGGGACAGCAGGTTCCTGCCCAGCGGATCAATCACCTGCCCCGCAGCCGCAGCTTTATCCAGTGGCAGTGTGCCGCCAACGCGCTGTTCGCGTTTCAGTACAGTTTCACCGGCCAGATAACGGGCTGCTTCGGTCATGAAGCTGACAAACACCGGCTGCACCGGCAGGTCATTCCAGGTGTTGTCGAGTCCCGAGGTAAACAGCAACACCCGACCCTGACCACGGCGCTGCTCAAGCAGCAGGGGCGAACCATTATCAAGCTGTACCAGAATGTGTGAATCCTGATCCGGCGTCACTGGAAGATAGCGAGTGACATTCAGGGCGCGCAAGCCAGCAGCACGTGCCAATGCAGCATGATTGATATCCACATTGCCCACACTCATGCGTTCGCCCTGCTGATCGGCACGCAGTGTCCCGACCTGCAATTTGACCAGCGGCAGTATCTTGTCGGTCAGCGAACGCTCGCCCACGGCAGCGAATACCGCGCCCCCTTTCTGTACATATTCATCCAGCACTTCTGCGAGCTTGTCATTGACCGCACCCAGATCATCTATGAGTACAAAGCGATAACGCTCCAGTGTGCGTGTATCAAACTGATCAAGTCTGGCTGGTTTCAATTCATAACGTGAACCGGCCGCAGTAAACGCCGCATCAAGATACTTGCCCGGCAAGGCTGCAGGATTCATCGACAGGAATGGCACCGGCTGTCCCGCACTGTTTTCCACAACCGTGTAATACACATCATCAGCAACCAGAGTGTCTGCTGCCTTGATGCGCGCTTCAACCCTGTTGCTGCCGGTATTGAGTGCCACCTTGCTGAACTCAAAGACAGCCTGACCCGATGCAGGAACCGGCCTGACAAGTTCGCCGCGCGGAGAACCATTCACTGACAACTGTACTGTGAGTGTACCTGCCTCGCTGTTATAGCCCTGCACTGTCACTGCAATGGTGTTACCTGTGTGGTCAACACTGCTCACAGCAAAATTCGGCGTGATACCGCTGGCAACATTGTGCAACTCGACTTCCGTTACACGACCATTGACACTGCGTGGCACCAGTTCACCGAACTGGACGGGAAGGCCGGTTTCCTGAAAGTCACTGATGAGATGCGCAACCGTTGCCTGCTTTTCATCAGCGAGCAGAGCTTCAAGTCCGTTCATCATCGCGCCATATTGCAACTGGGCCGATCCGGCTTGCAGCTTCAACAGCATGCTGCGGATCCTGTTCTTGCCGTCACTGGTACCGTTCACCGGGCCTGCCATGAGCTGCAGTTCGTCGCCCGCAGAAATCAGCTCAAGCCGGTCAAAGGGCCCTGCATCTGCAATGATGGCTTCAGCCTGTCTGATCGCTGCCTGCCAGCGGTTGCCCTGCTGCATGGACATGGAACGATCGAGCAGCAGCACATGCAGCTTTGACTTTGCACTGTTCAATGCAACTGGAGGCTGAATCCACACCGGCTTGGCAAAGGCAAACGCAAGCAACCCGAGCAACAGGATTCGCAGTGCCAGCAACAGCCAGTAACGCAAACGCTTACGGACATGCACACGCCGTTCGGCCTGCAATAACAACATGGCCGAACTGAATGACTGACGTTTCGGCGTTTCCGTCTGCAGTCGATGCAACCAGACCGGCAACGCAATGGCCGAAAGTCCTGCAAGAAATAAGGGTGCCAGCCAGCTCATCGTCGTTTCTGCCTGAACAGGAAGTAGTTACGCAAGGGCACTTCCAGCGACTCGCTGGTATTGAGCAGCACATAATCAGCGCCCGCTCTGGTTGCAGCTTCCCGCATGCTTTGAATATGCGCCTGCATGCGCAGCGGATACTGTTCACTCATTTCCTGCGGTGACACTTCCACGGTCTGACCGGTCTCCATGTCTTCCAGCAAGGTGGACTCACTGAATCGCGGATCAAGTTCCTGTGGATCGAGCAGATGAAACAGGATCACATCCTGCCCCTGAAATGCCAGCGGGCGCACGGCATCCAGCATGGTTTGAGGATCGCAATAAAAATCGGATATCACTGCTACCATGCCGCGCCGTCTGATCTGATCGCGGAAGCGTGAAAAGGGAGCAGAAAGGTTTGTGTGCCGCTCTGCCGTAGCATGATCAATCATGTGCAATATGGCCTGCAACTGACCGCTGCGACTGGATGGCGGTCTGAATTCGCGTACGTCATCGCTGAATATCAGAGTGCCCACCGCATCATGCTGATGCGCAGCCAGATAGGCCAGACTCGCCGCCAGAATCTGGCCATAGCGAAACTTGCTGAGCTTGCCTTCACCCGCAAATGCCATCGATGCGCTGGCATCCAGCAATATCATCAGGTGACTGTTGGTTTCACCCAGAAAACGCTTGATATAAGTGCGGTCAGTGCGACTGTAAACATTCCAGTCGATAAAACGCGGATCATCACCTTCGGTATACGGTCGATACTCGGCAAACTCCTGACTGAATCCGAAGAAGGGCGAGCGATGCAAACCCACCAGAAAACCATTCACTGCCGCACGAGCAATCAGCTCCAGATTGGACAGGCTCGCCAGCACTTCAGGCTGGAGCAGCTTGTCAGAACGTGATTGTGGTACGGCAGCCATGGATTATTCCGGCAACTGTGCAATCAGCTGTTCAAGCACATTGTCCACACTCACGACATCTGATTCAGCGTGATAGTTGGCCAGCATGCGGTGACGCAGTACTGCGGGTGCAATGGTTTTCACGTCCTCATGTGAAACATGGTAACGGCCCTGCAGCAACGCGCGAGCCTTTGCCGCAAGGGTTATCGACATCGTGGCGCGCACACTGGCGCCGAACTTGATGTACTTGCGTACCTTGTCGGTAGCCAGTGGATCACCTGGCCGGGTCGCACGCACCAGATTCACTGCATATCTGTTGACGTTTTCGGCTACGGGCACCTGACGTGTCAGCCACTGGAACTTCAGTATCTCTTCTGCATTGGTGCACGCTGTTGCCACAGGCGCCTCAACACTGTTGGTAAAGCGTTCGACTACAGCGAATTCATCATCGGCGCTAAGGTAATCAAGAATCACATTGAACAGGAAACGATCCAGCTGTGCTTCCGGCAACGGATAGGTACCTTCCAGCTCGATCGGATTTTGTGTGGCCAACACGAGAAATGGTTTTTCCAGCTGATGACGCTGACCACGAACCGTAATGCTGCGTTCCTGCATGGCTTCCAGCAGGGCGGCCTGAGTCTTGGGTGGTGTGCGATTGATTTCATCTGCCAGCACCACGTTGGCAAACAGCGGTCCGGGAATGAATGTCCAGACCCGCTTGCCGGTCACCTGATCAGCATCAATCATGTCAGTGCCGGTGATGTCGGTGGGCATCAGGTCAGGGGTAAACTGTACTCGCTTGAAACTCAGGCCCAGCGCATCAGCCAGCGTACGCACCAGCAATGTCTTGGCAGTACCGGGCATACCGGTGATCAGACAGTGGCCACCGACCAGCAGCGTGATCAGCAAGTGATCTACCACCTCATCCTGTCCGATAATGACTTTACGCACTTCAGTGCGAAGTCGCGTTGTGGCCTGTCGGAAGCTGTCCATCAGGGCGCGAATGCTCTGATCGTCTGAAGCGTGTTCGTTAACGGCATTACTCATGTTTGTTTCATTCCCGTGTGCTAAACCATCAGATCTCTACTTTGTCCTGGCCAGCTCCAGCAACAGCTGCTGCGCAGGACGGAAATTCGGCGCCACTTCCAGCACCATCAATACATTCTTTCTGGCCTCAGCATTACGCTGTAATGCCTGCAATGCCCGGGCAAGCCGATAGTACGCGGTTGCCCGATCAGGCGGATCAAGTTTGAGTGCGGCCTGGAATTCAGAAAGCGCTTCAGCGGGGCGCTTGAGCGTCAGTAACGTGTCGCCCAGTTCACCATGCACCTCGTAATTAAAGGGAGTGACATAGTTAATTGCATCCAGCACCAGTGCTGCTTCGCTGAACTTCTGCTGGCTGCGCAATCGGGTTGCCAGCCAGCGCAACGCCTCCGGATCATGACCACCGCGTTTGAAATAGGTTTCCAGCGTTGTTTGCGCCTGCGCGGCTCTATCTGTTCCGTTATAGGCACGGGCAAGCGCCACATAAGGACTGCCGCCCTCCACATCATTTGGCAACACGCTTAAAGCTGCCTGAGCAGATTGCATCACGGTAGCCCAGTCAGCATGTGAGAAGGCAGCCTGCATGGTGCTGCGATCATTTTCCCAGGCATCAAAATGGTCAAACAGGTTACTGAATTCACGCTGCATGAACGCGTTGAAACGTGTGTCGAATTCCTTTGGTGATATCTTGAAAACTGATTGCACCGCTTTGCTGGTATCCATACCGCTTTTGAAAGCAGCCAGCATGTCATTGAAACGCGCGGTACCGAATTCGCGGTCAATGAACTCACAGATCAGCCCGGCCTGCATATAGGACACCATCACCTGTCCGGGTGTTTCGGGACGGATGAATCCTCTGTCCAGCTCGGCCACCGGCAGAGCCTTGCCAGCCTTGAATGCCGCATACACTTCGGCAGGAATGCTGATCCCCTTTACAGGGCCACTGCTCCATTCTTCATAAACTGAAATGCCCTCACTGAACCAGCGTGGTACGCGGTGATCAGTGGATTCAAGCGTGAACACGTGTGCCAGTTCATGCCACAGTGTCGTGCCCCAGTGAAATTCATCCGTGGCACGTGAAGAAGGTGAATCCATTGCCACTACATACCCGAAGGTCACACCCAGCAAGCCCAGCCCCGGCTCACCGGCAGTGCGCACAGCAAAATCCTCATGGTTGGGATAGACCTCGACAACCACCGGCTCTTTCAGCTTGAAATTGAATTGCTTCGTATATACAGCAATGGCTTCTTCAGTAAGCTTGCGTGCATAGGGGCCAAGGACTGCGCTTTCTTTCTTGTGCAGGCGCAACACAATGGGAGTTTGATCACGAAGTGATTGAACACTACCGGTTTCATGCCCGGTGATTTCCGGATATGCCAGCACGTCATAGTCTTTCAACGAATCCAGCAAACGTAGCGTATTCACAGTAACCACGTTATAGGGATCACCCTTGTAGGCAGCCTCCATCTGCTCACGAGCTGCGCTGATCTGATTGTCGCGCAGCAGGCTGCTGCCATAATCCACCCGTGCTTCCCAGTTGTCAGGCTGTATCTGCACCGCACGCTTGTACAGGTCCACTGCTTCGCGTGTACGGCGGGTAATCACATAGAAGTGCGCAGGAATCGCATAGATATCACCATATGCAGGATTCTCGGCGAGCGCTTTCTTAACCCAGCTGCTCTGAGTGACATCGGTACCAAGCGGCGACAGCAACAGCTCAACAGAAGCCTGCAAAGCATATATTTCCAGCTGCGGCAGTTGTGCGGCCGTAGCAACCTGTGTTGCCTGGCTAAGCAGTTCAGCTGCACGACTGGTATCGCTGTCTTCGAGATTCACACGTGCTGCCAGCAACAAAGCACGCAGCCTCGCGCCCGGCGGAACAGCGCTACCCTCCATCACAGGCTGCAGGTATGCATTAGCCTGAGTGGCAAATTGATACACCAGTACCGAGGCAGCACCGACCTGTGCAAAGGCGTAGTTTTTGTCAGCCTGCAAGGCTTCCTGATAAAGCTTCAATGCCTCCGAATTCTGGTGCGTCTCGGCATACAGCTCGCCCCAGCGTGTCAGTAATGCCGGAGTGGAACGCTGCTTGACGGCCGCACCAAACAATTCATTGGCGCTCTTTACATCACCGAGCGCCCACGCCACTTCGGCGCGGATGGCAAGACTGCTGGAACTGGTCAACAAGCCACGATAACAACGACTTGCTGCATCCCGCTGCCCGCGCCATGTCAGTTGATCACACGCAACCAGCGCGGTATCTGTCACTGCACCGTAGTGAATGCCACGCGCTGCCGCAGGCAATGCAAATAGCAGCAACATTGGAATGACAATGCCGGCGAATCTCATGGCGATCCACCACCCTGCACTGCCTTGCCCGACTCAGCATCAATTCGCGCATCCAGTTCAGCCAGTTGCAGCATCAAGGGTTCCAGCTGCCTGAAGTACTCCTCCTCAGCAAGACTGTCTTTACGGAGTCGTAGTTCTTCAATCTGACTGTCAAGCTGTTCGCGCTGCGCAATCAATCCGGAATTGGCTGCAGTGACGTGCACTTCCGCACCCGCCAGCTGCGCAATGGCGAACACACCGGCACGCGCGCCGGTCAGTTGTGCATGTTCAGTCGCCAGACGCGACTCAGCCTCGTAGTAATCCTTGACCTTGCGCGACGCAAGATCAAAAGCTTCCTGTACGCTGATACGGCCATTCTTGTCAGTATCTGCCGCAGGTGCAGCCAGCGCTTCGGCAAACAGATGACCGAATTGAGTGATGTTGCGCTCATTGCCGTTGCGAGTAGCCGTCACGATAATGCGGGCCTCTTTTTTGAGCGCTTCCTGTAAAGCACCGCTTGAACTGCCTGTTGCGACGATCAACTGACTTTCGGATTTGATCGCATCCAGCATTCTGGCCAGTTCCGCACCACTGAGATCGGCACCGGGAATATTGAATTTGTATTCATAACCATCGTACGTGCCATGTCCGATCAGGTAGATCGCAAGCCGGTCTTCCTTGTTCAGACTGATTGCCCATTGCCGCAGTACCGCCATGATGTTGGCACGCGTTGCTGCTTCACCGTTCAATACCTGCAAATGATCAGCGCTGGTCAGCCCCGCGCTGGCAGCCCGGATTGCGGCCACCTCCTTGTCAAACTGCTTCTGGTAGACCACCTCTCCGCCCAGCCCCTCAATGACCAGCACGTTGAGTTCTGCCCGTGCAGAGACACCAGCCAGCAGCAGAACAAGCAGCACAGCAAGATTGCCTTGCAATTTTTTCATTGAGCCGCATGACAGACTGAATAAGAGTGACATCAGATTACCCCCCAACGACGGCGCAATATCCACTCGGAGGCTTTCAACAACAACAGCACCAGAAAATTGATCGGCATGTCCCACAAAGTTCTGGTCTGCTGTTCAGAGATACCGGAAGGTGAGAAGCGGATCGCTTCAGGCAGGCCGGCAAGATTGTCGGCACTCCAGTACTGACCACCGGTCGCCGCCGCCAGTTGCGACAGCAAACTGCGATTCTGGCGCAATGAAAAATATTCAGCAGTTCCCTGATCATGGTGTACGGCTGTATGCGCAGTGCCCACCACTTCCTTGCCACGCCGTGCCTGCATGTCCATGTAAAAAGTGCCGGAAGCATCGGGCGCATATTTCGCTTCATACACACCGGGCTGATCAGTAACGGGTTTCAGATTGATATTTTCTGTTGCGCCAGAAGGTGAAGTGGTGATAGCGGTCACCTGCAAATCCCGTTGTGGCTGAAAACTCTTGTCACGCAACGTCGCACGGACACGCAGATCATCACCAGTTGCCGTCGCAGCAAACTCCACCGGTCTGGACACATCAGTAACCAGACCACGCATCACCTGACGCCAGAAAAATTCATGATGCTGATCTTCGACAGGCAGACTCATCTGCCAGCGCCAGCTCCCCCCCGTAGCAAATACAGCAGCATGGCCACGACCATAGGCCTGAGTCACAAACAGGGGTTGCTCCTTGTTCTGCACCTTCACAGTCATCAGCGTGGAGGCAGCGGGCTTGAGTGCGCCCAGATCCTGGTAGTCAGCCAGCATAGGCAAGGCATTCCACTGCCTGGTGTTGTCTGCCGGATCATCGCTGAACTTGAGCCAGGATTCGCGCTGACCCCTCGACGTGAGGCTGGCCTGAGCCTGAACGCGATGAAAACTCTTTCCAGGATCAGGAAGCTTCACCGGCAACACTTCATTCAGGGAAGTATTGGCCCACCCGCCTTCGCTCAGCGCTTTGGAACCACCGAGCATCAGCAGACTGCCGCCACGCAGATTCACAAACTCCTGCATCAGTTGTAGCTGCACCTTGCTGAAATACGCTGCCTGAATATTGCCAAGCACCAGTGCGTGATACTTGAACAAGTCCTCGCGCGTCACAGGAAATCCATCCTTGAGCTCATCAGCGTTCTCAACACCCTGACGATAAAGACCGTTGGTGGTGGTACGCAGCATCGACACCAGCCGCACGCTTTTGTCCGCCTCAAGCGCACGACGCATGAATTTGTATTCCCAGCGCGGCTCGCCTTCCACATACAGTACCGGCGCCACATCACTGGCAACATTGACCAGCTGGGTGCGAATGTTGTTGCGCAGCTCGCGTTCCTTGTCAGATCCGATCAACTCGAATTTGAGATCGCGATAACCGCTGTCATTCATGTCGAATTCAATCCATGCAGTACTGATCGTCGTGTCCTTGGGCAGGATGATTTCCCTGGCCGCCAGCAGCTTGTCACCATCGCTGATACGGATTCTCGCTATGCCGGCACCGTCATGACGAACAGCTATCCGTGCCGCCAGCTTGCTGCCCGGCAGTGTGGTGGTCGGCACCAGCACACTGTCCAGCTCCACATCTTCCGGCATCTGTTCGCGGCCAATACCAATAACATGCACGGGCACACCGAACCGGCTGATCTCTGCCAGTTGGGCAGGATCAAGCTGCCCGGTATTCTCCGAACCATCACTCAGCAATACCACCGCACCCAGCGGGGTAGTGCGCGAGGCATTCAAAACCTGCAGCACCGAATCACCAATCCGGGTGGCCGAACCAGATTCAGGCAATGCGTCAAAACTGTCCTGTTTGATGGCATTTGCGGCGAAGGTGTAACGACGTAATTGATAATCTCTGCTCAGATCAGCAAATACCGCATTGCCCAGCACTCCCTTTGCCTGCTGCATACGGGTGGCATCGGCGTCCGGCACGCTCATACTGGCTGAGGTATCGAGCATCAGAGCGACACTGTTTTCGCCGGAGCGCAATGACTTGATCAGTAAGGCAGGTTGCCACATCACCCACAATACCAGCGCCCACATGGCCAGCTGTAAGGCGCTGATCACCAGCATACGCGATGGGCCCAGGATGCGACCGCGCCGCCAGGCCAGCAGCATCAACAGTGCTGCACCGGCCAGCCATAGCAGCAGCATGGCAGTAACCGGCCAGTCACGAAGATAAATGAGCTCGCCGAACCGGAACTCACCTGCTGGATACTTGAACAAGAATTCAAACACTGGCTGCTCGACACCTATTCTTAGTCATTGCGGCTCCTGCACTGCCGCAATTACAACTTCGGGCAGTTACCCTGCACTTATACCAGCCCCGGAAATTCGCTCAAGCAAAGAAAGGACAATGGCAGGAAGTGGCATACTCTATGTCAATAATCATTACTCCCGACTGCACTCAAACCATGTACGAAGCAAAACAGCATGCGCTCGCAACACGATCTCTGTTCGTTCGGCGGATAGCACTCCATGCTGCGGCTGCCGCCGCGTTGATCCTGTTATCACTGGCCATCGGCATGAGCGGCTACATGGCATTCGAACATCTTGACCGCATTGATGCCTTCCTCAATGCCAGCATGCTGCTGGGCGGCATGGGGCCCGTTGACCTGCCCCGGACTGAAGCGGGCAAAGTGTTCGCCGGCCTGTATGCGCTGTATGCCGGTCTGGTCTTTCTGGTCACGGTGGGGCTGGTGTTTGCACCGCTCATCCACCGGATCATGCACCGGTTTCATCTGGAAAATGACAAATGATCCCGGTTGGCACAGCGCGTTGCGCCGGACATTGATAGGCTAGCCATCCGATTTTTCAGTGACCGGATTCATGCCTGATCAACCCCTGCGCGTTCTGTCGCTCATCCCGCCGATGACGCAGCTCAATACGCCATATCCCTCCACGGCGTATCTCACCGGTTTTCTGCGTTCGCGCGAGGTGGACGCCGCACAGGAAGACCTGGCGCTGGAACTGGTACTGCAACTGTTCTCAGTGGAAGGACTACAAGCACTGCATGACTGCATGCTTGCCCTGCCAGCACGCAACCATTCCCGGCACTTGCAGGACTTCGCAGCGAACTTCCAGCGATACCTTACAACCATCACCGCCACCATCAGTTTCCTGCAGGGTCATGATTCCACCCTGGCACATCGCATCGTCAGCCGCACTTTCCTGCCTGAAGGGTCGCGCTTTGCGTCACTTGACGCGTATGCAAATGAAGAAGGACATGATCCGCTGGCCTGGGCATTCGGCTCACTGGGCGTTCAGGATCGCGCACGGCATCTGGCTACGCTGTACCTGAATGATCTGGCGGATGTGGTACGTGATGCGGTGGATGAACGTTTTGAGTTTGTACGCTACGGTGAATCACTGGCGCAGAGCCAGCCTACTTTCGAGCCACTGGCGCAGGCTCTCGCAGCCCCGCCTAATCTGATCGACGATATCCTGCAGCAACTGACGGTCGCGGCAGTGGATCAGCATCAGCCTGACATGGTGCTGATATCGGTGCCCTTCCCCGGCGCGGTATATGCGGCCTTCCGAATTGCACAGCGTATCAAGACACATAACGCAGCCATCATCACCGTACTGGGTGGTGGCTATGTAAATACCGAACTACGCGAACTAAGTGAACCGCGAGTATTTGATTACTTTGACTATGTCACGCTGGATGATGGTGAGCTGCCGGTGCTTGCCTTGCTTGAACATTTGCAGGGAAAACGCAGTCAGCAGGAACTGGTCCGCACATTTATCCGTTCAGCCCGCACTCAATCCGTTGAATTCATCAACCACAACGAACCTGACATTCCATTTGCGGAAGTGGGAACACCCACCTGGGATGGCCTGCCTCTGGATCGTTACCTTTCCTTGCTGGACATGCTCAACCCCATGCACCGGCTATGGTCGGATGGCCGCTGGAACAAACTCACGGTTGCACATGGCTGCTACTGGAAAAAATGCAGCTTCTGCGATGTCAGCCTTGATTACATATCACGTTATGAAGCCGCCTCGGCCACCCTGCTGGCTGACCGCATCGAAACCATCATCACGGAAACCGGCCAGACAGGCTTTCACTTTGTCGATGAAGCCGCGCCACCGAAATCTCTGAAAGCACTTGCGCAGGAATTGCAGCACCGTAATCTCTCGATTTCATGGTGGGGCAATATCCGTTTTGAAAAGTCGTTCACGCCTGAGCTTTGTCAGTTACTGGCGGATAGCGGCTGCATTGCAATCTCGGGCGGGCTGGAAGTCGCTTCCGATCGCCTGCTGAAGCTGATGAAGAAGGGCGTATCTGTTGCCCAGGTAGCACGCGTCACCAAAGCATTTACCGATGCAGGTATTCTGGTGCATGCCTATCTCATGTACGGGTTTCCCACTCAAACCGTACAGGACACGGTGGATGCACTGGAGTACGTACGCCAGCTGTTTGCCGAGGGCTGCATTCAGTCAGGGTTCTTTCACCGCTTCACCTGCACGGTGCACTCACCTGTCGGCATGCACCCGGAACAGTATGGCGTGCAACTGGTACACCCGCCCCAAACCAGTTTTGCCAGAAACGATATCAGCTTCATCGACCCGACCGGCGTGGATCACGATGCACTGGGTATCGCACTGAATAAGGCACTGTATAACTACATGCATGGCATCGGTCTTGAACAGGATGTACGCAGCTGGTTTACCGGTCACGTTCCGCAAACCACCGTACCCGGCGATTTCATCGCGCGCGCATTGAGCAACACTGACCTGAATTGACAGCAAGCTCTCAGATTCGCTGGCTATTTGGTGAAGGCTCACGGAATAATGCGCAGCCTTTAAACCTGCCCGTAAGCCATGACCGACAACGATTCTGTAACCAGCGAACCTGAAAACCTCAAGCATCGCCGTATCCGCAGTTTTGTGCTGCGCATGGGGCGCATGACCGCAGGCCAGCAACGCGCGCTAGATGCACTCTGGCCACGCTTCGGCATCGAGTACACCACTGACTCACTGAATCTGGATGAGGTATTCGGTCGCCATGCACCGCGCATGATCGAGATCGGTTTCGGCACAGGTGAAGCACTGTGCGCTTATGCGCAAGCCCACCCTGAAGTGGATTGCCTTGGTATTGAAGTGCATCGACCCGGTGCCGGACATCTGTTATTGCAGGTCGAACAGTATGGCATCAGCAATGTGCGCGCCAGCTGTCATGATGCCGTGGAAGTACTCACGCACCAGCTTGTTCCCGCCAGCATTGATGCAGTACACATTTTCTTTCCTGACCCCTGGCACAAGGCACGGCATCATAAAAGACGCCTGATCCAGCCTGTATTTGCAGATCTGCTGGCGCGTGTACTCAAACCCGGCGGCATATTGCGACTGGCCACTGACTGGCAGCATTACGCCGAGCACATGCGCGCGGTGCTGGATGTTCATCCGTCTTTCACCAATGTCGCCGATGACACCGGCTACATGCCCAGACCGGATGATCGTCCTCTCACCCGTTTTGAACGCCGTGGCCATCGCCTCGGTCATGGTGTGTGGGACATGGCTTATCAGCGTCGCTGAAACACTGACCTGACTCATCACGCAATAAGGCCTGCACTCCAGTCATGTCCACCGACACGCCTTCCCCGGTCAACAGAAAAATAGGCTTTGTTGAATTTCTGGTACTGGCCGCAGCCTTGATGGCCTGTCAGGCTCTCGCCATTGATGCGATGTTGCCCGCCCTGCCCACCATCGCCGCTGCCTTTAATGTGGACAACGAGAATCATGCGCAGTGGGTGGTGACCGCCTATGTAGCCGGCATGGGCTGCGGGCAATTGTTCTGGGGTGTGCTCTCGGATCGCTTCGGACGTCGGCCTGTATTGCTGACAGGCTTATCGCTATATGTTCTGGCCGCATTGCTCGCTGGCTACTCAAACAGCTTTACAGGATTACTCGGCTGGCGCTATGTGCACGGACTGGCGGCTGCATGTGTGGTGGTGTCACGCTCGGTGATCCGCGACCTGTATTCAGGCCGCCAGATGGCGCGCATAATGTCGCTGACCTTCATCGTATTTATCATGGTGCCTATCATGGCACCTACAATCGGTCAGGGCATTCTGCAACTGGCTCCCTGGCGCTATCTGTTTGTGCTGTTCAGCGTGTATGGCGCTACGGTGTGGACATGGGTGCTGCTGCGTCTGCCGGAGACTCTGCATCCGGAATACAGACTCACACTCACCGTGACGCATATGGCGCAATCCGCCAGAAGAGTAGTGAATGATCGTGCCTCGGTGTTTTACACGCTTTCAGTGGCTGTGATATTCGGCTCAATGATCGGCTACATCGGTATGGTGCAACAGATTTTCGCCGGGGTATTTCATCGACCCGGCCTGATGCCAACCATGTTTGCGGTATGCGCAGGGTCCATGGGTGTGACCTCGTTCATCAATTCACGTATCGTGGAACGGATTGGCATGCGTAGAGTGTCGCAAACAGGCTTGCTGCTGTTCATCACGCTCAGCAGTACGCACGCATTGATCGCGGCACTGGGTATGGAAACATTAACTACCTTCGTCATGCTGCAAGCAGCCACCATGAGCTGTATGGGTTTGATGGTTGCCAACTTCGGTACCATGGCAATGGAGTCGATGGCATCAGTCGCCGGTATTGCAGCCTCGTTTCAGGGGTTTGTCAGCACCACCGGCGGTGCCCTGGTCGGCGCGCTGATCGGCCGTCAGTTCAACAACTCTACCGTGCCGCTGGCCACGGGTGCTGCACTGTGTGGTCTGCTTGCATTTTCGTTTGTCATGATTGCAGAGAGAGGCCGACTGTTCCGCCCGCACCATTCGGCAGGTTGAAGAAAAGTGAACACCGGTCATTAAGGGTAATTGCCGGTGTATAGTCACGATGAATGGCGCACCCCGCCATCCGGTACCGGGTTTTCAATTTACTCAGCAAGAGCAAACTCCATGAATCGTCTGACCCTGATCTGCTGCCTGTCAGCACTTGCATTGCCAGCCCATGCCGCCTTGAAAACAGGCGACACTGCACCTGACTTCACCACTCAGGCATCGCTCGCAGGCAAAGCCTTTACCTATTCGTTGAAGACAGAACTGAAGAAGGGACCAGTGGTCGTGTATTTCTATCCTTCGGCCTACACCGGCGGCTGCAACCTTCAGGCACACACCTTCGCTGAGAACAAGGAAAAATTTGATGCCGCAGGCGTAAGCATCGTCGGGGTATCGCTCGACAGCATTTCACGCCTGAATGATTTTTCAGCCGACCCGAGTTATTGCGCTGGCAAGATCTCGGTGGCTTCTGATGCTGATGGCAAGATCGCAAAGTCATACGATCTGACCATCAAGGCAGCCAATGAAACCGCTAAAGATTCACGCGGTATCGAAATCGGCCACGGCTTTGCAGAACGCACCACCTTCATCGTCACACCTGATGGAAAAGTAGCCGAAACCATCGGTGGCCTGACACCAGTAGAAAACGTTGAGAAAGCATTAGCGGCAGCGCGCAAGCTGACTGCAAAGTAAAGCTGGCAATTGAAGAGACACGGTCTCGTGGACTGTGTCTCCATTCAATAGAAAAATTCAGGCTACAACAGACCTGATTACTGATATCAGCCCGGGTTCACGGCATCGCAAGTGCTGCCATTGCAGCCATTCCTCATTGTTGTACCCGGTAATTCTGTTTTAACTTGAATGATGGCGCACATAGGTCTACAACATGTCCCGGTCGAGCGTATTTCAAAACCAACATGAGTGTGCCGGTACGCAGCAGATCTGACTGCGCAGTGACTCACTTGGGCTGGCTTCTCCAGATTTTCATCGGGGTTAAACCCATACGGAGGATCACCCATGAACTTAGTGAAACCGATAGTAGGCGACTGGTACAAAGCCAGTGAAGGCGAACTGTTTGAAGTGGTCGCCCTGGATGCCGATGACCAGACCATTGAAGTGCAATACTTCGATGGCACGCTGGAAGAGTTTGATGGCGACGACTGGCTCGCGCTGTCACCACAGCCCGCCGAACCTCCGGAAGACTGGACCGGCTCACTGGATGTCGAACCCGAAGATCATGACGATGAAGACTCCGAACCCAGCACCACGCCGGCGTGGCTGGGTACCGGCCATCTTGATCGCAATGAAGCGGGTGGTTACTCGGAAGTGCCGCTTAACTAGCGTACCGGGTGAAGCAAGGCGCGCCTGCTGCTGTTACGCAGCCGGCTTGCGGACAAACCGTTCCGGCGCATACTTGCTCAACCAGAACAACAGAATAAGTCCGGGCACACTAAGAAACGCGGTGTAGATGAAAAAGCGCGGATAGCCCAGCGCTTCAACCACAAACCCGGACAATCCCAGCAACAGCTTGCCGGGCAAGGCATACAACGAAGACAGCACTGCATACTGCGTAGCGGTATAGCGTGCGCTGGTCAGGCTGGACATGAAGGCGATCAGGGCTGTGCCATGAATCCCCAGTGCGAGATTATCCAGACTGTTCACGATGGCGAGTCCGGCAACATCATCACTGCCTGAGGCTGCGAGAATCGCAAATGCCAGGTTTGAACACATCACAGCAATGCTGCCGGCAATCAGGGCACGGCGCAGCCCCAGCCTGGCAATCACAGTGCCACCGATCAGCACACCAGCCAGTGCGGAAATCACACCAAAGCCTTTCACTACAGCGGCGATCTGTTTCAAGGTGAAACCCTGATCCAGATAAAAGGGGTTGGCCATTACACCCATGGCGTAATCAGTAAGACGATAGGTACTGATGAAACCGAAGATCAGCACAGCGAGATTGATTCCAAGCCGGGTAAAGAAATCAATGATGGGACAGATTACTGCACCCAGAAACCACGATCCTGCTGCTTGCAGCCAGCCGGGCAGATGGCTGTTCCGCTTTACCCAGTCAATCACACGAGCTTCCTGAAGGATTGATAACTCCTCGACACGCGGATGAGGCTCGCTGACGCACAGCGTTGTAATCACACCCACACCCATCATCATCGCCATAGTGCTGTACGAAGCACGCCAGCTCACATCTGCTGCAATCCACAGCGCACCGGCACTGGCTACCATCAAGGCAACGCGATAACCCATCTGATACGCAGCGGCCATGCCGCCCTGTAGTTCCAGTGGCGCCGCTTCTATACGCCAGGCATCCACAACAATATCCTGTGTTGCGGCACAGAAAGCGATGAACAAGGTACCGAGCACTACCGAACTGATGCTGGCTGCAGGGTCAAGATGTGCCACATGGAACAGACCCGCACCCACACCACATTGCGCCAGCAGCATCCAGCTGCGCCGGCGTCCCAATAGCCGTGTGATCAACGGCAAGGGCATACGATCAACAATCGGTGCCCACAGGAACTTGATGGAATACACCAGCCCCACCCAGCCCAGCATGCCGATGGTGGCCCTATCAATACCCGCCTGCCTTAACCACGCCGATAAGGTGGAGAACACCAGCATGAAGGGCAGCCCGGCAGAGAAGCCCAGCAGCAGCATGGCAAGCACGCGCGGGTTGCGATAAATCTGAATCGCCTGCCACCAGCCACGCAGCCATCCGGATTTCTTTTCACTCTTGTTGTCAGTCATGCGTTCACTCCAGAGGCGGCCCGTCAGGTGCGACCGGCGCGGAGTATACGAACTGGCATCGCCCAGTGTCTTCCGGCTTGCAACTTCCGTTACCATTCGCCGCCACATTACTGGACATTGTCATGACAGAATCCGCTGCATCCACCAGTTCATCTGCATTCGTCGCTTTCTGCCTGAAACTGGGCGTACTGCGTTTCGGCAGTTTCATCTTGAAGTCCGGACGGCAAAGTCCCTACTTTTTCAACGCAGGGTTGTTCAACAGTGGCCAGGCTATCGCACAGCTGGGGCGGTTCTATGCACAGGCAGTGATGCAGTCAGATATCGCACACGACATGCTATTCGGCCCGGCCTACAAAGGCATTCCACTGGTCACCACTACTGCGGTAGCACTGGCTGACCAGCATCACCGCGACCTGCCCTGGGCGTTCAACCGCAAGGAAGCCAAGGCACACGGTGAAGGCGGCAGTATTGTCGGCGCCCCACTGAAAGGTCGTGTACTGATCGTGGATGATGTGATCACTGCCGGTACGGCAATCCGGGAGTCAGTCGAAATCATTAAGGCAGCAGGTGCCACACCAGCAGGTATCGTGCTTGCATTGGACCGTCAGGAAAAAGGCAACTCGGAGTTATCTGCGGTACAGGAAATTGAACAGCAATACGGCTTGCCGGTGACCAGCATCATCAAACTGGCCGATCTGATCGAGCATCTGCGCGCCAGCACGGATTCACAGGCTACGCTCGCAGCGGTACAGCAGTACCGTGATCAATATGGGATTTGAGACCGTTGGGTACCTGCCCGCTACACCTCGACTGGGAGCCAGCTCACGTTTAGCGGGGCAGGGCTTGGCATAATGGCCCGGCACTGAGGCAGAATCTGCTTATCCAAACCCGGCTCCTGTACATCGCAAGCACACTATGAAACATCCAATTGCCTGTTTGCTGATCAGCCTGATGACAATGAGTGCTGCAGTGGCAGCCAGCAGCGGCGGCCACGAAGCCCTGTTCCGCTGCCGTGATGCAAAAGGTCAGACCTTTTTCGGCGACCGCATGCCCGAGGAATGCCAGAATCTGGACACCGAGGTATTAAGCGAAAGCGGCAACGTGCTGCGGGTGATTGATGGTACGGCAACACGTGCAGCCAAAGCACAGAACAAAAGCGCCGAAGATGCAGCGAAGAAGCTTCGCGCCGACGCAGCCATGCATGATCGTATGCTGGTGGAAGCCTATCTGTCTGTCACAGAAATTGAACAGTTACGGGATCAGCGCATTGCACTGGTCGAATCCCAGATTCATCTGGATGAGCAGAATCTCAAAGCCCTGCAGGATCGTGAACAACGTCTGCTGCGTCAGGCGACGCGCTATCTGCCATACAAGACGGATGGCAAGGCACTACCCGAGAATGTCATTGAAGACATGGTCAATGTAGTGAACAACAGGCAGGTTACTCAGGACCGAATTGCGGCGAAACAGACCGAAGAACAGGAACTGAAAACAAAATTCGCCAGCGACATCAAACGTTTCAGAGAATTGAAAGGACAGTAATTGCCGGAATGGAATTCATCCCCGTCCTGAACTGCCGAAGCCACCCTCACCGCGTTGCGTGGCAACAAATTCATCCACCACTTCAAACTGCACCTGCGCCACCGGCACCACTACCAGCTGAGCAATACGTTCGCCGGGGTTGATAGTGAAAGCGGTCTGGCCACGATTCCAGCACGATACAAACAACTGCCCCTGATAATCCGAATCAATCAGCCCCACCAGATTGCCGAGCACAATCCCATGCTTGTGACCCAGACCTGAGCGCGGCAGGACAATTGCGGCATACCCCGGATCAGCGAGATACACGGCAATACCGCTGGGAATCAGCTGCGTCTCGCCCGGCCTTATCTCAATTGGCCCCTCCACCATGGCACGCAGATCCACGCCTGCAGAACCTTCGGTCGCATACTGAGGCAGGGGGAAATCACGGCCAATTCGCGGATCAAGAATGCGAAGCTGAACTCGTTGAGGATGGGCCATGTCTGTCTTTTATTCTGGTTAGGAAATCAAACGTTAATCAAGCAGATGCTGATTGAGTGGCGCGATACCGTTCGGCAATCAGTTGTACCAGCTGTCCGGCAAGATCGCGCTTGCTGCACAGACACAACTCCTGCCGGCCGCCATTCCAGTACACGGTCAGCGCATTATCATCCTTGTCAAAGGCCAGACCATCACCCACCTTGTTGGCAGCAATCATGTCCAGACGTTTGCCGGCAAGCTTCACCAGCGCATTGCGTTCAACATCATCGGTTTCTGCTGCAAAGCCCACCAGAAATGGACGCTTCTCGTTGGCGCTGATCGTGGCAAGGATATCGGGAGTGCGCGCCAGCTCCAGCGAAAGTGAAGCAGCGCTCTTCTTGATTTTCCTGCTGGCAACGTTTGCTGCGCAGTAATCCGATACTGCCGCAGTGGCAACCAATATCTGCGCATCGCCAATGCGGGATTGCACTGCTGCAAGCATGTCTGCTGCACTCTCCACATTCATGCGTTCAATACCTGCGGGCGTCATCAGATGCACGGGGCCACTGACCAGCACCACCTCTGCACCCGCAGCATACAGCGCTTCTGCTACTGCAAATCCCATCTTGCCTGAGCTGCGGTTGGTAATGAAACGGACTGGATCAATGCGTTCCCGTGTAGGCCCTGCTGTCACCAGCGCCTTCACGCCCGCCAGCAGATCAGTTCTTTGTACCGGCAGCATATAACCTGCCAATTCGAGTGGCTCCAGCATGCGTCCCAGCCCCACATCGCCACAGGCCTGCTCGCCTGCAGCTGGCCCAAGTACTCGCACGCCCCGCCGCTTGAGCAACTCCACATTAGCCTGTGTTGCAGGATGTGCCCACATGGCCTGATTCATCGCAGGTGCAATTGAGACAGGCGCCTGTGTTGCCAGACATAAGGTGCTGAGCAGATCTCCTGCCAGACCATGTGCCAGCTGTGCAATGAAATCTGCAGTCGCGGGTGCGATGAGAATTTCATCCGCCCAGCGCGCCAATTCGATATGCCCCATGGCCGCTTCAGCAGCGTGATCCCATAACTCGCTGCGCACTGGCAAACCCGACACGGCCTGCAGAGTCTGTTCGGTAATGAACTCACGCGCACCACGCGTCATCACCACGTGCACCTGCGCACCTTGTTCGCGCAAACGTCGAACCAGATCCGGGCACTTGTATGCGGCAATGCCGCCCGTTATGCCCAGCAGGATATTGCGTGAAGGTTTTGAGGATTTCATGAGTCTGGATTATTGCCAGTGCATGCGCATACCAGCAAACAGCCAATAGGCATCTGCTAATGGCATATCTGGCATTTAGCCCCAGATATGCGTGATTGATCACGCCTGCGACTGCAGCAGACTGCCTGCCCGTCCAGAGAGCAGCATGGCATGTCGATTCGAGATTGGCCTGAAAGTGAACGTCCACGCGAGAAACTTCTGAAGTCCGGTGCACAGGCACTCAGCGAAGCAGAGCTGATTGCCATTTTCCTGCGCACCGGCACACGGGGACACAGTGCGCTGGATGTGGCACGTGAACTGCTAAAGCAATTCGGTTCTCTGCGCGCGTTGCTGACCGCACCGCAAGCCAGTCTATGCAAGGCGCCGGGCATGGGCGCAGTACGTTATGCCACCTTGCAGGCTGCGCTGGAACTGGCTCGACGACACTACCTTGAAGTGATGCGCTCCGGACCGGCTCTGCTGAACCCCCAGGCCACCCGCGACTACCTGCGGGTGCGCCTGCGTGACCTGCCGCACGAGGTATTCTGCTGCCTGTACCTCGACAACCGGCACCGGGTTATTGCCTTTGAAGAACTGTTTCGCGGCACGCTGGACGGCGCCAGCGTCCATCCCCGGGAGGTGGTCAAACACGCGCTGGCACATAATGCCGCCGCCCTGATTCTGGCTCACAACCACCCTTCCGGGGTTGCTGAACCCAGTCAGGCAGACGAACTGATCACCCGCCGCCTGAAAGAGGCCCTGAATCTGGTCGAAATCCGGGTGCTGGACCACCTGATTGTGGGCGACAGTCGTTGTGAATCGTTTGCGGAGCGCGGCCTGCTGTAGGACATACCCACGGATCAGCCCCCATCCCGGGGCTAAAATCACACCGGTGACTTGCCCAAGGCGGTTGTCACTGGTATAAAGCGCGACTCATTTTTGGCTTGGCACTGTTTGTTGCCCGGCACCCGAGGAATTCGCTATGTCGAGAATCTGCCAAGTTACAGGCAAAGGCCCCATGACCGGGAATACGGTTTCGCACGCCAATAACCGCAAGCGTCGCCGTTTTCTGCCCAACCTGCACACCCTGCGTTTCTGGATGGAAAGTGAACGCCGTTTTGTGAGCCTGCGCGTTTCCAACCACGGCCTGCGCACCATTGAGAAAAAGGGCATTGAAGTGGTAGTGGCTGATCTGCGCGCCAGCGGCGTGCGAGTATAAGGAAGCAGTAAAATGCGTGACAAAATCAAACTGGTTTCTACTGCCGGCACCGGCCACTACTACACCACAACCAAGAACAAGCGTCTGCATCCGGACAAAATGGAAGTGAAGAAGTATGACCCTAAGGTCAAAAAACACGTTGCTTACAAGGAAGCCAAGATCAAGTAATTGATCTGCTTCCGTCCAACCAGAAAAGCCCGCCTTGGTGGGCTTTTTTTGTTTTAAGCGCCTCTACCCGCCGGTGTCGGCTTCATCCGACGAATAGTAACTGCATCCGGTCATTGGTTAATCTCCATCATTCTCAATAGCTGTTTGAGACATCACTTCAGGAATCCCCACATGAAGATCAAGTCATATTTTATTGCTGCCACCCTGGCCTCCGCCGTGCTGAATACCGCCTGCACCACCATCAACCCCTACACCGGCGAGCAGCAAACCTCTAAAGCCGTTAAAGGCGCCGCCATTGGCGCGGGCGTAGGCATTGTGGCGGGTTTGCTGACGGGTGGTAATGACCTGCGTAATGCCGCCGTGGGCGCCGGCATTGGCGCTATCGCAGGCGGCGGTGTGGGCGCGTACATGGACGTGCAGGAAGCCAAGCTGCGCCAGCAGATGCAGGGCACCGGCGTCACCGTCAGCCGTAATGGCGACAACATTACATTGAACATGCCCGGCAACATCACCTTTGCCAGCAATAGCGCAGATGTAAACGCAAAGTTCTACAGTGCTCTTGATGGGGTAGACATGATTCTCAAGGAATACGACAAGACCATGATCGAAATTGCGGGACACACCGACAGCACAGGCAGCGCAGCCCTCAACAAATCCCTGTCTGAACGACGAGCTCAGTCAGTCGCAAGTTACCTGACCAGCAAAGGACTGGCCAGCTCACGTATCCTGACGGTAGGCGCCGCTTCATCCCATCCGATTGCATCCAACGACACTGCCGAAGGCCGTCAGCAGAATCGCCGTGTGGAACTGACCATCGTACCTAACGTGGCCAAGTAAACTCCGTCGCTCGTACAGGAGCGACAAACAAAAAGGCCAGCAGTAGCTGGCCTTTTTATTCCGGGAACAGTGTATTTACGCTGGTTCAGGCTCAAGCATCATGCCGCGCAATTTTTTGATGGCGTTAGCTTCAATCTGCCGGATGCGCTCAGTCGATACGCCGTAGTGCTCTGCCAGTTCATGCAGGGTGGTTTTGTCATCTGTCATCCAGCGGGTACGCAGGATGTGCTGACTGCGCTGATCCAGCTGCCCGAGAGCCTGAGCGAGACGCTCCGTGGAATCATCATCAAACTGCTCACGCTCCAGCTGGATGGCGGGATCCGCATCCGGATACGGCAGATAGGCTGCGGGTGAGTACACACCATCCTCGTCATCCGCGTCCGGAACCGGATCGAAAGACATGTCACGTGAACTCAGGCGCTTTTCCATTTCGGTGACTTCCTGGGTGGTGACACCCAGATCCTGTGCCACAGCGCTGGTTTCCGCAGCAGACAGCCAGCCAAGATTTTTCTTGTAGCGGCGCAGATTGAAAAACAGCTTGCGTTGCGACTTGGTGGTAGCCACTTTGACAAGGCGCCAGTTACGCAATACATATTCGTGAATTTCGGCGCGGATCCAGTGCACCGCAAACGACACCAGCCGCACACCCAGAGTGGGATCGAAGCGCTTTACCGCTTTCATCAGTCCGACATTACCTTCCTGGACCAGGTCACCCAGCGGCAGGCCATAACCGCTGTAACTGCGGGCGATATGCACTACAAAGCGCAGATGTGCCAAGACCAGCTGGCGCGCTGCAACCAGATCCTCAGATGACCGGAACTTCTGCGCCAGCGCCACTTCTTCCTCGCGGCTCAGCACCGGTATCAGGGAAACGCGCTCAAGATAAGCCTCCAGGCTGCCTATCGGCCCGGCCAGTGCCAGATCGTGAGTTTGTCCAACCAGTGCAGTACTCATTGTGTTCCGCCTCTCCGAAAGGGAGTCTCAACGCCAATAACCACTTAAAGCCCGAGTGCCAGTTTAGCACTCCTGCACTTGGAGTGCTAAATCCGCCCGGAGTTCCCCTCAATAATTATGGAAATAGATCACACTGAAAACCGAACCCCTCAGTGAGCCTGTGGGTAATTTACTTCGGCTCAATCGCTCGCAGATGGCGCGTCGCCGCCACATATGAACCAAGCCAGCCTAGGCCTGCACCGGCAGCCAGCAAGGCAACTCCGCCCAAAACCCCTAATCCGGCCAAGCTGAACTGGCTGCCGTAGAGTCCGGCAATCTTCCGTACCGGGCCGGCCAGCAGCGCGACACTGATCGAAACTACCAGCCACGCCAGCAGTCCGCCACCCAGACCGTACCAGAAGCCACAGTACAGAAACGGGCGTCGAACGAAGGCATCGCTCCCGCCTACCAGCTTGGTAACTTCAATTTCATCGCGACGATTCTGGATATCCAGCCGGATGGTATTACCCACAATTACCACCACTCCGAGCGCAAGCAGCAGTCCCACCAGTGTCACCATCCGTCGCACGGTATCCAGCATGGCCAGATAACGCTGCACCCAGGCGGTATCCAGCTGCACCACATCGACTTCACTCAGCTTGCGCAGTTCATCACTCATTGCATTCAATGCAGCTGGCGAAGCAAGATTTTCAACCGGCGTAATGACCAGAGTATTGGGTAACGGGTTGTCACTGAGCGCCTGCAGCGCCTCACCGAAACCCGAGTGTTCACGGAATTCCTTGAGCGCTGCCTCAGCCTTGATGAGTTTTATCGATTTGATATCACTGCGCCGTTTCAGCGTATCCATCAGCCGCTCTGCAGTGTCAGCATTCACCGAGGTCTTCAGGTATACAGACACATCCAGTGCACCGTTCCAGTCACCACTAACTGCCTGCGCATTCCTCACCAGCACATTCAGACAGGCTGGCAATGCCAAGGCGATGCCCATCACCAATATGGTCAACAGACTTGCCATAGGCTGCTGCGACAGGCGACCAAGCGTACCCACCAGCGTCTGCAGGTGGCGAGCTAACCAAGCATTCATGTCGACTCCCTGTCCGCAAGGTGAGCAGTATCGATCAATCTGGCGGGATCAAACAAAGGCTGCTCCGCAACAGGGAATTCCTCAATCAGGCGTCCGCCTTCAAGGTGGATGCGACGAGCCTTGAAATGCTCGATCAATTGCACGTTGTGACTGGCAATCAGCACAGTCACGCCGACTTCCTGGAAGCGTCGGAAAATATTCATCACTTCCAGTGACAGATCCGGATCGAGATTTCCTGTGGGCTCGTCTGCAATCAGCAGTGGCGGCTTGGTGACTACCGCACGGGCCAGACCGACCCGCTGCTGTTCACCTGTCGAAAGTTCAACAGGGCGTGCCTGTTCGTATTTGAGCAGTCCAACCTGATCAAGCGCCGCACGCACACGCTTGGCAACATCACGAGGTGCCGTGTTTGCCACCACCAGCGGCAGAGAAACATTATCGAAAATGGACCGGTCTGCCAGTAGCTTGTGATCCTGAAAAACCATGCCCAGCTGACGTCGATAGGCAGGGATTTTGCTGCGGTTTACCGTGGCAAGATTCTGTCCATTCACTACAAGGCTGCCACGTGTTGGTCGTTCGATCAGGGCAAGTAATTTCAATAGCGTGGACTTACCCGCACCTGAATGCCCGGTCAGGAACACCATTTCGCCACTGGCCACGTCAAGTGACAGATTGATAAGCGCTTCCCGGCCGTTGGGATAACGCTTGAACACATTCTGAAAGCGGATCATCGGTAGCGCTGTAGCAGTCATTCCGGGCAACTCCTTTGATCAGGCTTCGACCGGCTTCAGCAGCGCATCAACAAAATTCTCTGCATCGAATACATCAAAGTCTTCAACTCCTTCACCGATGCCTATGAAACGGATCGGCAACTTGAGCTGATCAGCCAGCGAGAACACAATGCCTCCCTTGGCAGTGCCATCCAGCTTGGTGATGACCAGACCCGTCACACCCATGGCCTGATGAAACAATCTGGCTTGTTGCAGCGCGTTCTGACCCTGGCTGGCATCCAGCACCAGCAATACTTCATGTGGTGCGGTCGGATCTATACGCCCGATTACGCGCTTTACCTTCTTCAGTTCGTCCATCAGATTGGACTGGGTATGCAGGCGACCGGCCGTGTCTGCAATCATTACATGTGCGCCGCGCGCCTGTGCCGATTGACAGGCATCGAACACCACAGCGGCCGGATCAGCGCCAGTAGCCTGGGCAATGACCGGCACACCATTGCGCTCACCCCAGACCTGTAACTGCTCCACTGCTGCGGCCCGGAAGGTATCGCCTGCGGCCAGAACCACCTTGAATTTCTGATCGAGCATGCGCCGCGCCAGCTTGCCGATGGTTGTAGTTTTGCCGGCACCATTCACACCGATTACCAGCATCACGAACGGATGCTTGCTGGTATCAATGTGCAGCGGTCGGGCGAAGGGTTGCAGAATTTCGATCAGGGAAGCACGCAATGCGGCCAGCAATGCATCCAGATCGGCCAGCTCACTACGCGCCACTTTCTTGCGTAAACCACTCAAAATTCGCTCAGTCGTTTCCACACCGACGTCGGCACTGATCAGCCGCATCTCCAGCTCATCCAGTACTTCGTCGCCAATCTTGCCGCCCGGCAGCAGATCAATCAGTCCCTTGGTCAGCCAGGAACTGCCACGATTGAGCTTGGTGCGCAGACGCGCCAGAAATCCCGGTCTGGCCTGCTCTGCGGTTGCATTCTGATCAGCAGTTGATTTCTTGAATCCGAACATCAGTCTTTGTCATCCTGTTTAAGGCTGGGAATTCTAGCAGGCATGCGGGATATGATTGCGGCCAATGAAAGCCTCACGAACCGTCTCTTCGGGCAAGCCCCCTGCCAGTGCAGCTGGCGCCAACCGCTTGCGCATCATTGGGGGCCAGTGGCGTGGTACACGGCTGAACTTCCCGGAACATGCCGCGATACGCCCGACACCGGATCGCGTACGTGAAACCCTGTTTAACTGGTTACAACATGAAATAGCAGGTACGCGCTGTCTGGATCTGTTTGCGGGCAGCGGCGCACTGGGACTGGAGGCGCTCTCACGCGGCGCACATTCCGCCGTGCTGGTCGATCGTGAGCCACAGATTGGTCGATACCTGCGCGAAACGCTGGTGCGCCTGAAATGCACTAGTGCCGAGGTCCACACACTGGACTCACTCGGTTACCTGCAGCAGATCAGGCAACCCTTTGACATCGTATTTCTTGACCCACCTTTTGCGGCCGCCGAATCCACTGATCTGTTACCTCGACTGCTAAAACAACTGGAAGTACCGGGTCGACTTAATCCAGTTGCGTGGGTTTATCTGGAATGTCCGGCCAGTCTTGGCTCGCCAGCCACATGGGCATACTGGCCCGGACACTGGCATCTGCATCGCAGTGAACAGGCCGGTCAGGTGGGCTATCATCTGGCGCGGCGCAACGCCGCTTGATACGAGCATCTGATGAGCACCAAAGCACTCTATCCCGGCACCTTCGATCCGATCACCAACGGTCATTACGATCTGGTGCGACGGGCTGCTGCCATATTCAGTTCCGTCACCGTGGCCATTGCCGCCAACCCTGGCAAGGCACCTCTGTTCACACTGGAACAGCGAGTAGCCATGGCGAGGCAGGTGCTGGCCGACATTCCAGGCGTGGAAGTCACGGGTTACACCGGTCTGACAGTGGACTTTGCTGTACAGATGGGCACAAAGGTAGTGATTCGTGGGCTGCGTGCCGTGGCCGACTTCGAATTCGAATTTCAGCTCGCCACCATGAGCCGTCATCTGAGCGATCAGGTTGACTATGTGTTTCTGACACCGACAGAACAGTACAACTTCATTTCATCGACACTGATCCGTGAGATCGCCAGCTTCGGTGGCAACGTCTCCGAGTTTGTTCATCCGGTAGTTGCTGCCGCGCTTAAAACCCGCTGGGCAGAGCGCAAGGCCGCGCCACAGAGTTGACGATTCACACAGGCTGAAGTGTCAGCCGCTATTGCTGGCATTGAGGACAGTAATAGGTGGATCGATTGCCTTGCACGATTTGCCGGACAGGCGTGCTGCATCTGCGGCACGGCTCACCGGCCCGTTCATAGACATACAGCTTCTGCCGGAAATAACCGGGCGAGCCATTGGCGTTCACGTAATCACGCAAAGTGGTGCCGCCCACTTTTATGGCTTCGCCGAGCACACTCTTGATTGCCTCAACCAGTCGCTCAAGTTCATCGCGCTTGATACGACCCGCCATGCGCTTCGGGCGTATGCCCGCCCGGAACAAGGCCTCACTTGCGTATATATTCCCCACACCAACCACAATTTCAGCATTCATGATGAACTGCTTGATAGCGACACTGCGCCCTTTCGCTCTGGCTGCAAGGTAAGCCGCATCAAACTCATTACTCAGCGGCTCAGAACCCAGATGGGCAATCAATTCGTGCTGAGCCGGGTCATCGCCGGTCCACAGCGCACAACCAAAACGGCGCGGATCATTGAAACGCAGCAACCGGCCTGAACCGAGCACTACGTCAATATGATCGTGCAGCTGCGGAGGGGTACCCGCGGGCAGTACCCGCAAACTTCCGGACATGCCCAGATGCCAGATCACCGTGCCGCGCTCCAGCCGGATCAGCAGATATTTAGCCCGACGCTGCACATCCAGAATCTTCTGCCCCGTTAACTGCCCGGCAAAGTCGGGAGACACCGGCCAACGCAGCCGGACATCCCGCACAACCACCTGCGTAATCTTTTGATTTTTAAGGACCGGCAGAATGCCGCGTCGGGTGGTTTCGACTTCGGGAAGCTCTGGCATGGCGCAGCAAACCGGATCTGGCGGGTGGGTGAAGTCACCATTGTGCCAGCCATTTCCGGACATAGATCCTGAAATCGACGCCAGTCCGCTCAAGGAACCGGGGTAATTGACGCTCTAATCATCAACCATTGGTGGCTTTACGTATTTGTCTGTCCCCTGCCCCTCCTATATAGTCCCGCCGCCCAGCTTGTTGGGCGCTGTTTACCGGAGTCGTTGTGAATCCAGACCTGCTTTACGGTTATCTGAATCTCAATTTCTGGGGCTACGTGCTTGCCAGCCTCATCATGATGCAGATCAGCATCTTCGGCGTAACGGTGTACCTGCATCGGGATGCGGCTCACCGCAGTCTTGACCTGCACCCCGCTGTGCGTCATTTCTTCCGTCTCTGGATATGGATGACCTCCAGCATGCTCACCAAGGAATGGGTGGCCGTGCATCGTAAACATCATGCCAAGTGCGAAACGCCGGAAGACCCGCACAGCCCGGTAATCTTCGGTCTGAAGAAAGTACTTCTCGAAGGTGCTGAACTGTACGCGGTGCAGGCACGCAATCCGGAAACACTGGAAAAATACGGTCGCGGCTGCCCGGATGACTGGGTCGAGCGCAATGTCTACTCACGTTACCGTAACGCCGGCATCATCAGCATGGCATTGATCGATATCTTCCTGTTTGGTGTGCCCTCAATCATCATCTTCTCAATCCAGATGCTCACCTTCCCGGTGCTGGCTGCAGGCGTCATCAATGGTCTGGGTCATGCCGTGGGCTATCGCAACTTCGAATGCCCTGATGCCTCCACCAATGTCATGCCCTTCGGCCTGCTGATCGGCGGTGAAGAATTGCACAACAACCATCATGCTTTCCCGAGCTCCGCCAAGTTTTCCATCCAGCGCTGGGAGTTTGATCCGGGCTGGGGCCTGATCACGATTTTCAAAACCTTCGGCCTGGCCAAGGTACATCGTGTTGCTCCTACTCCCGTAAAAGTAGAAGGCAAGCATGTTGATCTGGAAACCGTACGGGCGGTCATCGTGAACCGCATGCATGTTGTGCGCGATTACACCCACCATGTCATGCTGCCGGTATTCCGTGCTGAACTTGCCACCGCCGGCGACAAGCTGAGCGTCAGCGTACGCAGTCTGCTGGTGCGGGAAAGTTCACTGCTTAATGACCAGGCCCGCTCACGCCTTGACAAGGCTTTGGAACACAGCAAGACATTGCACACAGTGCATGAATTCCGCGCCCGTCTGCAGCAATTGTGGAACAGCAACATGAGCAATGAATCTCTGTTGCAGCACCTGAAAGAATGGATCGCCCAGGCTGAAGCCAGCGGCATCAAGGCATTACAGGACTTCGCAGCCACCCTGCGCAGCTACAGCATGCCTGCCATGGCGGCCGCCTGACCGGAGGATGCCTTGATAAAGCAGCAGCTCATAAATCAAGCATCCCAGTAAATAAGCGAACCTGGCATCACCTCTGTGGCTTCGAGAAACATTGAGGGGTGTCAGGTAAATTGCATAGAGGGTCATGTTGTTACCAGGTATCACGCCCATGTGAACTGGATAAAGCCTGATCCTTTGTTCGTTGCTCAGAATAAGAACGCTTGCAGTGCACGTGGCTTGCTCTATCTGCTGTTTTCCATCTGGTTATCTAAAAATTAAAAATGACAGAAAATCAAAACCAAACTGAATATCAGTACACCAATAGCTGGTTTCTGGGGACCGCGAAGAACGTATGGGACCAACTTATCCCACAAATAAATCCCACAAGAATACTGGAGATAGGCTCCTATGAAGGGGCCAGCACCTGCTATCTGATTGACTCTCTTTCAGCAACAAAAAGCATAGAGATTCATTGCGTCGATACTTGGGAAGGTGAAATTGAACACAAACCCGGCGGCAGTGCTGTCTCTGATATGTCGGCAGTCGAACAGCGTTTTTTACACAATACAAGCCTGTCACTGTCAAAAGCCAGAAACAAATGCGAACTGATTTCCCATAAAGGATATTCAGATAAAGAGCTGGCAAAACTCCTTGCCAGCGGTAGGGACAACTACTTTGATTTCATCTACGTAGATGGCTCTCACCAGGCGGCAGATGTGCTTTGTGATGCGATATTGAGTTTCAGATTGCTGAAAACCAACGGCGTGATCGCATTTGATGATTACCTATGGGCCGAACCACTGCCTTACGGCGTCGATCCAGTCAGATGCCCAAAACCGGCAATCGACGCATTTACAAACATCTACTGCCGCAAGGTACGCATCATCTCCGCTCCTCTGTATCAAATTTATGTACAGAAGGTCAGTGATTAAAAAATGTAAAGGCAGGGAGAATCCTGCTTCATCAACCCTTCAGCTTCGCCAGCAACTTGCTGTGAATACCACCGAAACCCCCGTTGGACATGATCAGGATATGATCGCCTGATTTCGCTTCAGCGGCGAGATCACTGACCAGCTGGTCAATGCTGGTGTGCACGCGCGCATGTGAACCGATTTCGCTGGCTAATATGCCGACATCCCACTTCACATCCGGACCTTGATACAGCCACACCTGTTCTGCGCCGTGCAGCGACTGCTTCAGTGGCTCACGGTGTGTGCCGAGCTTCATGGTATTGGAGCGTGGCTCCAGTACCGCAATGATGCGCGCCTTACCTACCTTGCGTCGCAGTCCTTGCAGAGTTGTAGTGATAGCTGTGGGGTGATGTGCAAAGTCATCGTAGACCGTAATGCCATTGACCACGCCGCGCACCTCCATACGGCGCTTCACGCCACCAAAGGCATTCAGAGCGGTAATGGACTCAGTAACGCTGACTCCGGCATGTTCAGCGGCAATGATGGCAGCCAGTGCGTTCTCCACATTGTGGTTGCCGAGCATGCTCCACTGCACTTCGCCCCATGTCCTGTCGCCCTGCTTGACCACAAAGTGTGAACCGTCCTGCTGACCCTGCATGTCCGCGTACCACTGATCATCCTGCTGGCCATGCTGTCTGTGTGCAGAAAACTTCACCACCGGAGTCCAGCAACCCATGTCGATCACCTGCTGCAGATTGGGCTCACCCGCGTTCACCACCAGACGTCCTGCGCCGGGCACCATGCGCAGCAGCAGATGAAACTGCTTTTGAATAGCCGCCACGTCCGGATAGATGTCGGCATGATCATGTTCCAGATTATTCAGAATCGCTGTGCGTGGCCGGTAATGAACAAACTTGGCGCGCTTGTCAAAAAACGCGGTGTCGTATTCATCTGCTTCCACAACAAAGTGCTTACCTTCGCCCAGTCGCGCAGTCACGCTGAAATTGGCGGGGACGCCACCCACCAGAAAGCCCGGCTTGCGACCGCTGTGTTCCAGAATCCATGTCAGCATGCTGGTGGTGGTGGTCTTGCCATGAGTACCTGCTACAGCGAGCACATGACGACCGGAAAGCACATGACGGGACAGCCATTCCGGACCTGATGTATAAGGGATGTCGCTGTTCAGCAATGCTTCTACCAGCGGATTACCCCGACTCATCACATTACCCACGACCACGATGTCGGGCTTCAGCTTGAGCTGGTCCGGGTCATAGCCCTGGATCAGTTCAATGCCCAATGCCGCCAGTTGATCGCTCATGGGCGGATAGACGTTCTGATCAGAGCCCGTTACGCGATGGCCTGCGGCACGCGCCAGCGCGGCAATACCGCCCATGAACGTTCCGCAGATGCCCAGAATGTGAATATGCATTGCCTACATCGTCCTCAAACCAGCGTGGCCGGATTATCTACATACCAGGTACCAGCACCTGTGCCAGATATGCAATCGAAAGCATGATCACCAGCGTCAGCGCCATGCACAACATCAGGCTGCGCTCCAGCGCCTGCTGTAGCACCCAGCCTAAACTGACCAGCATGATGCACAGACTGACCAGCTGCCAGGGATTGGCGGCATCGCTGCCAGCACTGCCCAGCATACCTTGCAAACCGGTGATCGCGATGTCCAGCACTGTTAACAGGACATTGACGCCAATGAATGCGGTAAAGGTTTGCAGAAAGCGTGCGCGTCTGGCGAAGAACACCAGCAACACCCATAACCACAGTGCCTGCATCCCTAAATCCAGCAACAGCAGGAGCAGCGTAGTGACAACATCCCAGCCACGCATACCTGACTGCACTGCGCTGACGAACAGGTAGCAAGCGCTAACCAGCCACGCCAGTATTTTCGATGCAGGCAAATCCTGCGGCCCGCGCCTCAGAATCGCAATATCAAAAAACATCCGGAATATCTGCGTCATTCAAATAACCAATCCATCTGTGTACCCGCCTGGCTTTATTTCAGAACCTGCCTGCATCTGTCTCTATAATGAACGGATGGATATCCAAGCAGATTCAGTGATGCCGGCTGCGAGCGGCATTGTACACGTCACCCATGACTCGCAATTGCCCGACGCACTTGAATTGCTGTCACAGGGATCGTATCTGGCTCTGGACACTGAATTCCTGCGTGAAAACACTTACTATGCAAAACTCTGTCTGGTGCAACTGGGCAATGAGCATGCCTGCGTCGTGGTGGACGTACTGGCACTGAGCAGCCTGACAACCTTGCTGGAATTCATTCTTGACCGACGTCGCATCAAGATATTTCACGCTGCACGCCAGGATCTTGAAGTACTGACCCAGGCTCAACTCCTGAACCCACAGGTCCCCACCCCGCTGTTTGATACCCAGATAGCAGCCGGCTTGCTGGGCTTACCCGCACAGATCGGCTATAGCGATCTGCTTGCGCGTCGTCTCAATGTCCATCTGGATAAAGGCCAGGCGCGGACTGACTGGTCACGACGTCCATTATCCTCAGAGCAATTGAACTATGCCGCGGACGATGTACGTTACCTCGGCCCGCTATATCAACAGCTCAAGACTGCACTACAGGAGCGTGGACGTTACCACTGGCTTGAGGAGGAAGTCGCGGAGCTGGAAAACCCCGCACTGTATCGAATCCAGCCAGCAGAAGCCTGGCAACGTCTGAAAGGAACGGCACAACTGCAACCGGAACAACGCGCCGTGCTGAAACAGCTGGCCGCATGGCGTGAAGCACGCGCCGTCCAGTCTGACAAACCGCGCGGCTGGATACTCAGCGATGAAGCCCTGCGCAACATCAGTGAACAGTTGCCAGCAACGCTGGATGAACTCAGCCACACCCGCGACCTGCCTGCGGGTGTATTGCGTAAACAGGGTGATGCATTGCTGGAGTTGGTTACTCAGGCAAGGCAAGCTGCCGCTAACGAAGCAGCCGCATTCGACTTTCGCCCGACCAGCCAGCAGCAGTCACAGGTTTCAAAATTGATGAAGCTGGTACGCAACACGGCTGAGCGTGTCGAAGTCAGCCCGGAACTGCTCGCAACGCGACGCGACATTGAGCAGCTGGTCTATTTCAACAAGCAGAGTGCATTGATGAAAGGTTGGCGCAAAGAAGTCATTGGTAATGTACTGATTACAGCGCACGAAGGATAGATACAGCCAGACGGCTGTTTAAACAAATATCGACAGACTGACCAGGATATCTCAGGTTGTGACCCGATTGCGTCCCGTTTTCTTCGATTGATACAGCTTGCGATCTGCGTCGTCCAGCAGCTCCATATAGGATTTGAATCCGGGGCCATTCTCGGAAACACCCAGTGAAACGGTCTGTTTGACAATCTTCCGGTCAACCACAAAGTCGTAGTTCTGAATGGATTCGCGGATACGTTCGGCGAGTCCGGCCGCATTGCGCACATCTGTATTTGGCAGAACAGCCACAAACTCCTCGCCACCATACCGTGCAAGCACATCTTCAGTTCGCATACAGGTTTTCACAAGCTGTGCACATTCACGCAGGATTACATCACCACTGGTGTGACCGTATTGATCATTAACCGACTTGAAATTGTCCAGATCATAGTAAATCACTGACAGCGGCCGGTTATTGTCCAGACCAAACCGGAACTCTGTTTCCAGCGTCTCAAGCAGGTATTTCTTGTTGAATAATCCAGTGCCGACATCAAGTGTTGTCAGACGATAGATGTTGTCATGGAAAACACTTTCAACATTATCATGCGAAAAAAACTTGAGCAGGATATTACCCAGCCTCAGGATGTCTCCATCAATGAGAATTGTCCGTGCTTTCACGGGCTCATCATGTATGAATGTGCCGTTGGAGCTGCCCAGATCTTCAATCGAGACAACGTTACCACTCAGAATTATTTTTACATGCTGCCGCGACACACTGTCATCGTGAATCATGATGCCGTTGACAGACGAGCGTCCAATCGTGATCTCAGGTACATCCAGCAGATAGCGCCGACCTAGGGTATCGCCACTATATTGAATCAGGCAGGCACAACTGAGCGCAGCGGTGCTGCGCACCTGCAGTTTAGTGCTGCGGGGGATGGTAATACGGGTTGTATCTAGTTTTGAGACCATCAAGTTACGTCAGATAGCTCGTGTGCTGACATGCCGGAGAACGGCCTTGGACAAACTTTAAATCAGCCAGTCCGGATTGGCTCTTATAAGTTGGTATTTTGCCAAACCGTTCGTGTTTACCCGGATCTTATGACAAACGGCCACAGTTGCCGTCTTCTAACTCACCAGGCAAACACGAACTCAGGCTCGAAAAATTACTTCTTCACTGCACTCGCTGGCTTCCATGCTGCTGCCAGTTTCTTGGCTTCAGCAATCTGGGTCTCGGTCATCCTCTTGGACAGTGCTTCCTGATTGCCCTTGGCGCCTTCATAGCCGCGCGCCACAGCAATTTCCCACCACTTGTAGGCTTCAACATCGTTTCTCGGGACGCCATTTCCCATCGCATACAACACCCCAAGATTGGATTGGGAATTACCATTTCCCTGATCGGCAGCAAGCTTGAACCACTTTGCAGTCTCGTCATAGCTCTGCGGGACGCCCTGGCCACTGAGATACTTGTTGCCAAGAGAAAGTTGCGCATCCACCTGACCCTGTTCGCCCGCCTTCTTCAGCCACTTCACAGCTTCTTCATCACTCTTGGTAACCCCCTCACCATTGTCGTAGAGCTTACCAAGACCATATTGCGCATCCATATTGCCCTGATCTGCTGCCAGACGGTACCACTTGGCCGCTTCAGTCGCATTCCGGTCCACACCTGTACCATCAAGGTACATTTTTCCCAGATTATATTGAGCTTTGGCGTTGCCATCCTTCGCCAGCGGCTGAATGATGGCCAATGCACCTGCGTAGTCCTTCTTGGCGAGCGCGGAAATTGCGCCATCAAGTTTGTGATCAGAATTTCTTGAACACGCAGTCAGCGTCAGCATGAGTGCAGCTACAACCAAAATCGATATTCGCATCTTCATTTCCCACCTTATTAAAAATTAAACCCTGCCGTTTTCGACAAATGCAGCTCTGGTTAACCTGCTCTTTGAATTGTCTTTGCAGCCTTGTTCACCATACGCAATGTTAGTCGATCTGTATGTGAGCCGGAAGCAAGTCGGACAGATACCGCTGGTACATAGAGTCGAAAGCCGCCTCAAGGTTCCGCGTATATCCGGCGGTATCGAACAGCGGAGTACTTAGCCGGTTCTGCTCCAGTTTGTCTCGAAGCGCCCTGAGTCTGTCGGGGTCAAGAGCCAGCTCAATTGCCAAGTACTCATACTGCTCCTGTGTCTCGGTGATCAACTCAGGCAAGCCCACCGTGCGCAGCAAACTGGCCGCCACCCGTCCGGCAAAAGACTCCCCTATCCTCGTCAGTACTGGCAAACCCGCCCATAAAGCATCACTGGCTGAAGTGTGCGCATTGTAGGGCAGCGTATCCAGAAAGAGATCTGCCGCCCTGTGGCGCGCCAGATGCTCGGCCATAGACGGGATCTGTCTGGCAAATACCAGTCGCCCGGCATCGCCCCCCCTGGCCGCAGCTTCCTTGCGAAGGTTGTCTGAAGCAGTCGCGTTGGTTTCGCGTAACCAGAGTACGCTACCCGGTACATTCTTGAGTATCCGCATCCAGCTATCAAAGACCCCGGGGTTGATCTTGTAAGCTTCGTTAAAACTGCAAAAAACAACAGAATCTTCGGGCAATCCGAGCTCCGCTCTGCTGAAGCGCCTGTCGGCAATCTCACGCTTGTTGTCATTAGGCTGATAACTGGGCAGATTGACTGTTTGCTCAGCATAGTTAACTCGCTGATCTTCAGGAATAATCGTGGAATCAGCAATCAGATAGTCAATATAACCGGCACCCACCGTACCCGGGTAACCCAGATAATTAACCTGGATGGGCGCTGCACGTAAAGCAAATATCCCCGTCCTGCTATGTTTAGTCAGACCGCCCAGGTCGATCGCAATATCTATGCCCAATTGTCGGGACAACAAGGCAACTTCCTTATCCGACTTATCCTGGACCTCATGAAATTCATCACATGCGGCAGCTATACGCCGTCGAACTTCATCCCCGGATGCGGCCACATAAGAGAAAGCAATAACTTCAAATCGTTCCCTGTTGTGGTGTTCCAGAACGCCTGCCAGCAAGTGAGACACGGCATGATTCCGGAAATCGGCTGAGTAATACCCCACCCGGATCTTGTCTTTTTCCGTTCGTTTCTCAATCGGGCCCAGCTCATCACTTTCCGGACATTCATTAGCAATCCATACCTCAGCAGCGGTTCGCTGTAATTCCGGAGACCCATCAATTGAAAGCACAGGAAAACATTCAGACAGTTTTCTGCGCTCAGCAATTCCTTTCCGCAACGCTTCGCTGTCTTCAAGATATGTCGACCAGTCGCACAGTCCCATCTTGGCGTGCAATCTGGCACCGAGCAGATATTCATGATCTGGTTTGAGTGAGCTCGCCTGCTCAAAACTGGCTACAGCCGCATCAAGCTGTTTAAGTCCTTGCAGGACATTGCCACGATTGTAGTAAGCATCCGTATAGTCCGGCTTGAGGCCAATGGCTTTGTCATAGCTGGCAATTGCCGCATCAGACTGTTGAAGACCCTGCAACACCACACCACGATTGTTGTATGCCTCAGCCCAATCAGGCCTGATTGCAATCGCTCTGTCATAACACGTTAATGCCGCATTCAAACGAGTCATATCCTGCAGCACGTTGCCAAGATTCAGATGCGCATCCGCAAAGTCCGGCTTGATCCGGATCGCATTGTCGTAACTGTCAACAGCCTCATCCAGCCGCCCGAGTGATTTGAATATATTGCCGCGATTGAAATACGCCTCCGGTAATCCGGGATGGATATATATCGCATTGTTAAAATCAGTCAGAGCAGCATCAATTTCACCAAGTGCCTTATGGGCATTAGCACGATTGAAATAGGCTTCATGAGACTCCGGCCTTATTGAAATCGCCATGTCATAGCTCTTCTTCGCAGCTTCATATTGCTGAAGTTCCAGCAACACATTGCCACGATTGTAGTAAGCCTCTGCCAGCCTGGGATTAATTGCGATCGCCCTGTCGTAATTTGTAACTGCCGCTTCCGGCTGTCCAAGCAACTTCAATACATTGCCGCGACTGTAGTAAGCGAGCGCGAATCCGGGCTGGACCAGGATAGCCTTGTCGTAACTGGCCAGTGCTTCCTGATGCCGATTGAGCACCTGCAGGATTACGCCGCGACCGTAATGCGCCTCCGCAAAATCAGGTCTGATAGCAACTGCCTTCTCGTAACTCGCCAGCGCTGCTTCGTATTGCTGAAGCTCCTGATGCACCAGCGCGCAGCCATAGCAGGCTTCAGCATAATCCGGCCTGATGCTGATCGCCTTGTTATAACTGGCCAGCGCAGCGTCAAACTGTTTGAGCTCCTTCTGTACGATGCCACGACTGTAATAGGCTTCAGCAAATTCAGGCTCAAGATTGATCGCCTTGTCATAGCTGGCCACTGCCATGATGAACTGCTTCAGCTCCTTCAGCGAGTTACCCCGATTGATGTAATAAGCGGGGTTGTCAGGATCGACCGCAATGGCTCTGGCAATCAGCTCGGCAGCAAGCTGGTGTTTTCCAGCTTGTGCGGTGGCCACACCCAGCAGATGCAGTGCATCAGCATTTTTAGGATTGGAATTGATTAACGATTCATAGATAGCCTGCGCTTCCTGCAGCTTTCCCTGCTGATGCAGAGCAACCGCTTCCATCAACTTCGCCTGATCTTTTTCTTTTGAAAAGGGATTAACGAACCCGGCCTTTATTCTATTTTTTAAATTTGACAGCATTTCGAACTCGAAGTTGGCTACAGGTATATCTGAGCAGCCTGTTTCTACTCACGGCAGTACCAAATGTCAACAAGACCAAGAGCCGCCTAAACTGAATGGCGATATCAATCTTCGTTCATGCTGCTGTTTTTTGAACCACGAATAAGACATAAGGCCCACTCACAAATCGCTTCATGAGTGGCTCACGTCCATGCAGTCAATCTGACTGGCATTACTTCTTACGGGCAGGTTTTCTGGCGGCCGATTTCTTGACTGTCTTCCTGGCTGGCTTTCTTGCTACCACTTTCTTTTTCTTTACTACTGCGGGTTTTTTGACGGGCGCTGCCTTGCGCTTTGCAGCTACTTTCTTTCTGGATGCTTTTTTTGCAGCCGGTTTCACTGAGGAATTGTTGCTGGCCGTTTTCCGGGCAGCCTTACGCTTTACCTTTTCAGTTTTGCTCCCGGACTTCGCCAGTGCCGCCTCCATCCGGGCGGTAATCAGCTCCAGTGTACCTTCACCCTTGATCACCTTTAGCAGTCCCAGCTTGCTGTAATGATCAATCAGCGGTTTTGTTTGCGACTTGTACACATCGAGACGTTTTGCAATGACGTCTTCCTTGTCATCGACACGCTGATACAGCTCATGACCATTGGAGTTGCTCTTGCAGCTCATGTCGGATGGCAATGCACTGACACTGAATACCTTGCCGCAGTGTTTGCAGATTCGACGCCCTGCCATGCGCTCAATCAGGGTTCTGGTTCGCACATCCATCAGCAATACAGCTTCCAGTGGCTGGCCTATATCGACCAGTAATTTCGACAGGGTTGCAGCCTGATCGCTATTGCGGGGAAAACCGTCAAGAATAAATCCATTCTGTGCATCAGCCTGTGAAAGACGTTCCCGTATCAGCCCCAGCACGATATCGTCAGACACCAGCTGACCTGCTTCCATCGCCGCCTTGGCTTTCAATCCCAGTGCAGTCTTGCGGGCAACAGCATCACGGAGCAGATCACCGGAGGAGATCTGCGGCACGTTGAATTTCGCTTGCAGCCGCTGCGCCTGAGTACCCTTGCCTGAACCCGGTGCGCCGAGCAGAACGATTCGCATCATGTATAACCTTCTGGAACTGTTTAAGGACGCTACCCTACAGAATTTCAACCGCATTAAAAAGTCTGTAGGCTGTGAACTCCGGTGACCGAGCAGAGAAATCACCACCCCACCCAGTGTATCAGCCCTCCATGAGGTTCAACCATGCCCAAATCCAGACCCCGCAACGCGTTCTACGCCCAGTCAGGCGGCGTCACTGCTGTTATCAATGCCTCTGCCTGTGGCGTCATCGAAACCTGCCGCAAACACAAGAGCAAGATCGGCAAGCTGTATGCTGGTCGCCACGGCATCGTCGGCGCGCTGACTGAAGACCTGATCGACACCAGCAAGGAATCTGCTGCGGCCATTCGAGCTCTCCGGCATACACCATCGGGTGCCTTCGGTTCGGCCCGCTTCAAGCTGAAAAAGCTGGAAGATAATCCCGCACAGTACGAACGGCTGATTGAGGTGTTCAAGGCACACGACATCGGCTATTTCTTTTATAACGGTGGCGGTGATTCGGCCGACACCTGCTGGAAAGTCTCGCAACTGGCGGAAAAAATGGGCTACCCCATTCAGGCCATCCATGTACCCAAGACAGTAGACAACGATTTACCCATCACAGATTGCTGCCCCGGCTTCGGTTCCGTGGCCAAATATGTAGCTGTCTCGATTCGAGAAGCGGGATTTGATGTGGCATCCATGGCCAAGACTTCGACCAAGGTGTTCATCATGGAAGTCATGGGGCGCCATGCAGGATGGATTGCTGCCGCAGGCGGACTGGCCGCAGAAAAGGCCTGCGATGCACCGCATATCATCCTGTTCCCTGAAATCCAGCTTGATGTCGATAAATTCTGCGCACGCGTCAAGGAATGCGTGGAGAAGTATGGCTACTGCGCCATTGTGGTTTCTGAAGGTGTGAAAAATTCGGAAGGCAAATTCCTGTCGGATGCCGGCCTGCGGGATGCTTTCGGCCACGCACAACTGGGCGGTGTTGCGCCGGTAGTCGCACAGCTGATCAAGGACAAACTGGGCTACAAGTATCACTGGGCGGTGGCGGATTATCTGCAACGCGCCGCGCGCCACATCGCTTCCAAAGTAGACGTGGAACAGGCTTATGCAGTGGGCAAGGCCGCAGTAGAAATGGCACTTAAAGGCCAGAATTCAGTGATGCCAACCATTGTGCGACTGTCCGACAAGCCCTATCGCTGGAAGATCGGGACAGCTGATCTGAGCAAAGTGGCCAATGTTGAAAAGATGCTGCCGCGCGACTACATCACAGCTGATGGCTTCCATATCACTGCCAAAGGCCGGCGCTATCTTGCACCGCTGATTAAAGGAGAAGACTACCCGCCTTACAAGGACGGTCTGCCCCAGTACGTGGTTTTGAAAAATACCGCCGTGCGAAAAAAGCTTCCAACTACCTTCAAGCTCTAGTTATAGTCGGCCAGTCGACTTGCTAAACAAATCAAGCGACCCGGTATGATCGGGTCGCCTTTACTTAAATAAATTTGCAGCAGGGGAGTTATTTGATGTCCACCGATCAAGTGTTCTGGCTCGTCATGACAGCCGGTATTGCCGCCCTTGTATATGGCGGCGTATTCGTTTCCTGGATCAACAATCAATCACCGGGTAATGCGCGAATGCAGGAAATTGCAGCCGCGATTCAAGCCGGTGCCAGGGCATATCTTAACCGTCAGTACAGCACCATCGCAGTGGTAGGGGTAATCCTGTTCGTGGTACTCGGAGTCGCACTGAACTGGGAAACTGCAGGCGGATTTGCAGTCGGTGCCATTCTTTCCGGCCTCGCCGGCTATGTTGGGATGAACGTTTCGGTACGTGCCAATGTACGCACTGCCCACGCCGCCAGCCAGAGCCTGAATGCGGCACTGAATGTAGCCTTCCGCGGCGGCGCCATCACCGGCATGCTGGTAGTAGGTCTGGGTCTGCTGGGTGTGGCCGGATATTTCTGGGCACTCAAAGGCAGTGCTGGCGAAGAAGCCGCCCTGCACTCACTGATCGGTCTGGCCTTCGGCGGCTCATTGATTTCGATTTTTGCACGACTGGGCGGTGGCATTTTCACCAAAGGCGCTGACGTCGGTGCCGATCTGGTAGGCAAGGTGGAAGCCGGCATCCCTGAAGACGATCCACGCAACCCAGCGGTGATCGCCGATAACGTCGGTGACAACGTAGGCGACTGCGCCGGCATGGCGGCAGACCTGTTTGAAACCTATGCCGTGACCATCGTGGCCACCATGGTTCTCGGCGGTCTGCTGTTCAGGAACGCCACAGGCGGTCTGGATCTGAACTACCTGCTGTATCCACTGGCGCTGGGCGCTGTTTCTATTTTCGCTTCCATCATCGGTACCTTCTTTGTTACCGCCCGTGAAGGCGGCAAGATCATGAATGCGCTGTATCGCGGCGTGCTGGTATCTGGTGTGCTGGCACTGGTGGCCTTCTGGTTCGTCACAAACAGCATGATGGGCGACAAAGCCTCCGGCCTGTTTGCCTGTGCCGTGATTGGTCTGGCTCTCACAGCCGCTTTGATCTGGATAACCGAGTACTACACTGCGACTGAATATGGTCCGGTACGTTATGTGGCTGCTGCTTCGCAAACCGGTCACGGCACCAATGTGATTGCCGGTCTGGCCGTATCAATGAAGTCCACGGCACTGCCAGTACTCGCCGTTTGCGCTGCTATTTACGGTGCATATCACTACGAAGGCTTATACGGCATCGCCATCGCTGCAACAGCCATGTTGTCGATGACCGGCATGATCGTCGCGCTGGATGCATACGGTCCCATCACCGACAACGGCGGCGGCATCGCTGAAATGTCCGGCCTCGACAAGAGTGTGCGCAAAATTACCGATGCACTCGACGCCGTAGGCAACACCACCAAGGCCGTCACCAAGGGCTATGCGATTGGCTCGGCGGGTCTGGCTGCTCTGGTGCTGTTTGCCGATTACACCCATAACCTTGAAGCCGCCGGCAAGCTGCAAGCCTTCAGCCTCTCTGATCCAGCCGTGATCATCGGTCTGTTCATCGGCGGCATGGTGCCCTATCTGTTCGGAGCGATGGCAATGGAAGCTGTAGGCCGTGCCGCCGGCTCCGTGGTGGTAGAAGTACGTCGTCAGTTCAAGGAAATCCCCGGCATCATGGCCGGTACTGCCAAGCCGGAATACGGCACTGCGGTGGACATGCTGACCAAGGCCGCCATCAAGGAAATGATTGTGCCTTCGCTGTTGCCCATTCTGGTTCCAGTGGTCGTGGCCTTCGGCATGAATGCCCTGATGGGCCCGGGCGCCGGCGTGAAAGCGCTGGGTGGTTTGCTGATCGGCACCATTGTTACCGGCCTGTTCGTGGCCATCTCGATGTGTACCGGTGGCGGCGCATGGGATAACGCCAAGAAATACATTGAAGAAGGTAACTTCGGCGGCAAGGGCTCTGACACGCACAAAGCCGCTGTAACGGGTGATACTGTTGGCGATCCCTACAAGGACACCGCCGGCCCTGCGATCAATCCGCTGATCAAGATCATTAACATCGTGGCATTGTTGCTGGTGCCATTGCTGTAATTAACTCTCAGCATTGAACTGAAAAAGCCCCGAAGGCATCTTCGGGGCTTTTTTATTGACCCGCATCAAGCAGTCTTGAGTTGCAATAAAAGCCATATCCTCCAATCCAAAATGCAGTACCTGAATCGCACCGCGCGCAGTAACATCGGCAATCTGAATCTTCATCCGCCACGCTGATAAGACGTTGGCGTTAGCAGGAACTTTTCATGCAGTCGTTTAACTTTACCGGATTGCCCGCTCGCGTCGTGTTCGGTGACGGTTCGCTGGGACAGCTGGCCGACGAAGTGCGGGCATTGGGCTGCTCGCGGGCGCTGGTGTTATGCACTCCACAGCAAATTGCTCAAGGCCATTCGTTGATGAAACAGCTAGGCTCTCTGGCGACGGGCTTGTTCAATGAAGCCACCATGCATACGCCGGTAGACGTCACTGAACGCGCACTGGCAACACTTCATGCCACTCAGGCCGACTGCACCATCGCACTCGGTGGCGGTTCTACCATCGGACTGGGCAAGGCACTTGCTTTGCGTACTGATGTGAAACAAATTGTCATCCCCACTACGTACGCCGGCTCGGAAGCCACTCCCATCATCGGTGAAACACGCGACGGCATAAAAACCACGCAACGCAGTTTGAAAGTGCTTCCTGAAGTTATTATTTACGATGTTGCGCTGACACTAAGCTTACCTGTCGCTGCATCATCAGCCTCGGGCATGAATGCGATCGCGCATGCGGTGGAAGCACTGTATGCCAAGGAAGCCAATCCGCTCACTTCAACGCTGGCGGTTCAGGGCATTCAGTCCTTGAATGATGCGCTGCCTAAAATTCATCTCAATCCATTGGATAAAGAAGCCAGGTCTGACGCTCTCTATGGCGCATGGTTGTGCGGCATGTGCTTATCTCAGGTAGGCATGTCACTACATCACAAACTGTGTCATACCCTTGGCGGCTCGTTCAATTTACCGCATGCTGAAACTCACTCGGTAATCCTGCCGCATGCAGTGGCCTACAATGCAGGCGCTGCGCCTCAAGCGATGCAACAAATTGCACGGGCGATGAACACGAGCAATGCTGCGCAGGGATTGTTTGATCTGGCCGTAAAACTCAATCTACCCACCTCGCTGCAAGCGCTGGGCATGGCACAGGCTGATGTGACCCGCGCCGCCGAACTGGCACTGGCCAACCCTTACTGGAATCCACGCGCAATCGAACGCGCAGGCATTCAGCAATTACTTGAAGATGCATTTCATAGCCGCCGACCGGCCGCCAGCTGAAGGAGAATCCCGTGCGCGACTTCGATGAACACAACATCACTCAATCGGTCATTGAGCGTTTCGGCAATACGCCTGATCCACGCCTGAAAACCATATTGAACAGTCTGGTCACGCACCTGCATGACTTTATTCGTGATGTCGATCTGACCTTTGACGAATGGCAGGCGGCGATCAAATTCCTCACACGCACCGGTCAGCAATGCACGGACACCCGACAGGAATTCATATTGTTGTCCGACACCCTCGGTGTATCAATGCTGGTAGACGCCATCAATCATCGTCAACGCAATGGCGCTACACAAACCACCGTTCTCGGACCTTTCTTTGTCGATAACGCGCCGCATTTACCACTGGGTGCAGACATTTCAGGCAAGGCGGAAGGCGAACCGCTCTATGCTAATGGCGTGATTCGCAATGTAGATGGTAAGCCACTCGCTAACGCAACGGTTGAAGTGTGGCAATGCAATACCGATGGCTTTTACGACGTACAAATTTCACCAGAGTTGAATCTGCGTGCCGAATTTCACACCGATGATCAGGGGCGTTTTCATTTCTGGTCGATCCTGCCGAGCAGCTATCCCATTCCATACGACGGTCCCGTTGGCGATCTGCTGCAGGCAACCAGACGGCATCCTTATCGTCCGGCGCATCTGCACTTCATGATTTCAGCTCCCGGTCACGAAACACTGGTGACGCATGTATTCGTCAAAGGCGATCAATACCTGGATAGCGATGCCGTGTTTGGCGTAAAGAATTCTTTGATTGAAGAATTCAGACAGCATGCGCCGGGCTCTGCTCCTGATGGCCGGCAAATGACACAGCCCTGGCGGTCTTTTTCCTATGATTTTTGCCTGAAAGCCGCCACATGAACCTGGGCTGAATCAAGGTTAACTTGCTGCGCGCATCACCACGCGCGCCAGCTGCTGCGGGCGGGCCAGCTCGAAACCTTGCACAAAATCCACACCGATACGCCGTGCGGCATTGAGTGATGCAGTATCCTCAACCTGACCGGCGATGACCTTGAAGTTCAAAGTACGCGCCAGCTTCACCATGGCAGACACCATGGCCTGATTGACATTGTCAGAACCCAGATTGCGGATGAAGGAGCCGTCGATTTTCAGATAGTCGATGGCAAGATGCTTGAGGTTGCCAAAGGATGACAGTCCACGACCGAAATTATCAAGCGCAAAACTGCAACCCATGCCGTGCAACACGCCGATGAAACGTTTGGCCTGATCCATATTGGTCATCACGGCATTTTCTGTCACTTCAAAGCAGAGCTGCTGCGGAGCAACGCCGGTGGTGTCCAGACATTCAACGACGTACTCAAGGAATCCCGGATCAGCCAGAGTATGGCCTGAAAGATTGATGGACAAACTGCATCCTTCCGGCAACCGGATACCACCCCGACCCAGCGCGGTCAGTGAAGTCTGTACCACCCATCGATCCACATCGACCATCAGGCGGTAACGTTCAGCAGACTTCAGAAACTCTGCGGGCGGAATGCCTTCAGGCAGATGATCATCGTGCAGGCGCAGCAGCACTTCCAGCGCAGGGCCGCCTTCGCGCAACAGTGGTGTCACTGCCACAATAGGCTGCGCCATCAGTTCAAACTGGTTTTCTTTCAGCGCAGTCTGCAATCGTTGCAACCACTGAATCTCACCACGCTGGCGCGCCACAGCCTCATCGCGTGCCGAGTAAACGTGTACATGATTACCGAAGTGACCATTGTGTCGCTTTGCCACGTAACACGCCGAGTCCGCAGCGCTCATCACTTCTTCAAGCGTGCCGCTGTCACGACTGATTTCTACCAGCCCGATGCTGACCCCGATGGTAAATATCTTGTCTTTCCAGACATAGCGATAGTCACCGATCTTGCGTACCGCGTCTTCAGCAATCTGCGTGGCCTTCTCCAGCGGACAGCCGTTCAGGATCAGACCGAATTCATCTCCACCCAGTCGTGCGACCGTATCCGAATCACGCACGGCATCCTTGAGCAGGCCGGCCACTTCACGCAGCAATCCGTCACCGGCCAGATGACCGGCGGTGTCATTCACTGCCTTGAAGCGATCCAGATCCAGATAGCACAGCACGTGATGCGCAGTGGTTGCATGTGCAGAATCTATGGTTTCCTGCATGCGGCGTTCAAATTCACGACGATTCACCAGACCGGTCAAGGCATCATGACTGGCCTGATAGGACATCTGGCGCGTCAGACCACGCAGTTCACTGACGTCACGCAACAGAACCACGGTACCGCTTTGAGTACCGTAAGGACTCTTGAGTGGCGACACGGAAATATCCACTGAGCGTTCTTCACCCGCATGGGTCACCAGCAAACTACGGCGTCCGGCACTGATACGGGCTTGTGCACTCAGACATTGCTTGACTGGATCCGGCAGCGCATGCCGATCCAGTTCATCCACCAGTTGCACCAGCTCCAGAAACTCCCTCCCGAGCGCATCTGCAGTGCTGACACCCGTGAGCTGCTCGGCAGCACGATTCATGTACTCAACGCGACTCTTGTCGTCCGTGGTGAGAATGCCCTCTCCCAGTGAATCCATCGTTTCCCACGTAGTTGAGCGGGGTCGCTGCTGCCTGGCTTCACCCTGAATATTGGTGCGAGGAGACATTTCGGTCATCGTCAGCAACAGGACATGCTTGCCCTGAAATTCCAGTCGCTGCTGAACCAGTTCAATGCGCGCCAGCTGGCCTTCGGCAGGTTTCAATTCCAGCTCCAGCCTGCCCGGCACTACCTCAGCACTCAAGGCCCGGTTGAGATGCGTGCGTAGCAGCTCGGCATGATCTTCCGGCACACAATCCGCCAATGAGCTCCCCAACAATTCGTTAGCTGGCTGATTGCCGAGCAGGTGGGCGAAAGCCTGATTGATGTACAGGAGCTTTTCACCGTGGATGGCTACCGGCTCACGCATACTGGACAGCACCCGCAGTAGCTGCCGATCCTGATCGCGGGTCATGCGCTGGGCAGCGGCCAGCTGATCGATCAGAGGGGATATTTGCTGTGCCAGTGGCGCAGTAATGCCATCGGACAACTGCGCGGGCAGGGGTGAGCCGGAATGGGCTGAGTCCGCAATCAATTCAGCAGCTTGCTGAATGGCGCGCGTGTCACGCCGACGCATGACCAGTACGGCAACCAGGCCGATCACCGCAAAAAAGAACAGACTAACCAGAATCCAGCTCATTAAACCCTACAGATAGTCAGCCTATCGCCCAACACCCGGAAAGACAGGCAGTGCATTCCACAAAAAACGCGAACTACCGCACAGACAGAATATCTGAAGCCTGAGACGGCAACGCTGCATATTCACCATAATAGTCTGCCAAACCCCAACATCAATCACCGGATGACAAGCCGGGCTGTGCATATTCCGGCTTGTAGATGCACTGCAAACTTCGTACGCTTGTCGGCCGGGTTGAGAGCTACACAACCTGAACAAGCATCCTTATTGTTGAGCCCCCGAGACCGGCATATGAATCTGGACTTCCAAGCCGCCCGCGATCAGATGATCAGTCAGCAACTGCGAACCTGGAACGTGCTGGATGAGCGCGTGCTTAACGCCGTACGTAAGGTACCGCGTGAAAAATTTGTACCTGCTGCCTATCAGGCGCTGTCCTACACCGACGAAAATCTGCCACTGGCGCACTCACAGGTAATGCTGGCGCCCAAACTTGAAGCCAGGATTTTGCAGGCTATGGATATTCAATCCAGCGATCAGGTCTGGGTGGTCGGTGCAGGAAATGGCTACCTCGCGGCCTGTGCCGCGCAACTGGCTGGCAAGGTTCGCGTAACAGAGGCACACAGTGATCTTGCCGAACAGGCACGGCGCAATCTGCAAAACACCCCCTGTAACAATGTTTTTGTCGACAATGTCGATGCATTGCAACTCGATCCGAAAATGGCCTATGACGTGGTGATCATCACAGGTTCCCTGCCCCGGCTCGACACCAGATTTGAGCAGGCACTTAGATTGGGAGGTCGGCTGTTCGTCGTGGTCGGCACCTCCCCCGTCATGTGCGCCATGAAAATCACCCGGCACAGCGAACAGACCTGGCAGCGCGAGATTCTTTTTGAAACAGACCTGCCTGCATTGTCCAACGCCGTGCAACCAGACAAATTTGTGTTCTGACACACACCTCAATAAGAAGCAGGTATCAACTTCCATGACCATTCCAGAAATTACGCCGGCTGAGTTCCTGCAACGGCGTGCCAACGGCGATTCGTTAATTTTGCTTGACGTACGTGAAGATTGGGAAATGTCCGTTGCCAGTGTTCAGGGAGTCGTGCATATTCCCATGGGTCAGGTGGAGTCACGTCTGTCCGAGCTCGATAAAAACAAGGAAATTGTCGTGCTGTGTCGTTCCGGTCGACGTAGTTTTGAGATTGCCAAGTTATTGCAATCCAATGGCTACCGGGCGATCAATCTGGCTGGCGGTATTCTGGCTTGGTCACGTGATATTGATTCCAGCATCCCAACTTACTGAACTACACTGATGTCGTATATTCGCACCTCACCCCTAAAGATTTCCATGGTCATCGCTGTTGCGTTGACATCAATTGCCAGCGCCAGCGCCACGTCCTTGCTGGATGTGTACGATCAGGCGGCGCAAAGTGATCCAACCATCCGAGCAGCCGAGGCCAACCTGCTTGCCAGCCGCGAAGCTCGACCACAGGCGTTTGCCGCTTTCTTGCCTAACATCAGCGCGAATATCGGCTGGGCCGGAACTTCTTCTGGAGGGGACTCGCAAGTAGCAAGCAGCAGCGGTATGGGTGCCACAACCAGCACCACCACGACAAGCACTACTCGGGGTGGCACCTATGGCATCAGCGCCACCGAATCCATCAACCTGCCAAATTTCCTGCGCTCGCTGCAAAGAACCGATTACACACTGGCCCAGGCTGATCTGACCTATCACAACGCTGAATTGAGTCTCATCACGCGTGTGGCCACGCGATACTTCAATGTGCTATCCGCCCTTGATTCTCTTAAAGCTGCGCAGTCCAATCTTGAGTCGCTGAATCAGCAGCTTGAACGCGCAGAAAAGCGTTTTGAAGTGGGTCTGGCCGCAATTACAGATGTACAGGAAGCGCGCGCCTCGCGAGACAGCGCCAATTCACGAGTCATACTAGCCAAGCGCACACTGGCTACCAATCAGGAGCTGTTACGTGAAATCACCGGCGTGGCAGCAGATAATCTGGCCGCACCCAGCGATGACATGCCCCTGATCACACCCGATCCGCAGAGTGAAGATGAATGGGTACAGAAAGCGTTAACTGGCAACATAGATCTTGCATCTAGCCGTCTGAGTCTTGAGACTGCCACATTTGATGTGGGCACACAGAAGCTCACTCGATTCCCGACATTGACCCTTGGTGCAAATTACAGCAATAAAGACACCTATTCGAATTTTGATATTTTCAGCAATACCACTACACACAATTGGAGCAGTACCTGGCTCTCGGCAGGTATAAGCGTGCCACTATTCAGTGGTGGATCAATCACCTCCAAGATACGTCAAAGCGTTTACCAGCAACGTGCTGCCCGCGAAAATCTGGAACAGGTTACCCGCGCCACTGAAAGAGCTGCCCGTGATGCCTATCTGGGTCTGCAAAGCTCCATCTCCCAGGTACAGGCGAACAAGGCGGCGCTGGAATCTGCTCGCCTTGCCCTACAGGCTACTGAAGCGGGCTTCAATGTCGGCACCCGCACCACCATTGAAGTGCTGACTTCACGCGACAATCTTTTGACCGCAGACCAGAATTACGCATCGAGTCGCTACAACTACATCACCAGCCTGATCACTCTAAAGACCGCTACTGGTGAGCTGACTCGTGAAGACCTGCAATTGATCAACAGCTGGCTGACTCAGTAACAACCGTCTGGAATTCCTGCAACAATAAAAGTTGTTGCAGGATCATCAGCTCAGCTTGATACGGCATTCCTGCTGTATCAGCACCAGCAGTCTGGACAGAGCCCCCCTGTTGCGATGCACTACTTCCAGTGCAGCCAGCCCCGTGCGAGTCCGTTCGTCAGGGGATGCAAGCAATTGCGTTACCCGTTCCCCTAATTCAAGTCCTGAAGACACCTGCAACAGTGCACTCCGTTCACAGAGCAGCCTGGCCACATCGGGCGCATTGAATACATGCGGTCCGGTAATCACCGGCAAGGACAGTGCAGCGGGCTCCAGCAGGTTATGCCCCCCGACCGGCACCAGACTGCCACCCACAAATGCCACATCACTTGCGGCATAGAAGCTTTGCAATTCTCCCACCGTATCAACCAGCCATACTGAATGCTGTGCGGCTGGCAACTGCCGGGTGCTGCGCGATACAAAATTCAACTTCCGGGCCATCAACAAGGCTGCGACCTCGGCAAACCGTTGCGGATGACGTGGCACAAGGATCAACAAGGTTTCAGGCCGTTTAGATAGCACCACAGAATGCGCCTGCAATATCTGCTCTTCTTCGCCTGCATGAGTGCTGCCCGCAATCCATACCGGCCGTGACAACAGGCCGTGTCGTATTTCATGACCGGCAGACAGAATGTCCGGTGATATTTCCACGTCGTACTTGATATTGCCGATGACCTCCATGCGGGCGGGATCAGCGCCCAGCATGGCATAGCGCTGCGCATCTTCGGTGGTTTGCGCGCCGACACTGACCCGCGGCAGAAGTGGCGCAAACAACGCTCGCAGATATCTGTAGCGATTTGCTGTACGCGACGAAATGCGCGCACTGCCCAGCACCACCGGAACATGTGTTGCTATGCAGGCATCGAGCAGGTCAGGCCACAGCTCGGTTTCCATGATAATGAGGCAATGAGGCTGCACGCGATGCAAAAACCGCCGCACTGCTCCGGGTGTGTCATAGGGAAGAAAGGCGTGCTGCACTTTGCCGGCAAACACCGCCTTGATGCGTGCCGCGCCTGTCGGAGTGGTGGTAGTCACCAGCACGGGACGGCGATCAAAGTTTTCCAGCAGGCGACGTATCAGGGGTATGGCTGCCTGCACTTCACCTACTGAAGCGGCATGAATCCAGATCGGTGATTGCGCAAATCTCAGACGGGTAAAGCCGAATCGTTCGGGCAATCTGTCCCGGTAAGCCGGATCGCGCAGCCCACGCAATGCCGTCACGACAAACATCACGACAGCAGCGATGCGGATCAGTAGCTGGTATAGCGCTTTGTATATAGACGACACATTGGATCCCGTAACCCGATCACCAGCATGATACTCGACCTGTGAGTTTCACAACCTGACTGCCGCCTCGACGTCCAGTCAGTGAGCCCGTAAGCTTGCAGTTTGTCCCGCCACTGATATCAGCCATGCCACCACTTCGCCTGCTCGTCCCACGCTACTGGCCAACCTGGCTGGGACTGATGCTATTGCGTGTGCTGGCACCGCTGCCCACACCAGTACTGCAAAGTCTCGGCAACGCACTGGGCCGGCTGATTCAGTACCTGCCGGTCGGGTTTGTGCGCATTGCAGGACGCAATATTGAATTGTGTCTGCCCGAACTCAGCCCGGCGCAGCGACAGCAGTTGCTTGGTCAGCACTTTGCCAGCCTCGGCATCGCACTCTTTGAAACCGGGCTGGCCTGGTGGGCATCAGATGAACGCATCCGGAAACTGACTCAGGTTGAAGGACTCGAACATCTGCAGGCAGCACAGGCACAAGGCAAAGGTGTGATTCTGCTCAGCGCCCATTTCACCACACTGGAAATCGGAGCGCGTGCGCTGGCTGCACGTATGCCGTTGAATGTGATGTATCGCCCCACCCGCAATGCAGTCATGGAACGGTTTTTATCGCGCAATCGCGCATTGCGCACACGACGTGCGATCCGGCGCGATGATGTTCGCACACTGGTAACCGCACTGAAAGCCAATGAGCCGGTGTGGTATGCCCCTGACCAGAGTTATCGCAACAAGGGCGCACAGATGGTGCCATTCTTCGGAATTCCCTGTGCAACCAATACTGCCACTTCGCGTCTGGCCAAAATGACAGGGGCAGTCGTATTGCCCTATTTTCCTGAACGTCTGGCTGATGGCAGTTATCGCATGGTCATCCTGCCGCCGATGAATGACTTTCCCGGCGATGATGCACAGACCGATGCATTACGCTTTCATCATTTGATTGAGGCTCATGTACGCAGGGTGCCTGCTCAGTATCTGTGGATTCACCGGCGCTTCAAGGGACTGAGTGAGGATCATCCCGACTACTACCGGACCTGAAATGCTGTCAGCAAGGCCGCATCGTGTGCCTCAATCAGCGCACGCCATTCACTCATTTCAAATCTGATTTTCTGCTGCTGCTGCAATTTTTCCAGCGAACGCAGCAAACGCCGCATCACAACTTCAATCCAGCGCTTATTCACATCACGGATCCGGCCCCGATCAAAATCCAGCACATGAATGGATTGATCCTCAGCAAAAACCATGTTGTGCGCATTCAGATCAGCATGCTGTACACCGGCAGCATGAAAACGCGCCAGCACCCTGCCCATTTGTTGCCAGATACATGCATCCAGTGAATCGGTTGCAAGGCGCTGTGCCAGAGTCCGCGCCTGCGGAATTGCGACCGTAATCAGATCAGCCTGATAAAACAGCCCGTGACGTTGATAACCTGCTGCCACCGGTGCCGGCACCGGCAAGTGCTGTGCATGTAGCTGTGCCAGCAAATGCCATTCACGGAATGCACGTGTGTTGTCCTGACCAAGCCAAAGGTAGTGATCAGTCACCAGCTTGCCGACCAGACCGCCACGCCGGTAGTGCCGCAGCACCCAGTGACATTCGCCTTCGTTGATGAAATGTACCTGCCCCCGGCCACCTGTCTGTGCACTTGCAGAATGCCGCGCCCGCCAGAACTCAGGCGAGAATAATGAATGAGCTGGCGCAAGTTGGTGTTTACTGAGCAATTCAGCGTCATATACGATGCCGCCGGTGTGGCTGTTCCACACAGTGGCTTTGTTCAAGTTAATGCTGCTGACACTGCTCATCTGATTCGTACTATAACAGCCGGAATGATGCTGACTCACCCTGAATGAATACACCTGCTGCTCCTGTTTCTGTCTGCATCCTGCGCCTGTCTGCAATCGGTGATGTGTGCCACACACTGGCCGTCGTTCGTACGTTGCAACGGGCCTGGCCTGACACCCGGTTTACCTGGATCATCGGCAAACTGGAAGCCAAGCTGCTGGGCCATCTTCCGGATATCGAGTTCATTGTCTATGACAAGCGCTCCGGATTGAAAGGCTACCGGCAATTACGTCAGCAACTGCGGCAGCGTCGCTTTGATGTGCTGATGCATATGCAGCTCTCCATACGGGCGAGTCTGGTCGCCATGCTGATCAAGGCTCGTATCAGGCTGGGATTCGATCGTGCGCGAGCTCGTGAGCTGCAATGGCTGTTCACCAATCGCAGCATTCCTGCACAGCGTAACCAGCATGTGCTGGACGGCCTGTTCGGCTTCGCAGACTACTTCTGCATTCATGATCATGTGCTGCGCTGGGATATACCCCTGCCTGATACAGCGCTGGCCTATGCCCAGAGCGTGATCCCTGACACTCAACCCACGCTGGTGATCAGTCCCTGTTCCAGTCATGTATTGCGCAACTGGCGCGCTGAGTACTACGCAGAAGTGGCTGACTTCGCATCCAGCCAGCTTGGTATGCGTGTGCTGATCTGTGGCGGCCCCAGTGCTGTGGAAAAAGAGATGGGCGCTGCGATTTGTACGCAAATGAAACAGCCGGTCAGCAATCTGGTGGGCAAAGATACCTTGCTGCAATTGCTCGCTACCTTGCAGCGTACCACTGTATTGATTTCACCCGACTCGGGGCCGGCGCACATGGCCACTGCCGTAGGTACGCCGGTCATCGGCCTGTACGCCACTGCCAACCCTGCACGCAGCGGTCCTTATCTGAGTCGCGAATGGTGTGTGAACAAATACGAGATGGCCGCTGAAAAATTTTTGCACAAACCTGCCAGCCGGATTGCCTGGACCACCAAGATCGAATATCCGGGCGTGATGGATCTCATCACACCCGCCGAGGTCATTCAGAAGCTGCGACAGCTCATGGCCAGCAGGGCTGCACGCGGCTAGGTATACTTGTCACCATTCATATTCGAGGTGTCACGTGGCCGAAATTGCTGTACCCGTTTCTCCGGGCGAACTGATCGACAAGCTGACCATTCTGGAAATCAAGTCAGAACGCATGAGCGATGCAAAGAAGCTCGCCAATGTAAAACTGGAGCTGAATCTGCTCAGCGACACGTGGGCAAAGTCCGACTACGCCAAAATTGACATCAGCACGGAATGGAGCGAACTCAAGCGCATCAATGCGGAACTGTGGGACATCGAAGACCAGATTCGTGATGAAGAACGTCATCAGCGATTCGGTGATGAATTTATCCGACTGGCACGAGCGGTGTATTTCATCAATGATGATCGTGCCGCCGTCAAACGCCAGATCAATGACAAGCTGGGCTCAAAGATCGTCGAGGAAAAAAGTTACGCCAGTTATAAAAGCGGTTCGACCGGCTGAAAAATAGAAGCATAGATACATTGGGCCGGAATTGATTCGGGTCTTAATCTATAAATCATACTTTAAAATGCCACATCGAGTTAGTGAAAACACATTAGGCGCGACTAGAGAAAGCATCACATGCCAATAGTGCCAGCCTTCTGCAATACATGCGGAACAGCATTCAATTCCGGATTCTTTATTGAGAACTCCACGAATGTGAGTTTTGCTGGAAACACGTCAGGTCCGTGCCCAAAATGCGGCGGCATGGGCCATATACCAGATGGCATATTTAATTTTATTGGTGAAACAATTGAAATATTGTCTGCACCTGAACGTACAATCAATGAGCTATTGTCCCTGGCCAAAATAATCAAGAAGGCAAGGACAAATGCTGAATCTAAAGATCAAGTAGAAAAGCGAATCAAGAAAGAGCTTCCGGGGCTTTCACTGCTTGCCAAAATTCTCCCTGAGAACAAGAACGAACTCTATGTATTTTTGAGCCTTGTGCTAGCTGCTTTGCCACTCTTTAAACAAGCTCCGGAAAAGCAAGCAAATCAAACAACGATAAATATCACCCAAGTGATTGAGAACGTTATTACCGAAGGGAAAAATGATACCTCGCAGAATCCTCATCACGCATCAAACCCTAAGCAAGGCAGAAATGAACCATGCAATTGCGGAAGCGGAATTAAGTACAAGAAGTGCTGTGGCCACCTAAAGTAACGCATGACGCTGACTCACTAAGCACCACTGCAACCAGCCATTAAGGAGCATGAAATGAAAGAAATATTCCCCATCGCTCCGGCATCCAGCAACGCGCTGTTACTCCTTTTACCCATTGGCATCTTTCTGATTGCCAGTCTTGTGCTCGTGATCTTGACTGCGTCATCTATAAATCGTGGCTCTGTTGAAGTTTCAGCAGATGGTATCCAGATAAATGTCCCTTTCTATGGTCGAAGCATCCCTCTCACATCAATAATCACAGATCAGGCGCGAGTGATCGACGCAACCACAGATGCTGATCTTCGCCCGAAGTGGCGTACCAATGGAATTGGCCTGCCCGGCTATGCAGCAGGCTGGTTCAAACTGCAAAATGGTGAGAAGGCGCTCGTGCTTATGACTGACCGACGCAAGGTTCTCTATTTCCCGACGCGTGAAGGCTACTCGGTGCTGATCAGCGCAGCCGACCCTGAGAAACTTCTGTCAGCCATCAACACGCATCGCTCTGCCTCATAAGCGAATCGGGCACTGACAACTGATTTCAGTACCGCAGGCCGGGATTCAATCCCGGCAGCTTGTTCTACCAAGTCTGAATTTGCGCTGTGCTTATCCGGACTGCTTCAAGAGTCAGTCACTACCCCTGCAACGTGTACTCAGCACTGCAATACGGGCACTTGGCCCAGCCGGTTTTCTCAACGGGCAAATACACACGCGGATGCGAGTTCCACAGATACATGCCGGGCATGGGACAGGCCAGCGGCAGATTCTCAGCAGTTACCTGATACTGATTCTGGGCATTGGGCTGGATGGGTTTTACAGATGGCTCGGCGGTCATCATATTCGGTCTCGCTCGGTCTTTCAGATACGGTGCCTGAGGCAGGATTCTGCCACAACGCATTAACGATTGATCACCGCCATGGTGATTCTGGATATACAGATGCGCTTGCCGCGCTCATCCATAATTTCGATACCCCACACATGACTGCGCGCACCGATGTGAAACGGTCTGGTGATACCCGTGACAACCTGCCCCACCGGCGCGGGACGCAGGTGGTTGGCGTTGATTTCCTGACCGACGCAGGCAAATTTGGTGTTATCTACCACAGCATTGGCCGCAAAACTGCCGAGCGTCTCGGCCAGTACCACGGAAGCGCCGCCATGCAGAATGCGTAACGGCTGACAGGTGCGTGAATCCACCGGCATGGACGCCTTGATGTAATCACTACCCAGCTCAATGATTTCAATCCCCATATGACTGACCAGCGTATCCAGTGTTCGCTGTTTGAGGGACTCCAGCGTCACATCAGCGCGCCAGATGGATTTCGATTGTTCGGTCATGCTCGCACTCCAGTTACATTGATGGCATCAGGCCACACCTGATCTGCCACCCATTATTCCATCGTCTCATGCCAGATCTGCAACACGCGCTGACGCTCTGCTACAAATTCCGCATCATCAATCACATTGTCTGCACCGCTCAGGGATAACCGATGCAGGTGCGCTCGATACCGGCGATACGTACCGGTCAGAAAATCCACCTGCTCCTGCGGTATCAGGTTACCGGATGCCAGACTTTCCAGCTGACGGATGTTGTCACTGAACAGAATGATGGGTGGATAGTCATCAGCCCATAGCAACATCCAGTATTGCACCAGAAATTCTATATCGGCAATCCCGCCTGCGCCCTGCTTGAGATCGAACTGACCCTTGCCTGCACGCGCCAGCTCATCACGCATGCGCTGCCGCATCTTGCGTACTTCTTCGCGCAGACCGTCACGACGGATGGCATGCCGCAATATGTCGGTGCGTATCTGCTCGAAGCGCCTGCACGGCTCGGCATCGCCTGCCACCGCACGCGCGCGTAACAATGCCTGATGTTCCCAGGTCCATGCCTCGTTACGCTGATAGCCTTCATAGCCGCTCAGACTCTGCACCAGTAACCCGCCCTTGCCATTGGGTCGCAATCTCACATCCACCTCATAGAGGCGTCCGGCGCGGGTGTGTGTCGTAAGCAGATGCACAAGCCGCTGCCCGAGCCGGGCGAAATACACGCTGTTATCCAGCGGCTGCACGCCATCCGTCTGCTGGAAAACGCCGTTTGAGTCATGCAGAAATACCAGATCCAGATCTGAACCATAACCAAGTTCAATGCCACCGAATTTGCCGTAGGCCACCACAACTACGCCGGCACCACGCGCATCAGCCGCTGTATCGCCACAGCGCGGGCGACCATGTCGCTTGCTGAGCTGATCCCAGGCCATTTGCAGCACCTGCTGCACAATCAATTCGGCCAGATCGGTCAGACGATCACTGACCTTCATCAGGGGCATACGGCCTGTAAGATCGGCGACTGCAATACGGAACATTGCGACACGCTGGAATTCGCACAACAACTCCACCTGACGCTCGTCATCATCAGGATCCGCATTCGCCATCTTCAGCTCAAGTTCACTGAGCAATGATGCACGTGTCGGCAGATCACTCATCAGACGTGCATCAATGAGTTCATCCAGCAACAGAGGAAATGCGGCAATCTGATCCGCCAGAAACTCACTGTGCGCACACAGATCAACCAGCAGCGACAGTACATGGGGATGCTCATTCAGCAGGGCCAGATAGACGGTGCGGCCACCGATCATTTCGATGATGCGCAGCACTCTGGAAAATACCGCTGCCTGTTCTGACTGCTGAGCCACCAGACGTAACAGCTGCGGTATCAGCACCCGCAAACGGTGTCTGCCGGTTTCATCCAGGCGCCGGTAGTAACCGCTATCACGCACCTGCATCATTTGTTGAATGAGATGTTCCGGGTCACTGATACCCAGTGCCTGAACTGCACGTTGCCGGTCTGAATCAGTGACGCTGGATTCCAGGAACGCATCAAGGGTCGAATCTGCAACAGGTGTTTCCGCATGAACACCGAACACGATGGTGGAAAACCAGTAACTGACACGCTCACGTTGCCGGTTCAGATCATCCAGCAGACTCTGCCAGTCTGGATAACCGAGCGATACCGCCAGCCGCAGCTGTGCCTCGTCCGTCTTCGGCAGGTAGTGCGTGTTGTCATCATTCCATTCCTGCAGACGGTTCTCGACCAGCCTCAGAAAACGATAGGCGGCCAGCAACTCATCCACAGCCTGCTGATTGAGCAATTTCTGACCCACCAGTCGTGGCAACACCTGCTGCAATTCACGCGACTGCAAACCGGCATCATTACCGCCACGCAGCAACTGAAATGCCTGCACGATGAATTCCACTTCGCGGATGCCACCCGGCCCCAGCTTAATGTGCTCCTGCAATTCACGGCGCGCTACTTCACGGGCAATCATCTGCTTCATGTTGCGCAGTGATTCAAACACTGAGAAGTCCAGATAGCGGCGATACACAAACGGTCGCACCACGTTTTTGTACAACGCCTGATATTCGTCGATGGCCGTAATCGGCCTGGCCTTGACGAAGGCATAACGCTCCCAGTCACGACCATGTTGTTGCAGGTAGGTTTCAAGACTGTCGAAGCTGACCACCAGCGGACCGCTGTCACCAAATGGCCGCAGGCGCATGTCCACCCGGAATACAAATCCCTCTGCGGTCTTGCTGGACAGCCATTGAATGATGCGCTGCCCCAGACGCAGAAAAAACTCTTCATTGGCAACCGGCTCACTGGCATTCGTCTCGCCCGCTTCCGGATACAGAAAGATCAGATCAATATCTGAGGAGTAATTCAGTTCCCTTCCGCCCAGCTTGCCCATGCCCAGAATCAGCATGGACTGTTGCAGACCGCTATCGCGGCCATGCGGCACACCATACAACTCGCTCAGTTGCGCATACGCCCACTCATAAACAGCCTGCACGCAGACATCCGCGAGATTGGACAGATCAAGCAGCGTTTCATTGAGCTGCGCCATGCCGGCAATGTCACGCCATGCAATACGCACCATCTGCCGGCGACGGAACACGCGCAGTGCAGCCTGCAATTCCGTATCGTTATTCACCGCACTGAGAACAGACCGTAATTCCGAATGCAGCCATTGCGCATCAACTGACTGTAGCAACCGGCCAGCGGCAATCAGTTCCGGCAACATTGCGGCATCGCGCGCACAGGCATTGGCGACAAACTCACTGCTGGCAAAAACCTGCGGGAAAGACTGAATAATCGCGGTATCAGCCAGTTTCGCCTGCTGTTCCGTTGTCAGCTGCGCGTACATGGCCTGCCACTGCCCGGCCACGCGTTCGCGCACACCGGCGGGCAGTGAATCTATCGTGTGGTAGCTGAGTTGACCGATCGCCATTGTTGGCAAAGTGTACCGGTTATCGTCGAGCAGGACATAAGCTTGCCCCGACAAGTATTTTCAGTAAAAACCGCGCGCATCACTTGAGCCACTGGCATTAAGCACGGATACTTTGCCCATGCCGGCGCCACAATATCTGAGTAACCAACTGCTGATCGCCATGCCAACCCTGGCCGACAGCCATTTTTCGCAAACAGTGACCCTGATTTGCGAACACACCGAACAGGGTGCGCTGGGCATCATCATCAATCGCCCGATGAAGATGCGCATGGCCGAGGTTCTGGAACAGCTCGACCTGAGTTCGACTGACGACTTGCTGAATGATCAGGCGATTCTGCGCGGCGGGCCGGTACAGACAGATCGCGGCTTCGTCATTCACCGCGCCGGGCCGCTCTGGAATTCCACTCTGGTCGTGTCGGAACATATCCATGTCACGACTTCACGCGACATTTTGCAATCCATTGCTGAAGGCCGTGGCCCTTCGCCCTTGAACATGGCGCTGGGGTATGCGGGCTGGGAAGCAGGCCAGCTGGAAGCTGAAATGGCTCAAAATGCCTGGCTGACCGCGCCATTTGAAGAGCGCATCCTGTTCGATACACCCTATGAACAACGCTGGCAGGCAGCTGCGGATTTGCTGGGCATCAATCTGAACATGCTCAGCACCGAGACAGGTCACGCATGAGCGGGACACCACCCGCCAGAACCGAACTGATTGTGATATTGGCGTTTGACTACGGTACACGGCGCATCGGTGTAGCCAGCGGTAATACTATGAGCCGTACGGCACAGCCGCTGTGCACACTGGAATGCAAACAGTTGCAAACCCCGTGGCCGGAGATAGACAAACTGCTGCGCGACTATTTACCCGGACAGCTGATCGTCGGGCTTCCGTATAATGACGACGGTACGCCCACCGGCATGACTGCTGTGGTTCAGGCCTTCGCCGCCGAACTGGCAGAACGCAGCAAACTGCCGGTTATGCTGGTGGATGAACGCCACAGCTCCCGGGAAGCCGAGCGCGAACTGGCTTATCTGCGGCGCAGCGGCGTCAAGACCCGCCGTGTCTCGCACGCTGATGTAGACATGGTGGCAGCCAAGGTCGTACTGGAGCGCTGGTTCAGTCAGCGCAATTGAAATTGCAGGCCGGGTTGAGTCTCTCAAACCGCCATCCATACCGGCCAGGAACAGCCGGTGTTTTTTGAGCAAGCAGAACAGACATGAGCAACTTCGACACACGCCAGAGCCAGCAAGTGCAACGCACCTCCGATGGTCGTTTGCGCCACCTCATTACGCTGGATGGATTGAGCCGTGCCGAGATCACTTCGCTGCTCGACATGGCACAGTTTTATGTACGCAAGCCGCATGAACTGCCTGCGCGGGATCAAAGTCTGGCAGGTCACACCGTTGCCAATCTGTTTTTTGAACCCAGCACCCGCACACGTGTGTCTTTCGAACTGGCCGCGCAGCGACTGGGCGCGTATGTAGTCAACCTCGATATGCAGACTTCATCGCGCGTGAAAGGTGAAACCGTGCTGGACACGCTGTACACGCTGCAGGCCATGCATGCCGATGTGCTGGTGATGCGCGATGCAGAGCCGGGACTGCCTGCTCAGGTCGCACCGTTCGTTGCGCCGCATGTCAGCATTCTCAACGCCGGTGAAGCGCATGTATCGCACCCCACACAGGGACTGCTCGATGCTCTCACTATCCGGCAGCACAAACCCGACTTCAGCAAGCTGAGTATCCTGATTGTCGGCGACCTGATGCATTCGCGCGTAGCGCGCTCCACCTGGCGAGCATTAGACACGGTTGGCATCGGCGAAGTCCGTATCGCCGGACCCTCACACCTGCTGCCTCCCGCCAATGAATTCACCGGGGCAGTCAGGTATACCGATATCAACCAGGCCATAAAAGATGTAGATGTGGTCATGGCATTGCGTATCCAGAAGGAACGCATGAATGAAGCACACATCCCCGATGATGCCGGCTATTGCCGCGAATTCGGTCTGACGCCGGAGCGCATGAAGCTGGCCAGGCCCGATGCTATTGTCATGCATCCCGCACCGATGAATCGCGGCGTGGAAATCACCAATGAAGTTGCTGATGGAAAACAATCAGTGATACAGCAACAGGTCACTAACGGTGTTGCCATCCGTATGGCTGTGCTGGCCACTATCGCGCGCGGTGCGCATGGCCAGTAATCCCCGGCCTGATGCGCCGGTAAACAGCAAACCACATCGCAACACGATTTTTGTTGAAGACGCTGAAATCCTTGCGCGACAGGAATTTGCCGCACAGCAGTTCATCTTCAAGTTTGCCGCGCCCAAATGCGCACGTGCCGCCCGTCCCGGACAATTCATCCATCTGGCGTGCGATAGCAACGTACCGATGCGCAGACCGCTATCGATCATGCGTGCCGATGCCCAGCGTGGCACCATCGAAATCCTGTGCAAGGCCACCGGCCCCGGCCTTACAGCACTGACGCATAAAAGCATCGGTGAGACAGTCAGTATGACTGGCCCGATCGGTCAGGGTTACACGCCACATGCAGACAAACCGCGCACGGTATTGATCGGTGGTGGATACGGTGTACCGCCCATGATCTTTCTTGCCGAACATCTGCATGGACGTGACGACGCTCCCTGGAAGCCTCTGGTATTGATGGGCTCGGAGCTACCCTTCCCGTTCCGCACCCGTCCTTCAACCATCATTGTCGATGGCATGCCCGATGGTGTGATTGCCAGCCTGACTTTTCTCGATGAGCAAGGCATCCCCAGTCGCCTGAGCAGTCGTTCGGATTTTCCCGGTTGCCATGATGGGCTGGTCACCGAAATCGCCGGCGCCTGGTTATCAACACTGAATACCGCCGCACTCAAGGAAGTAGAACTGTTTGTCTGCGGCCCTACACCTTTGCTCAAAGCGGCCGCGCAACTGGCGCAGAATTTCGGTGTGGCCTGTCAGGTATCAATGGAGGAACACATGGCCTGCGCTGTGGGCGGTTGCGCCGGCTGCTGCATACCTGTGAAAACCCCGCAAGGAACCATGATGAAACGCGTGTGCGTGGATGGCCCGGTGTTTGATGCGTATGCGGTATTTTGATTGACTGCAATCAAAGCTGATCGCTTGAACGACCAGCATTTTTTCATGTCGGTTTACACAGCATCAAAACGCTGGCTGGCCTGCACGATAGCGGTGATCTGATCTGCAATGCAGTCAGGCATCCTGCTCTGTTCCAGAAACACCTCGTGCACCTTCAGCGCCAGCACTGCAATACCCGCAGGCGTGCGCGGCACCCATCCGTGCGGGAACGCGTCAGCATGCTGCCGGATAAAACGCGCTGCAGACTGAATCGCCTGATGCGCGCGCTGTGCCGCTGCATTCTCATAGTTGAACACCCAGGCACGAATGCGCCGATTGATAACCGGCTTGTCATCTCCTGCCTGCATACCCGCCGCAGCAAACACACGGCAATCGTAATCCAGACAGGTTTGCGGGCGCTGCGCATAAATCGCACACCGCCCCGAGCTGAACATGGGACAGCTGCCGTCACTACGCGGATTCATTTTGGCGTGGGGATAGTGCATGCCCGGCACACTCGATAAAACCGACGCAGGTACGATATCCAGCGCGGCATCAACTGGCCGCAGCAGAATCGAGTAATTGGACGTGCAGCAACCCACACACTCACCACAGGGCACATCCATGCCACCTCGACCACGCAGTGCCGCCTGCGCCTGTGCAAGCCAGTGACCGAAAGCACCTGCTTCAATGCGCTCAACGACGAGTGAGGATGAATTCATGAACTGATAGGTAAATCGACTGAAACAAGTGGCAGCAAGTTGCTGACAGTTAACAATACATTCTGGTGGGTGATATACAAGATCGAAAACTTAAATAAGGGACTTATTTTTGAATACACCGTCATGGTCAGAGCTCAAGCTCACATGCAGGACGGATATACATCCTTCATCTAACTATACACATCATCTACATCTGCACCCGACCATTCATATGGTTGAGTTCCATGTCTCCTAGTGCCGACTGCCATGTATAGTCCTGACGGGTGACACCGGCGCTGAGTGACAAATCACCACTGCTGGCCGAACCACTCCACGTGGTCGGGTCCCTGCGATCACCATAAGCAGTAAAGTTTTCATTCACCAGCGTACTTCCATCCGCATTCAGAATACTCGACACACTGCTATCCGATATAGTAGCCAAGACATCAGCGACCGATGCCGCAGCCAGTGCGAGGCGTGCACTTTCTCTGCATTGCGCATGACGGGCGGTCAAAGCACGATCACAGTTCGACACTGCGTTTGCGCCTAATCAAGCATCTGAATAGAACGAGCAATCCTTAGTGCTGTTTCCTGAAATTTCACTTGGTTCTGGTCACCCAACCAATTTCTTAATTGAGTCACCACATACCGCCCGCGTATATCACATAGATAATTACTGTTGACGATAAACGCACCCGGCCCCATTTCCTCTTGACTGACGATTTCAATCAAACTATCGCATCCATTCTTGCCTCCTGGGTTATTAACCGGAACATCTTGTCGAGACAGCACCACGTCGTACATTAAACTCGACTTCATTAACTCCTGCATTCCTCCCTTGGGGGTCGGCACTATCATTTTCACAATTATCTCTGCTTGGCTCTGTTGGATCACCACCCCGCTCGCTCTATCTTTAGCGCTAATAATGTCAATCCTCTCATCAGTTAGCGATACGGAATACCAATCTGATGGATATTGAATGGAAAGCCTCCCACCAAACGTGTAGTGCACCCACTCTACAGGAGTAGCGGCCCCACAAGCGCTTACGAACAGAACAATGAATGGCGAGACCGTGCGCAAATATTTCAATTTGAACTTAAACGCACGAATGGTACATGTTGCTCTATTCATGGTTTTTTAGTCTGGCAAGAGTGTCTCGGCGAATTCGCCGCAGGGTATCTAAGAGCAGAGGGATTTGCTCGCTGTTCAAGCATGAACGTAGAAAGATTTCTGAGACCAGCGCCGCATGTAGTACCAGTTGTACAGTACTTTGAATATGCCGTTGAAACATTCGTCAGATCGTAGTTTCTACTTAGCCCCTTGGCAACCGATGTAATTGCGGTCTGCCAAGATGCAAACGGTGAGTTCAGCGTTCCTCCATTCCACAACCAATTAAACACATTGTACTGACCAGCCGTAATATTCTTCCCGAAGCTGGTTTCAGCACCTGCAATCGAAACCAAAAGGCGTGGATCGACATCATATCGCTGACCAGCAGTATCAAGGGTCTGTCCCTGCCCAACCATTGGCGATCCCTTGGAATCGAGATAACTGTCAATGGAAGCGGCCAGTGTGCAGTCGTCTTGCTGACTTTGCGCCACAAGACTGGTATTCCGCGCCTCAACACTGCCACTTGAACTGCCAGTAGTTGCTGTGCCAACAGCTTGTTCCAGAATCGATCTGTTAGATGACTGTAAAATTGAATTAGGCAAATAATGGTATGTGATAAGCCTTGATGTGACTTTGACAATTTGATTGGTGTTTTTATCAGCGTAGGCATCAAATTGCATCCAATAGTAATCTGACTTCCCTGTTTGTGTTTTCTGACACGAATAGGAATA
>CAILZL010000041.1 GCA_903838705.1 uncultured Pseudomonadota bacterium
CCGCTGCTCAGCTTCCTTGCGTAAATTGGTGGCCGCGATAGCATTGTCCTCAAACAACCACAGCACACTGCCCGGCACCGCATTCAGGATCCTCACCCAGCTGTCAAACATCACAGGTGTGATCTTGTAGTTGTTGTTGAAACAGCAGAACACAAAACCCTGTTCGGGCAAGCCCACTTCCGCTCTGGTATAGATACGCTCGGAAATACGCCGCTTGCGGTCGTTCACCTGATAACTGCCCGGCAGGTACACGATCTTCTCAGAGTAATGTTGCCGGCTGCGCTCGGGCACCAGCGTCCGGTCGGCAACCAGGTACTCCATGTACGAGGCCCCCACCGTACCCGGATAACCCAGGTAGCTCACCTGCACCGGTGCGGCGCGATAGGAGAAAACACTATTGCGAGAATCCTCGGTGAATCCCTTTAAGTCGACAGCAATATCCACGTTCCATGATCGGGAAAGTTGCGCCACTTCTGAATCGTTCTTGTCCCTGACATCAATGAACCGGTCAAAGGCTGCACAGACCCGCTGACGCATCTCATCCTGACGATCCGGGCCGAAGCTGAAGCCGATCAGTTCAAATCGACTTCGATCATGCATCTCCAGTAACCCGGCCATCAGGAAAGTGGTGGCGTGATTGTGAAAATCCGCTGAGTAATAACCAATGCGAATCTTCGGCGAGCGGGCACGCTTGGGTATCGACCCTAGCACATCTTTGGCAGGATGCTTGTCCGCCACCCAGATTTCAGCCGCCTTACGCTGTATTGCCGGTGAATCAGTCAACGTGAGCACAGTAAAGCAGGATGAACATTTCATCCCGCGTTCAATCCTCGCCTTCAGCCCGGCAATCTGCTCTTCATATCCAGTCCAGTCACATACCCACATACGGGTATTCAGCAGCAATCCAAACAGATAATCGTAGTCCGGTTTGATCTTGAGTGCATTACTGTAACTTACGACGGCAGCTTCCAGCTGTTTGAAGCCATGCAAAGCGTTGCCTCGATTATGATGTGCATCGGCATGATCCGGCCTGATACGGATTGCCTGATCATAGCTGGCGATTGCTGCTTCATACTGCTTGAGTGCCTGTAGCGCATTGCCACGATTGCTGTATGCCTCAACATAGTCAGGCTTCAGGCGGATTGCCCGGTCATAACTGGCCACCGCGGCATCCAGCTGCTTCAGTGATTGAAGTGCATTGCCGCGATTGCCATAAGCATCCGCAAAGTCCGGCTGGATACGGATTGCCTGATCGTAACAGCCAATGGCAGCTTCATATTGTTTCAGCGCAAGCAATGCATTGCCACGATTACTGTAATACCCGGCATTGCCGGGATTGATTGCAATTGCTTTTGCAATCAGGTCAGCAGCCCGCTGATGTTGCCCCGTCTGCGCCGCAATCACTCCAAGCAGATGCAAGGCATCAGCGTGTCTGGCATTGCTTTTCAGCAAGGTCTCATACAGCGCCTGCGCTTCTCCCAGCCTGCCTTGCTGGTGCAACGTCACTGCCTGTATGAACAGTGCCTGTGCCTTCATTGCCTTAGTATTGTGAGTAGGTTTGTGCATGAAAATTCATGGCGCATTAAATCATCGACAGATCAATATGATCCGGCTGCAAACCGGACTGATAACGCTCATACATGGCACTGTATGCGGCTTCAAGGTTGCGGGTGTACAGGTCGGTATCAAATAACGGTGCCGTCAACCGGTTCTGTTCCAGCTTGGCTTTGAGCTCACTCAGCCGGGCGGGATTACGCGCCAACTCTATCGCCAAGGA
>CAILZL010000042.1 GCA_903838705.1 uncultured Pseudomonadota bacterium
CATGTTGCCAGTTCGGGCACTGCTGGCGTGTTGTGCCCTTACAGTCAGTCCACGCCGAATATCACGCTCACTGCGGGTGTAACTGCGACCAGTACTTCTTCGTGGACCTGCTCAGGCACTCTGCGTTCGATGACTGCAAACGGTATTCCTAATCATCTCATCGGCACATTTCCGAATCCCGGTAATCCGAATGTACCGACAGTGCAGTCAGTGAGTTTTTCTGCGCCGCTTGCCCCTGTGTTGGGTTCGGCCAATGCGGGTCTGCGTGCAGGGTTGGGCTATGCGCTGAACGGAGTGAAGTTTGATCCCGGCACAGGCGGTACTTGTCCAGGTACCGCAACAAAGGCTTCTGATTGTGCTGCAATCGGCACCGATCAATGGAAGCTGGAAGCACTGGGGATTGCCAAGACCTTCTTCAATTTCGGTACGGACATGAACAATGCCCATGTGCAGCCCACCGGTATGTATCACTATCACGGCATGCCGGAAGGATTGCTGACTTACCTCGGTGAGAACAGCAATAACCCGACCATGGTGCTAATAGGCTGGGCACCCGATGGTTATCCCATGTATGCACGCTATGGTCATACCGTGCCAACCGATCCCGCCAGTCCGCTGAAAGTCATCACGGCCAGCTGGGGATTAAAGACCACGCCGGATGCGGGTCGCCCCTCAACCGCTGATATTCCGATGGGTGTATTCCTGCAGGATTATCAGTATTACCCGGGTACGGGTGATCTTGATGATTGCAATGGACGATTCGATGTGACGCCGGAGTTTCCGTCGGGCATCTATCACTACTACGCAACGGACACCTGGCCCTATTTCCCGCGCTGCTGGAAAGGAGTGGTCAATTAGTCGGGACAAGCCTTCCGCTCATTTTGTCCTGATTCAGATTCATGAGAGGTGGGGCAAGGATGCCCCCGTTTTTTTCATGATGAAAACGAAGCTGTCAGCGCTATAGTGCCAGCGCTGAAAATCTTGACAGGAACTTTACTGTTCTTGTGAACGTATCGGCTTTTATCCTGAAGTCAGGCTACTTACCATAGCCAATATTGCGGTAGCTCCACTTCGTATTTCTCTCTGTTGTTCAACAAGTGAATATTCCATGACCAAGAAAATCATTGTCCTGTTGGGTGCGATTGGTTTGTGCCTTGCCGGGTTAAGTATGACTGGCGTGACGCCAACGGCAGTTGCGGCAGACACTGCGCCACCTAATTTCATAGTGATTTATGCTGAAGCAGAGGGCTGGGTCAGCAGTTCGGTACAGATGGATGACCGTAATCCGGCCTCGAAAGGTACGGGAATTAGAACGCCCAATCTTGAGCGGCTGGCTGCTACAGGTATGCGCTTTTCCGACGGCTATGCTGCTTCACCCCGTTGTACGCCTTCCCGTGCGGCTATCTTCACAGGACGCAGTCCTGCGGCATTGCACATGACATTCGTGGGTACCGGTGATGGTGAGGGTTCAGCCGGCAATGTGAATACCAAAGTCATTCCCGTTAATGCATCAACAGAAATGCCTTTGGAGGAAACAACAATTGCAGAATTGCTGAAGCGTCAGGGCTATGGCACTGCACATTTCGGCAAGTGGCATGTGGGGCGTACCAATCCCTCGCAACATGGCTTTGATGAGAGTGATGGCCCGACCAGCAATGGTGGACCCGATAATGTAGCGAGCCCCAATCCCAAACAGGCGCTCGCCATGACTGCGAAGGGCATCGGCTTCATGGAGCGCATGACCAAGGCGCATAAACCATTTTATCTTCAGATGTCTCATTATCCGAATCAGGCGCTGAAGAGTGCGACCGCATCAGCAGAAGAGAAGGGCGTAGTAGATAGCACCATGGGTCAGATTCTTGATGCTGTGGATCGTCTCGGTCTGAAAGGAAATACTTACATTGTTTACACGGCTGATCATGGTAGCCAGGGCAAGAACCTGCCATTGACGGGTGGCAAGGGTAGCGTATGGGAAGGTGGCATCCGCGTTCCGTACATCATTTCAGGTCCCGGAATTAAGTCCGGCGCTTTCTCGCATGTACGTGTCAGTGGTGTAGATCTGTTTCCGACCTTCGCTGCATTGGCGGGTGTGAAAGAGCCACTGCCCAAAGGCGTTGAAGGCGGCAGTCTGGTGTCCGTGCTGATGAATGGCGGCGTGGGTACGGTGCAGCGCCCGCGTGAAGAGTTTGTCGTGCACTTCCCGCATTACGATAAAGATCTGCAAGGGCCTGCATCATCCATCCTGCTGGGTGATTACAAGCTGACCCGCCTGTATGAAACCGGCCAGTTGAAATTATTCGATCTGTCGAAGGATGTGGTCGAGCACAACGATCTGGCAAAGCAGATGCCTGAAAAAGTCTCCGAACTGGATGCGCGCCTGACCGCCTATCTGAAAGCCGTAAACGCACAGATGCCGGTCATGAATCCGAATGCAGATCCATCTGCCAGCGCCAGCGACTTGCCCGGCGAAAAGAAAAACGGCGGCATGGGCGGGGGCGCGAAGGCGGGCAAGGGCGGCAAAGGTAAGGGCTGAATCAGACAGGTGGAACTCACCGTTTGTCTGAGGCGCGTTGCACCTGCGATGGGTGCAGCGCGTCTTTACTATTCTTAAAGCAGCAAGCACGGGTATCTCGGCTAAGCTCACCATCCATGTCAGCTGGATTCGGCTGAAATAACCAGTTCGTTTTGCATCTCGTGTTCTCGAGAGGGGTTGTCTTATGAAGAAAATATCTCTGGTGCTGTTGGGCGCTGCGATGATGGTCATTGCAGGTATGTCGATGGGGGTCGGTGTGCTCGACGCCAATGCGGCCGCGACACCTGCACAACCAAACTTCATTGTTTTCTATGGTGAAGGTGCCGGCTGGGTCAGTACCTCAGCACAGATGGATGACCGCAATCCGGCTTCAAAAGGCACGCTGAATAAAACGCCGAGCCTTGAACGACTCGCGGCTAACGGCATGCGCTTCTCGGATGGTTATGCTGCCTCGCCACGATGTACACCTTCGCGTGCTGCGCTGTTTACCGGCCGCAGTCCTGCGGCATTGCACATGACCTTCGTCGGCATCGGTGACGGAATGGGCGCGGGTAATGTCACCACCAAAGTGATTCCGGTGAATGCTTCAACAGAGCTGCCGCTTGAAGAAACAACCATTGCCGAATTGCTGAAAGGTGCCGGCTATGCCACCGCTCATTTCGGCAAGTGGCATGTGGGTCGTGTCAATCCATCGCAGCATGGCTTTGACGAGAGTGACGGCCCGACCAGCAATGGTGGCCCGGAAAATGTTTCTGATCCTAATCCCAAGCAGACGCTGGCCATGGCACAGGAAGGCATCAGCTTCATGGAAAAGCAGGTGAAAGCGGGCAAGCCGTTCTATCTGCAACTTTCGCAGTATCCGAATCAGGGTGCCAAGAGCCCGCAGGAAATCAGCGAAGAAGCTCACATCATTGATAGCAGTTATGGTCAGGTCATGGATGCGGTCGAGCGCCTGGGTATCAAGGGCAACACCTACATCGTGTACACCACTGATCATGGTACTCAGGGCAAGAACACGCCTTTATCAGGCGGTAAGGGTGATGTGCTTGAAGGTGGAATTCGTGTGCCCTTCATTGTGGCAGGGCCGGGCATCAAGGCTGGTACGTTCTCGCATGTTCGCGTCAGCACGGTTGATCTGTTCCCGACCTTTGCTGCACTCGCCGGTGTGAAGGAGTCTGCGATTCCTAAAACGGTTGAAGGCGGCAGCCTTGTGCCGGTGCTGACCAGTGGCGGCGTGGGTGCGGTGAAGCGCTCACGCGAAGAGTTTGTGGTGCACTTCCCGCACTACGACAAGAACCCGCAAGGTCCCGCTTCATCCATCCTGCTGGGTGATTACAAGATGACCCGTCTGTATGAGACCGGTGAGCGTCGCCTGTTCGATCTTTCCAAGGACCCAAGTGAATCCAATGATCTGGCCAAACAGATGTCAGCCAAAGTTACCGAGATGGATAACCGTCTTACTGAATATCTGAAAGCAGTGAATGCACAGATGCCCACCATGAATCCGAATGCTGATCCCACTGCCTCTGCCAGCAAGTTGCCGGGAGAGAGAAATGGTGGCGGTATGGATGCGGCAGCAGGCATGGCTGCGGGTGGTATGGGCGGCGGGATGGCAGCGGCTCAGTGAGTGACTGTGATTACCGGGCTAAATTCTTGTATGGATGTGATGCAGTGCAGATAGTCAGTTAATTCAGATTCACTGCATCAATTGCTTAATTCAGATGCCGTACACATTAAGCGTGTGTAGGGCATTCTGCTTTTGGGGCCGAGCAATCGGAGTAATGATTCTCCGTTCCCCCAAGCTCTGCTTGATGTTTTCTGATGTTGCGTGCTAAAAAGAATCAACTAACTGAAGAGTAAAGGAGGCATTGGAATGGCAGATGATTCATACATTGCTAAGTCCCTATGTAAATGGATGTATGGGCACATATCAGCGTCCTATATTTCTCGTTGGGCGCCATTTCTATGAACGCACTCACGTACCCCGCATGACTCCCGTACCAGACTCAGGTTGGCTGCAGGCACTCAATCTCCCACTGCGTGTCACGATTGGCGTGGCATTGGCCTGCAGTACCCTTCTTGTCCTTGATAGTAGGTCCGTACTGCTTCTTGGTACATTTGGCTCACTGACGAGGCCACTAGTTATCGTCGCACTTGTTGTGGCTGCGGCACTTTCTATAACTGGCATTGGTGCCATAGTTGTAAAACATATTCAGAGGAAGCTCGAGAGAGCGGCTGTCCTTGAGCGACTCGAACATCTAGCGCCATTTGAGCTTCGGCTCCTAGCTGACGCCATAAAGGAGAAGCGCCAGTCTTTCTACACATACGTCCATAGTCCACACGTGGCAACTCTCATGGCAAAAGGAATCGTCCATAGCCCGGGCGGAACGCACAATCAGGATCACTATCCATTCACCATCAATGATTTTGTTTGGAAATACCTGCTTGAGCGGAAAGACGACTTCATTTACCGTGACGAAACCAACAAAAAGAGTGAGGCGGAAGTAAGACGCCGACTTCGGTAGCGAAATCTGGCCTAACTACGTGTTGCTGTGGACGCCGCGTAGCGCATGCGAAAGCTCCTCGCGTCCCTTTGATTCTTGATCAAAGTGTGCACGCCTCGTAAGTAGTAAGGAGAGATATAATTGTAAAGAGGCTTAATAGGTCGGTTGTTTTGTTCGGGCTCATGGTTGCATTCGCCGTCGCGTACCTTGGCAAAGCACACATCTACTGGGTCACGAGCGGTTATTCGCAGAAATCGTTCCTGCTCTTCTTCGATGCAGAGCCGTCTGAGGAGGATCTCACAGATGCAGTGATCGACCGAGAGCCATTATTTGCCGACAAGGATGGTACAAAAAATGCCCTAAGAAAAGCCCAAGTGGAGGGTAATCGCTTATTCGTGAAGCTCGATGGTGATCGAGCGCTTTCGGTGACACCGTTTTCGCCGGATCTTGATCCTGCGCCAGTGTTCGAGAACTCTGATGGGCACATTAAGGGTGCTTGGTTAACTGAGCCGAGCACCCGCACACGCGTGCCACCATTTCTGGCTCGCACTTCATACTTCTTGTTCTCTGTTTTCGGCATCATCGCAAGATTACTGCTTGTGCGGTGGTCGTGGTACTTCATGCTTGCTCGCGTGAAGGAGTTTTCGCGGGCTATTGAAGGTAAATAGTCATAATTGGGCCAAAAAGGGCATCAAAGTCGTTCGCTTTGGCTCACTCAATCGCACAAATGGAAACGTGGAGGTTACTGTTGGCGACCAGACATACAACGTGCCGAATCCGGAGCCGGAGCTCCTAGGCTAATGCGCTCTAACTGCCGCCTCAAGCGGACCTTCAAAGGGTGGCGCATGCTCGGCGCCACTCACGCGGGGCGCTATAACTAAAACGAGCCTTATGGTTTAAGTGAAGCCACGTAAGCAGTGATGTTGATCATGTCTTCCACAGAAAGTCTGGCAACGATGGGTGCCATGATCTGTGATTGTCGCGTGCCTTGCTGCACATCATAGAGTTGTCGAAATATATAAGTGGCGGAGCGGCCTGCGATGCCCGGTATGACGCCAACCCCTTGCAGCTTGGCACCATGACAGGATGAACAGGGCAGTGTGCGTCCGCCTCCTGTGCTGGTCATGGCCTTGCCTTTCGCGATGCTGCCCGGTGGGACATAGGCAATAAACCCTGAACGCGGATCGCGCATGACCTCGGTTCGTTCCGGCTGTTCAGGCACTTCAATGATGCGTGTGCCGATGGATTCCCATGGCAAGCCTGCAAGTGGAATATAAAGACCGTTAGTGGTTACGCGCACGCTGGGTACGAGCTTGCTCTCTACCACTCGCACCCAGGGCCGCCACGACATGGAGGAAAAGTAATTGGCTGCTGTCTGCGCTTCTGCGTCGGTGAGTGAAGCAGCGATGCGTGCCATTTCATTCACATTGGCCTTGCGTGGATCGGCGCTGTGCCTCAGGCCGTTTTTGAAATTGCTGAGTTGTTGAAGAATGTATTCGGCAGGCAGGCCGGCCAGTCCACCGTTCTCCATTTTTCCCTGACCATTCGGATAATGGCAGAGTGCGCAGGCGCGTACTCCGTCCTTCTGGCGACCTTTCGCCACGATATCCGGCATGACGGGATGATCGCCCGGATACCAGTCAGCCGGGCCGTAATCAAAGTAGGCTTCGTAGCGTGAGAAAGAAAAGGGTGAGTTCGGTAGCTGACGTTTAACGTCACCATCTGTCGCCACAGTAGCGGGATAAGCGCAATCAATCGGACGGGCATTGAGCGGGCAGGCTGGCACCTTTACAATTTCGGATTTTGTTGGGGCGGTTTTGTAACCGTAGGCCCAGGACGGCGGTGCGGCGATGGAATCGTTTGCAATGATTCCAAAAACAATCAGGACGAATGCGCGAACGTAGTTAAGCGACATGGTGGTGTTGGACCTTCATCGGGTGCCGGTTTGCTGCGCGATATCCTTGTGATGCGGCCTGCTTCCGTCCATGGCATCTGACAGTTTTACACCGTGTTAAGTGATCTCGTGTTGTCAATGCTGCATGTCAGGCAGCGGAACTGCCTGACTGCATTTCTTGGATTACAGCGTTACGTTCTGTACTGATTTGGCTGGCCCTTGCGGAGCCGCGCGTCGCGCTTTGGCTGTGCGGGATGCAACCCGGTCCAGCAGTTCAATCATTTCAACCACGGCGTCTCGCGCGATGCCCTGTGCGATGAATACGATGCGGGTGCGCTGGTCTGCGTCGGGCCAGGCATTAAGCCAGGTCAGGTTGTGCAAGAGATGCTGAGCGCCTTGCACGACCACCGGCCGGCCCGGTTCTTCGGCAATGTTGATCAGTCCTTTGACGCGCAGCAGATTGCTGCCCAGATTGTTTTCCAGCGAAGTCAGCAGCAGGTGCAATGCTTCACGGGCAATCGGTTCCTCTCTGACGAAGCAGAAGGAAGCGATGTCCTGCAGGTGGTGATGCAGCGCATGTTCGTGGCAGTCATGTTCGTTGCAGTCGTGATCGTGTTCATGGCTCAAATAAGCCTGAGCGTTCAGCCACTGCAATGCCTGTTCTGAGCTGTGCTTGGGGTCAAAGCCGCGCTGGCGCAGCAAGGTAACGATTGCAGAGCCGTCGGTCGGCACCTGTTCGATGATGGCGGCAGGATTGACTGCGCGCAGCGAAGTGATGTGGCGCTCCAGAGCTCCGTTTGCATCTTCTCCGGTCACCATGTCGAGTTTGGTGATCAGGATATGATCTGCCATCGCAATCTGACGAACAGATTCATCGTGATGTGTCAGTGTCTTTGGGCCGTTCACGGCATCAAAGGTGGCAATGATGCGTGCAAGGCGATACTGACTTTCCAGTGCAGGTTCCGAGAGCAGGGCCTGCATGACGGGTGCAGGATCAGCCAGCCCGGAAGTTTCAATGATGACCTGATCAAACTGGGGGATTTCACTGGCCGTGCGTGCGGCATGCAGCTCAGTCAGGGTGGCGAGCAGATCGCCGCGCACCGTGCAGCACATGCAGCCGTTTTCCAGCACAACAATATTGTCGTTGCTGGCTGCGACCAGTGAATGATCCAGGCTGACGTCGCCAAATTCATTGATGACGACGACAGTACGCGCAAGTTCAGGGTGATTGATCGCCCGACTTAACAGCGTGGTTTTGCCGCTGCCCAGAAAGCCGGTCAGCAGGGTGACCGGCACCCGCTGATCGGCTGTGGGGATTGAGGATGTCATGTGATTGCTTAGAAAACCTCGCAGCCGGGCAGGCCGCAGGAAATCAGGCGATCAGATGGGAAGCAGGTGATGATTTCACAGCCGTTCTTGGTGACAACCACTTCTTCTTCGATGCGGGCTGCGCCCGAACCGTCTTCAGCGCCGCACCAGGTTTCAAGCGCGAACACCATGCCTTCCTTGAGGGGTTCGGTCTGACCTTTGTAGCGCTTGGAGAAAATAGGACGTTCCCAGAGCGACAGGCCAACGCCGTGACCGTATTGCAGCAGGAAGGCTTCGGCTTCATCGCGATAACCGAATTCCTGAGCATCCGGCCAGACCTGAGCAACTTCGTCAGGGGTCACGCCCGGACGGATCATGTCGATAGAAGCACTGATCCACTTCGAGGCTTTTTCATAGGCCTCAATCTGATACTTGTTGGGTTCGCCGCAGATGAACGTGCGGTAGTAGCAGGTACGGTAGCCATTGAACGAGTGCATGATGTCGAGGAACACCATGTCGCCCGGTTGAATGATTCGGTCAGAGAAAGTGTGTGAGTGCGGACGGCCGCGTGGGCCGGACACGGAGTTAATGCACTCAACTCTCTCTGAACCTAAACGGAACAGACGGTCATGAGCAATCGCAACCAGTTCATTTTCACGAGTGCCGGGGCGCACAGCTTTGATGATATCCACATAGGTGGCGTCAACCATCGCGGCGGCGACTTTGAGCAATTCAATTTCATCCCATGTCTTGATTTCGCGGGCATCAAGCAGAGCTTGCTGGCCATCGACGACTTCGATGCCTTCGGCTTCCAGCGCGCGCAGCATCGGCAATTCCATGATGTCGATACCAATAGGCTGCTTCTCGATGCCGTAATGCACCAGCGCCTTCTTGATCTGCTTCGCGAAAGTGCTTTCAACCTTCATCGAAGGTCGCAGTGCGCCCTGCATGGTGGAAATCGGGGCTGCAACATTGTCGGCAATCCAAGGAGAGGCAATGCGTTTGGAGGGGGCGGCTGGGTCCCACAGGTAGGGAGGGCCTTCGGCCGGGCACAGCGTGTAACGCATGAACTTGTCGCGCGCCCACTCGCCGATATTGGTGCCCGTTACATAACGGACATTGTCGAAGTTGAAGCAGATGACGCCGCCCAGACCGGCGGATTTGATGGCTGCTTGTGCGCGGCCAAGTCGTTCGCGGCGCAGACGTTCGTAATTGACGCCGCCTTCCCAGTCCTTGGCCATGGTTCCGTATGCTGCCGTTGAGTATGGGCGATTATATTTCATGGCGTTATGTTGCTCCGGACAGGGATTTATAGCTAAAACAGAGATGGTGAGAAGCAAAAATTATCCAATAATATTTGCGTTTCTACAACTATACAGATATTTTTGTTGGCCGATTTGACTGGAGCGAATTGAGCCTATGCCTAATACCAATAACCGTGTCGGCTGGATTGGAACCGGACGCATGGGCTATGCCATGGTTGAACGATTGCTTGGTGCAAAAGTTCCTGTTTCGGTATGGAACCGTACGCGCAGCAAGGCTGAGCCGCTTCAGGCCAATGGCGCCGTCATTGTTGATCAGGTGAAAGATCTGGCAGCAAACGACATAGTGTTCTGTATTGTTGCCAGCGCACCCGATCTCGAAGCTGTGTGCCTCGGTGAAAATGGCTTGCTCAGTGGCAGTTCCCGTCCATCTATCGTTGTGGATCTGTCCACGATTGGTATGGATCAGTCTGCCGCAATTCGCGAGAAACTGGCGAGCAAGGGCGTGACCTTCATTGCCTGCCCTGTGAGCGGCAATGGCAAGGTGGTCGCCGCTGGATTGCTGTCAGCTGTGCTTTCCGGGCCTGAAGCGGCCTGTCAGAAGGTAATGTCCTATTTGCGCCACATTGCGCCACGTGGTGTTTCCTACGCCGGTGAAGGTGACCTCGCCCGCGTATGCAAGGTTGCTCACAATGTAATGCTGGGTGTGGTTATCCAGGCAATGTGCGAGACAACCCTGCTTGCCGAGAAGGCCGGTGTGCCGCGACACGCATTCCTTGATTTCCTGAATAACAGCGTGATGGGCTCGATGTTCACCCGCTATAAATCATCGGCATTGGTCAATCTGGACTGGACGCCTACCTTCACTGCGGCACTGCTGCGTAAGGATCTGGATCTCGGTCTTGGGATGGCGCGTTCGATGGACGTAACCATGCCGGTTGCCTCTGCTACACGCGAGCTGGTTCAGGCGCACATGGGTATGTCCAGTCCGGATAAGGATTTCGCTGCACTGCTTGAGACAATTGCCGGGTTTTCCGGCATGACTCTGGTCAGCGAAAACAAGCTTGTGCCAACCGGGCTTGAGATTCCGGCTGCCGCCAAGGCTTGATCCTGCGGCGACCGAAATTCAGTTTTTGCTGTATCATTCCGCTTCTGTATTGGTGTTAATTCAGTTTGAGTACCAAGTATGAGTAAAAAAACCGCAGCAATTGATATTGCTGAAGCTACACGGCTGGAGATGTATCGTTCGCAGTATCGGCTGCGCGAAGCAGAACAGCGTGCATTCGATCTTTTCCTGCAGAATCTGGTGAAAGGCACCAGCCACCTGTCGCTTGGACAGGAAGCAATTGCCGCAGGTTTTGCTACGGCCATGCAACCCGGCGATCTGACCTTCTGTACCTATCGTGGCCATGCTCACACGCTGGCGCGTGGTGTGTCAGTAGAAAAAGTGCTGGGCGAACTCATGTCGCGTGATAACGGCCTGATGCGCGGCAAAGGTGGCTCCATGCACCTGACTTCAGTAGAGCATGGTGTGATGGGTTCTTACGCCATCATCGGTGCACATCTGTGTATCGCCTGCGGCGCTGCCTGGCGTGCTCAGTACCAGGGCAAGAGTGATGTCACCACCTGTTTCTTCGGTGACGGTACTACCAACATCGGTGCTTTCCATGAAGCATTGAACTTCGCGGTGATCTGGAAGTTGCCAGTAGTGTTTGTGTGCGAAAACAACCTGTACATGGAATACACCCCGATCAAAGACGTGACAGCCGTGGCGCAGCCTGCTGCTGACCGTGCTTCTGCTTATGGTCTGGAGCGCATTCTGATTGATGGTAACGATGCTGACGTGGTGTATCAGACTGCACAGAAAGCCTACGCCCGTGCGCGTGCTGGTGAAGGTCCTTCATTGATTGAATGTCTGACTTATCGTCATTCCGGTCACAGCCGTGCCGATCCGGCCAAGTATCGTCCGAAGGGCGAGCTGGAAAAGTGGAAAGAAAGTGATCCGGTCAAGACTTACCGTGCGCGACTGCTTGCGCAGGGCATCAAGGCCTCAGTGCTTGATGAAATTGAACGAGTTGTTAAGGCGGAAGTCGATGCGGCCGAAGTGGCCTGCAAGGCGTCTCCGCTGCCACCGGATGAGATCATGTTTACTGACGTATATGCTGATGGGGGATGCGCATGGCGGAACTAACTTATCGTGACGCGGTAGCGCGCGCAATTGCACAGGAAATGGAACGCGATCCCGATGTCGTGCTGCTCGGTGAAGACGTTGCCAAAGCCGGTGGTGTATTCAAAGCCACCGTGGGCCTGTACGAGAAATTCGGACCCAAGCGTGTACGTGATACCCCTATTTCCGAGCAGGCCTTTATGGGTGCTGCCATGGGTGCAGCGATGACCGGCCTGAAGCCGGTTGTCGATCTCATGTTCGCCGACTTCGCAGCAGTATGCTGGGACTTTTTCGCCAACGAATTTCCCAAGAGCCGTTACATGACCAATGGTCAGGTAAAGGTGCCGCTGGTAATTCGTCTGGCTAACGGTTCAGCCCGCTTCGGTGCTCAGCACTGCCAGAGCGTGGAAAACTGGTGCATGATGATTCCCGGCCTGAAAGTGGTTGTGCCATCCAGTCCTGTGGATGTTGTGGGTCTGCTGGCCGCGTCGATTCGCGATCCTGATCCGGTCATCTTCCTGGAACACAAGTCGTTGTACGCCGTGAAAGGCGAAGTTCCTGATGGCGAAATCGTTGATACCCTCGGTACTGCCAAGATTCTGCGTCCGGGTAAGGATGCAACCATTCTGGCGCTGGCACTAATGGTGCCGCGTGCGCTGGCAGCTGCTGAGCGTCTCAAGGCTGAAAGTGGTATCGACTGCGAAGTGATCGATGTGCGTTCACTCCTGCCGCTGGATACCAGAACCATTCTTGAGTCGTTGTCACGAACCGGTCATCTGTTCACGGTTGAAGAAAATCCGCGTCTGTGTGGTTGGGGTGCCGAGGTTGTCTCTATCGTTGCCGATGAGGCGTTCTACGATCTTGATGGCCCGCCAGTGCGCATCACTACGCCGCACATTCCGTTGCCCCCAGCCGAGCTTGAAGATCTGCTGATTCCATCAGTTGATCGAATCGTGGAAACGGTACGTCGCACGCTGACAGCTTGATGTCAGCGGTGCAGCGTTCAAGCAGGTTTGGTGGAATTTCGAGAGACACACAACGTGTCCGTAAACTGGTAACTGGTAGGTAGGTACGATGGATATTTTGATGCCCCAGCTGGGCGAGACTGTGGCCGAGGGTACGCTTTCGGTTTGGGCAAAATCGGTGGGCGATATGGTCCAGCCGGGTGATGTCCTGTTCGAAATCGAAACCGATAAGACTTCGATGGAGATTACGGCGACAGTTGCCGGCAAGCTGGTTGCCATTCACGTGGAAAAAGGAAAGACCGTACCTGTGGGTACTGTGGTTGCAGTAGTTGCTCAGGATGGCGAGACTGTGTCAACAACACCACCTCCTGCCGCACCAGCACCGGTGGCTGCGCCCGCAGTGGCTCCGGCTCCTGCCCCAGTTGCGCCACCCGTCGCACGTAATCCGTTGAATCCTGTTGTTACGCCTGCCAAGAATTATGGCCCGGCTCGTCTGTCTGATGGCACCAATGTCTCGCCGCTGGCACGACGTCTTGCCAGCCAGGGGCAGGTCAATCTTCAACAGATCAAGGGAACAGGTCCGCGAGGACAGATTCTTGCCCGTGACGTAGAGGCCGCGATTGCGGCTGGTGGCAGCGGTCAGCGCACAATGGCTGCCGGTGCTTCTGCTCAGAGCATCATTGCTCAATATGCCAACACACCTCATGAGGTTGTTGCGGTAGACACCATGCGCAAGACCATTGCGCGACGCCTGCTGGAATCCAAGCAGACAGTTCCGCATTTCTATCTGTCAGTGCCGGTCTTGCTGGATGCATTGAATGCCCTGCGTGCGGATGCGAATCAGGCCGCTGTTGCTTCAGGTTCTGATCTGAAACTGTCGGTGACGGATTTCATTATCAAGGCACTGGCTACTGCGATGGCTCGAGTTCCGGAAGCCAATGCAGTCTGGGCGGAGGATCGTATTCTTCGCTTCAGTCAGGCAGATATTGGTGTTGCAGTTGCCATTGAAGGCGGTCTGATTACTCCGGTACTGCGCAATGTCGATGCAAAGTCACTGTCGGCCGTGTCTCGTGAAATGAAATCAGTAGTTGCGCGCGCACGTGCACGCAAGTTACAGCCAGCTGAATACTCGGGTGGCTCGATTGCGATATCCAATCTGGGTATGTATGGCGTGCATGAATTTTCAGCCATTATCAATCCTCCACAGTCTGCCATTCTGGCTGTTGGCGGAGCATCACGTGTACCTGTCGAGGCAGCAGACGGAAGTGTCCGCTTTGCCAGCCAGATGATGGTTACATTGTCATGTGATCACCGTGTAATTGATGGTGCCGTAGGTGCACAGTTGCTGAGTGCCTTAAAGACGGCTATCGAAAACCCGGTGTCTCTGCTGATTTAAACGCAGTGCTATCCATTCCACCTTCAGCGCAAGGTGGAGAATAGTTAAGAGGGCTCACGCGAAGGCGTCGAGCCCTTTATTTATTCTGTGGGTGTGTGGAATACTTTTCACGAGGTGTTCGCTGACTCTTGGGTATGTCTTTGCGCAATCCCGTGACATGTGTTCAGGCATGCGCTCGCTGAGATACAGGCAAATTATCGACATACCTGTCCCGATCAGTTTGCACAGGTTGAATCTATATTAATGAGGAAGTCGGTCATGGCTACACGCCGTACAACATTGAAATGCATGCTGAGTGCGGCTGCCGCGGTCAGCTTCTGCCTTGGCTCACTTGTCGTACACGCTGCGCCTACGCAGGTGGAAGCGAACAAGGCAATCGTTGAGCGCTACCTGAAAGCAATGGGGACTTCAGGTTTTGAAGCTGTCCGTAAGGAAGTCCAGGCGAAAGACCATAAATTGCTGCGCCATGAGTTTGAAAATCTGAAATACAACGCAGAGGGTTCAGAGCTTGCGAAGCTGGCACAGCCGGATGTGAAGGCGATTCCGGATCGTAGCAATACGATCACCCGCCTGCTCGGTGAGGGCGACATGGTTGCGGCAACTCTCAAGGTAAAGGGCACGCACAAGGACAATTTTTTTGGCATTCCTGCTACCGGCAAGTCATTTGAAATCGATGAGGCGGCGGTGTTCAAGCTGGCGAATGGCAAGATTGTCGAAAGCTGGTTTATGGCAGAAGAAGCTCGTCTGCTGAGGCAAATCGGCGCGCCTCTGCCGGCGCGTAAAGACGGTAAGGTTATTGTGCCGCCGCACTATAACGATACGCGCGAATTTGATGTGGCATTGAAGGAGCTGATGGCCAATCCGGTTGATACTCCTGAATACCGTCACAAAAAAGTATTGCTGGCTTACAAGTCCAAGCCAGAGAATCGCCCGGCTGATTATCCTGCCGGTGGCAAGCCTTATGCGAATCTGCTGAGAGGAGGAATCGATAACATCGTTGAACGTGGTGCTGAACTTAATGTACAAGGCAGTCACGGCCAGTCGATCAAGGATCGTCAGGACACCATTGCCAATGTGATAGCAGAGGGCAACCTCGGCATGTTCCAGTTCCGTCTGAATGCTGTTAACGCCGGACCTCTGTACGGCATTCCTGCTTCAAACAACGATGTTCATGATTGGGAAATCGGTTTTGCCGAGTTCGATGGTGACAAGTGGAACAACGCCTGGTACCTGGGTGATGAGCTTGGTTTTCTATTGAGTATCGGTAATAAGGAAGCGCTGAATTATCTGGTAAGTCAGCCTGCCGCCAAGTAAAGGTTGAGCAATAACAGAAGCTTGATACAGCATGCCCGCATTTTTGCGGGCATGTTTTTTTGTGCCGGCAGTGATTGTTTGACTCGATTCTTGTTCATTGTTTGCAGCTGATGCGGGTGCTTTAATGTGCAATAGAGGCTGCGAGCATGTATTCTTCGGCAACAGCCGCACTTACTGGTTTATGTATTCATCTTGAATGATAGTGTTCAACTAAAAGGGGAAGCAGCTCATGGCTACAGGCAATATGACTTTAAAACGAATTTTGAGTATTGGTTTCACAGCGTCAATTTACCTTGGATGCACGCTCGGCGTTCAGGCTGCTGAAGCAACCAAGCAGGACTATTTCAACTGTGCGGTATCACCTCAGGCGGGTCAGCCAAAGCAGGTGGAGGCAAACAAGGCTGTTGTGAAGCGCTATCTTGAGGCGCTGGGCACATCACGTTTTGATGCAGTGCTGAAAGAGGTTAAGGGCTCAGGTTACACGGAGTTACGAGATGAATTCGAGAATCTGAAATATAACCTTGATGCTGATCTGACTGCGGCTTCCAAGCCGGCTGCTAAAGCCATTCCTGATCGAAAGAATGAAGTTACCTGCATTATTGGGGATGGCGACATGGTTGCCGCCGCAATCAAGGTGACGGGTACCCACAAGGATAACTTCATGGGTATTCCTGCAACCGGCAAATCATTTGATTTCGCGGGTGTCGGAATTTTCAAGCTGGCCAACGGCAAGATCAATGAAGCATGGTTGATGGCTGACGAGGCCAGATTCATGCGTGCCATTGGTGCACGTTTGCCTGCCCGTAAGGACGGCAAGCTGATTGCACCCCCTGTCCATAACGATACCCGTGAATTTGATGACGTCCTTGCTGAATACCTGGCAAAGCCAGTTGATAGCGCAGAATTCCGTCACAAGGTTCTGCTGTTGTCATACAAGGCCAAGAACAAGCCTGAAAGCTATGCTGCATATCTGAGCAAGTACGCTACTGGTGGCAAGCCATATGCTGATTACTATCGTGCCGGTAACCAGAATACGGTTGATATGCTTGCCAAGTTCAAAGATGCTGGAAAGGTGATCGGCGGAAGCTATGGTCCGGCCTGGTCGAATCGTCAGGATCGTATTTCCAATGTCATGGCCCAAGGAGACGTGGGCATGTTCCAGTTCCGGATGACCGCACTGAACGCCGCACCGTTGTTTGTCATCCCTGCATCCAACAAGCAGATCAGCGCTTGGGAAGTAGGGTTTGCCGGATTTGTCGGTGACAAGTGGCAGACCGCCTGGTATCTGGGTGACGAATTAGGCGATATGTTGCAGATCGGTAGTAAAGAGGCTCAGGAATTCCTGCTGGGCGATGCCAGCTCCTTGCCACCGATTGCTTCAGCTGCTCCTGCGGCACCGCCAGCTGATGGCATGGGCGGTGGTGCGGATGGTATGGCTGCTGGAGGCGGTATGGGCGCAGGTGGTGGAATGGGTGCTGGCGGCATGGGTGCCGAAGGTGGTCAATAGTCGGATCCTTCCCTTCTGGTGTCTAATCGGACCTTATTGATTAACCGGTACTTAAGACACCAGCAGTTTTATTGATTCTCAAGCCGCTATCTACGATGTAGGTGGCGGCTTTTTTATTGACCCCTCAATAATTGAAACGATGCGATTCTGAGTGGTTGATGGCGAAGTGATACGGCATCAGTGCCAGCATCTTCATTTCAATTTGCAAGTGGCAACCTATATGCATAGTTCTGTTGTGGTTCAGCACCTTGGGCCTAATTTCTTGCACAATCATCGGTAATTATCAGTCATACGGGTTTGATTGCTACACAATGCCTTTAACGGGCAGGAGTTGAAGCCATGTTTAGAATGTCGCTTGCTGCTTTGCTTTTACTGACCGCAGGGCTTGCCGATGCGCATCACGGCTCGTCAGGGCAGTTCGATGAGACAAAGACCATCAAGATTTCTGGTGTCATTACCAAGATGGAGCTGGTCAATCCGCATTCATATGTTTATCTGAGTGTCAAAAACAGTGCTGGAGGTGTCGATGCATGGCGCTGCGAAATGCGTGCTGCTGCATTGCTCAAACGTTCTGGCTGGACAGCTGAAATGTTCAAGCCTGGCACGCAGCTGTATATCGTGGCTGCTCCTGCGCGCAGAGAGCCTCATGGCTGTTATGCCGAAACAATCACTTTTCAGGATGGCCGTACCATTGAGCGTTATGAGCAACTGACTTCAGCTGACAAGGGTGAGGTGAAGCGTGAGGAACGCACAGCAGATGGTAAGCCAAACCTCGCTGGTAACTGGGGAGCAGCGCAGAAGTTGAATGCGGTGAACAATGGCACCAACTCCGCCGCAGTACTGGCTGCGATCAAGTCTGGTAATACGCCTCCAGCAGCACTGGCGCTGGCTTCATCCGAGGCCATCAACTACGGCGACTTCACGAACGCGCCAGCCGGGTTTGTAACAGTAGCGCCACATCAGGCACCTAACGCCTCAGCGGGGATGGATGCAGCCGGAATGGGCGCGCCAGCCGGTATTGCTGATGGCATGGGACCACCCGTTGGTGTTGCCGGAATGGGATCTGCCGATGGCATGGCAGGTGGCCCTCCCGGTGGCGCTTCGCAATACAAGCAGTCAGCTGCGGGTCTGGCTGCATCAGCGGGTTTCAAGTGGGAAGATTCTCCAAGTCAGAATTGCATGGCAACCAGCATATTCAGTGACTGGACGACCGATCAGCACGTCAATCGGATTCAGCAGACCAGGGATACGATCAGAATTGATTACGGCTTTATGGATATCTCGCGTACCGTTTATTTGAATATGGCAGCGCATCCGAAAGACATCAAACCCAGCAGAGCAGGTCACTCAATTGGCAAGTGGGATGGTGATACGCTGGTAGTTGATACAGTGGGCTTTTTGCCCGGCTATCTGAATATGGGTATCAAGCATAGCGATCGCCTGCATGTGGTCGAACGCTTTACGCTCAGCAATGGTGGCAAGATGCTTACCCGTAGCTGGGTAGGAGACGATGCCTTGTATCTCACTGAACCATTCAAGGGTCAGGATACTGTGCAGATATCCCAGGCGGCATATGAGCCGTATAACTGCAAAGATCTGACGGCAGCGACTACTTACTGAAGAGGGTATAGAGATCACTTATCCCTGATGATCAGGGATTAGAAACGTTCAAGGCTGCCATCTGGCAGCCTTGTCGTGTTGCAGTAATTATTCCAGACCGCTGGCGCGAAATTGCTCGCGTGCCATTACAGACCAGTCAAGATTGGCTTCACCACGGGCAATGGCATTTTCCAATCCCTTCTTCCAGATAGCGACGCTAGGTAGCTGAACACCAACAGGTGCGGCTGCTTCCAGCGACAGATTGGCGTCTTTCAAGCCAATGACTGCAGAAGCTCCCAGACGACCCCAGTCATTATGAGCAATCAGATCACCATAGGCGTTGTATGCGGTGCAATTAAATAAGCCGCCGACCAGTACCTGGTGGAATACAAGTGGATCTACATCATATTTGCGCACCAATGCATGGCCTTCGCCAATGGCTTCAATCGCGCAACCCAGAACAAAGTTGTTGGCAATCTTGATCGCAGTCGCTGATAGCGGATTTTCACCCGCTTCAAATACGCGTTCGCCGATCACTGCAAAGACAGGGCGGAGCGAGTCTACGGCAGCGGCAGGACCACCGGGCACCAGACCGAGCTTGCCAGACGCGGCCAGATCAGGACGACCCAGCACATGGCAGGCTACCAGCGTTTGACCGGCAGCCTTATGAGCTTCGACCAATTCAGCCAGTGCAGGAACGCCGTGCGTACCACTGACCATGTGGATTGCACCCTTACGAAGATTTGCCACCAGGCCATCCGCATTCAGTGTGGCCGAGCGCAATATTTCATCGCTCGGCAACATGCTGATGACCACGTCGCACATGGATGCAAGGGCTGCGAGGCTGCTTGCCACTTCAGCCCCGGCCTCTGCAAGACGGGCACTCTGCTTGACGTCAGGATCGAACACGGCAAGTTTGAAATTTGCCGCCAGCAAGCGCTGAGCCATACCCGCGCCCATGCGACCTAGACCGATGAATCCGATTTTCATGACGTCACTCCGCTTTGCTTGCTTTAACTTACGCGAACTGGCTCTTGACCCATTCCAGCTCCATCGTCACGTAGTCAACGATGTCGCCAGTCTTGAGGTGCTGTGGCAGTACGTCCCAGGTGTAGGTTTCGATTTCCAGCTGTGCACTAAGCGGGTTAGCCTTGTGGAAGGCTAGGGCTTCAGCAATTGCGAAGCGGGTGGTACGCATGTTTTCACCCAGCTTTTCCAGGAAGACCGGCACGTGGAAGTGAATACGCCATTCGCGGCTGCGATTCGGGTCCTTTTCCCAGGCGGCAATAGCATCTTCCAGATTGAGGAAGCGCGAAATCTTGCCATCCATCTTTTCGATGGTCTGAGTCAGGTACACAGTTTCAGCCCACTTGCGGAGTTCTTCGATGGCTGCCGGGGTAACGGCCGGTACCTGAACTGCGGCTGCTTCCTGCAGCTTGAAAACAGGAATGTCGTTGTCCACCAGGCTCTGCAAGGATTTGCTGATGTCTTCAAACTCAACCGCCTGATGGCAGATGTCATATACGGTGCCGATATGGCGGCGCAATACGACGCGTGCATCTTCGGCGCTCATGCCGAGTTCCTTGCCCAGAGCAGCAAGTGATTGTTCGGAGCGCAGTACTTTCGTGAAGAAATGGACGGTTTCTTCAGTGGTTTCCAGGAAGCAGTATGGTTCCGGCTCAACTGCCAGAGTCACAGTACGACCAGTGCGTTCACGGATTTTGTGCAGGTGGACAGCAAGACGGCGCAAATTGGCGGCGTAGGCTTCGACCACTTCTGGGCCGGTGACGCGTGGCTTGAAGCCCAGTGGTGGGCTCTGTATGGATGGGTTCACGAAGTCAGGTGCGACATCAGCAAGAATGTCGGCAACATTCATGGTGTAGCGAGTGCGCTCTTCACCGCGCCAGTCCGGCTCATATACCTTTTCTTTGACCAGCTGGTTCTTGAACGGGCCGAACACGAATGCATTGACCGTGTACAGATACATGTTGTTGTCGGCCAGAAACTGCTTGAGCTTGGCGCGTTCACTGGGTGAATCCACCAGCAGGGCAGCTGAGGCATTTGACAGTCGCAGAGAAACGCCGAAAGGCTTGTCAGGGCACACGCGTGCTTTCACGCGTGGCACGTAATTGGTCAGGCTTTCCCACATTTCCGGCCAGGTGTCGCCGGGATGAACGAGGGTGGAATAAGTCAGATGGCCGTATTTGCCGAGATCCATGATTATTAACTCCGGGGTTAGAGTGTTCGCTTAGGCGACCACTTCGAGTTTGTGGGATTTTGAAGAAGCGATGATTGCGTCTGTTGCCGCGACACCATTGATCATCTGAGCGAAGGTGACAGGATAGGGGGCGCCACCGGTCGCTGCAGTCGCAAAGGCTTCCAGTTCAGCGCGATTTACGTCGAACATCGGCACTTCGTGTGCAGTCGCATCGCCCTTGATCGGCTGAATGACATAGCTGCCGAACAGGCCGGCACGACGGTGCTCTGAAGATTGACCGGCAACGTGTACCGAACCACCCAGCAGCGCCATGGCCTTTGAGCCATAGACCTGGAAGCGGAAGGTGCCCGCAGTAGCCATCATGGTGCCCAGATAGGCAGACATGCCGCTCTTCATGCGGAACAGGACTGAGGTGGTGTCATCGTTATCGTTAGGTACAGCGCGACGGAAGCTGTGGCAGAACACGCTTTCGATGTCGCCGAACAGATCAATCAGGCCGTCAACAGCATGTACGCCCATCGGGAACAGGCCGCCGCAAGGTGCCTGAGCACTGCTGCCACGCCACGCATCTTTAGCAAGGGACAGGCCATTCGGACCGGACATGGTGCATTCCACATGCAGGATCGTGCCCAGCTCGCCAGAGTTGATACGGTTCTTCAGATCCACCCATGAAGGATGGAAGCGACGGTTATATCCCAGACCCAGTGTTACGCCGGCAGCACGAACTGCTGCAACCGCGCGTTCAGCCTCTGCCTTGGACATTACGAAAGGCTTTTCGCAGAACACGTGCTTGCCAGCGGCAGCGGCTGCAACAATTTGTTCGCAGTGGGCGGTGGGAGGGGTGGCGAGGACAACGCCTTCCACTTCCGGGTCGGCCAGCATGGCTTCATAGCTGTCAGCCAGGCGCAAATTATGTTTGGCGGCAATGTCCTGATCCTGCTGGGAACGTGAGCGAGTAAATGCAGAAACGAAGCTCAAGCCTTCACTCTTTTCCACCGAATCAACCAGGGTACCGCCCCACCAGCCAAGTCCGGCAATTGCTAACTTCATTGATATATCTCCAAGTGGGCATAAGGCAGTGTTCAAAAAACCTGCCCGTGTTTTGTTTGAACCGTAATGAGCAGATCATTATATAGAAAAAAACTTGGAAATTGACCTCGGATCAGGCCGGTCGGCCTAAAAAATCAAGGTGTTTTTTTGAGGGATGAAAAAAACGCGGGAACCGATTGGTTCCCGCGTTTTTCATAAGTCGCAGATATGGAAGTTATTACTTTGACATATCGGCCGGGCGCAGACCCAGAGCAAGCACTGCACCGATCAACGGCAGTAGGGAAAGCTGGATTCGGGCAGCATGTTCCCAGCTGGACTGGCCGGCCAGATAGCTGATCAGGAAGCCGCCGCAGGCGCCGCCCGCATACAACGTGGTAACGAACATGCTGGAGCCGAGGCGTGACAGGCTGCGGCGCATGGATTTGATGTGCGCTCCAGCCAGGTTTGTGTAAAGAACCGCAGGCCCAAAGGTTCCGAAAGCAAATGAAAGGGCTCTGCGGGTATCTACGCTGAGGTCTGGCAGGTACACGTAATAACCCAGTATGGCCACGCCGAGCGAAGCGCCGATGATGACCAGTTTTGGTGACAATCTGTCACCGAGCATGCCGCCGAAGATGGACAGCAGGGAGCCGTATCCAAACCAGGCAAGCATGTCGATAGCGACCGGACGTTCATAGTGCAGGTCATGGATTAAATAGGATACGTAGGTGCCGATGAACCCGTACACAGTCAGGCCGTAGAAAACACTCATCACTGTGAGTAGTGCGGTGTTGCGGTTTTTCACTGAATCAGCTCCGCCCACGTCGGCGCTTTGCTTTGCAATTGCGCGGGTTTCGCTGAACCAGGGCCGTACGGCAAGGGCGATCAGCACGGCCAGAACAACGCCAAATATTGCATAGGATTGGATGGTGGGCTGCCAGCTTAATTCCTTGCCGATTGAAGCTTCATAGTGGGAAAGCAGCATAGGGTTGATCTTGCCGGCTACAACTGCACCAAGACCAAAGCAGACGTTCACCGCACCAAGCGCCGCGACACGGCTCTTGCTGAAATAGCTTCCGGCAAGCGCGAACATGCTGGTCGCTAGCATCGCCATCCCGAAGCCCTGAACGACCAGGGTGGCAAACATGCTGTAGAAATCGCCGGCGACGGTCAGAAAATAGGTTGCGGCGGAAAAGATCAGAATGCCTGCGATCATTACGGTCTTTCTTGAAGACTTTGCAATGAGCCAGCCTGAAGGTATGCCACCGATGCCCAGACCCAGAGTGAAGATGGTGGCGAGTGTGCCTCTCTGCTGGTCAGAGAAGGCAAGGGTTTTCTGGATGGCGACGCCAAGTGCGCTCATCAGGTAGCGGTCAGCTGACATCAGAATGTAAGCCACCAGCAACAGGCCAAACATGGTCAGTGCGGCGACATGAGTTCCTGATTGCTCGGAGCTGGCCGGCTGCCCGCCGGTCTGCTGGTTTGATGGTGCTGGCTGGCTCATTGTGTATTGTTCCTCTGGAAAGCGATTTGTTTGGATATCCGGTACACCGCGTGTGTATGTACTGACAAGTCTACGACCTGCCAGAAGCAATCCTCAGTTCTTGTAGTCAAGATGAAGACCCTACCCCTCCGCCTACTATATATGAGTTGTGGTTTGCATGTCTTTCTGTACGAACCTCGTGCCCGGCATCCTGTTAATCATCCCATCAGTGTCGGACTGAATTTGACCGGATTGTTTGTGGCCTCCCGGCCGTGAAGAAGACTTCTCTCCGGGCATCTGCCATTTGACCTTGCTCCCTGATGGTTGTAGACAGGACACGAATAGAAGTACACCTGACGGGATTACTCAATGCAGACCAGCCCCACTTCATTGCCGGTCGAAGAAAAACAGGCTAATCAGTCGCCTGATGTCGGTGTGACTGAGTCGGATTCAGAAGGCTGGTCAGTCAGGAGTGGTGTGCAGTGTCTTTTGCGGCCCTTCAGCAATCTCACCGTCAAGAAGAAAGTATTCATTCTCTTGCTGCTCCAGTCATTGCTGGTGGTAGTGGCTTTCTCGGTACTGATCAGCTGGGTATTTGACCGGGGGTTTGCGCAGTACACCAATGCCTTTGATCAGCAACGGGCCAGGGAGTTTGCCCGATCACTTGAAGTTGAATATGCAAGCACAGGGAGCTGGCAGGCGCTGATTGATAATCCGCAGCGATGGGCTGAGCTCGCCATGATTTCATCAGGCCATCAGGTGACGGATCTGACTGAAGTGCAGGCGATGTTTTCGCAATTCAAACCTGATGAGTTTCCGGAGTCACTGACTGCGCCGCTGCCTTTGAGGTTTGTTCTGTTTGATGCTCAGGGCAAGCTGCTATTCGGCAAACCGACTAAAGGACGCCCCGCTTATGAATGGAAGATCGAGCATGCGGGCGCTACCGTCGGTGTGCTCAATCTGCCGGTCAAGCAGGCCACTACTTATGATCAGCAGTTCCAGCAGCGTTTCGTTACGGCGCTGGGTGTCATCGTTGCCGGTAGTGTGCTGCTGGCGATGGTGCCGGCATTTTTCATAGCGCGCGTTGTCACCCGCCCGGTACGGGATATTGGTCAGGCAGCGCGTATTCTCGCTGCGGGCAGGACGCCTGAGCCCCTGTCAGTTACTTCAAATGATGAGCTCGGAACGCTTGCGCGTGATTTCAATGACCTGTCCATTGCACTGGCCCGTAACCAGAATCTGCAGCGTCAATGGCTGGCTGAAATTGCACACGAACTGCGCACTCCGGTAGCCATACTGATGGCCGAGGCTGAGGCATTGCAGGATGGAGTGCGCATACCGACCACAGAGGCATTTCAGTCGCTGCATGATGAATTGTCCCGATTGTCACGACTGATTGATGACTTGCATCAGTTGTCTTCATTTGATGGAGGGATTGCCACCCTGCAGAGGGTTGAAGTCAATCTTGCGGAGCTATTGAAGTCCTGTGTTGCGGCATCACAGACGCGGTTCAATCAACGCCATATTTCTATTCATGCGCAATTACCGGAACAGGGTACTTTGCGGATGATTGGCGATCCCGATCGATTGCGGCAGGTGTTCATGAATCTGCTTGAAAACAGTCTGCGATATACCGACGAAGGCGGAACGGTTCAGATCATCGCTCAGCATGATGGTGGTGACATCAAAATCAGCTTTGAAGATTCCGCCCCGGGTGTCGCCGAGCATGAAATCCCCCTGTTATTCAAGCGAATGTATCGTGGTGAAGCATCTCGCAGTCGTGCTGGTGGAGGCGCGGGTCTGGGGCTGGCAATCGTGCAGTCAATCATCAATGCACACCGTGGCACAGTTACCGTTGCCCGATCCGCTCTCGGTGGGTTGCGTTTTGATATTCAGTTTGGAAAGCAGGACAGATCATGACGGGTGAGCTGATTCTGATTGTGGAAGACGAGGACAAGATTGCTGCGGTCATGTCCGATTATTTGCAATCGGCAGGTTGTAGAACGCATCGACTCGCTGACGGACTGGGAGTGATGGACTGGCTGCGGAAAAACAGCCCTGATCTTGTGATGCTGGATCTGATGCTGCCCGGTCGTGATGGCCTGACCATATGCCGGGAAATTCGCAGGGAATCTGCCGTGCCGATCATCATGATCACCGCGAGAATCGAGGAAGGTGATCGTCTGGCCGGATTTGAATCCGGTGTGGACGATTATATTTGCAAGCCGTTTTCTCCCCGGGAAGTGGTGGCGCGTGCGACCGCGCTGTTGCGTCGCACGAAAGGCGAAGTCCGACCCGTGAGTGGCGACCGTCTGGTGCTGGATCGTGCCAGCTTTCGCGCTATGGCGAATGGTGTGGAAGTGGCGCTGACAGCGCTTGAATTCGAGCTGTTAAGTGCCCTTATGGCGGCGCCCGGCAGGATTTTTTCACGCGACGAAATCATGGATCGTGTGTATCGGGATTTCCGGATCGTTAATGACCGGACAATCGATAGTCACATCAGGAAATTACGTCGCAAACTCGACCGGTTGCAGCTCGTGGAAGGGCCATTGCGTTCCGTCTACGGGGCGGGCTACAAGTTCGAATATGGCCAGTAAACGGGAATCGCGGAGCATGTTTTGTTCGGCCTGAAATACATTCCGGACGAATTATGAAATGTCAGACAGGTGGTTTTTGTGGCTAGGGAAACTGCAGTTGGTACATAATGCACGGATAAAATCGCATTGTTCGATCTCACTGATTAAGTGTGATTCTGAATTTTAAGGGTGCGCTTTTGGTAGTGCCGCGATGAATGTTCATCGCAAACGGTCAATGTCTAAGTAACGAAAAGGTAAATACATGGACTTCGATGTCGTTGTTATCGGTGCAGGTCCGGGCGGATACGTAGCCGCTATACGTGCTGCACAACTGGGGCTCAAGACGGCTGTTGTTGAGCGTGAGGCGCTCGGCGGTGTATGTCTGAACTGGGGCTGTATCCCCACCAAAGCCTTGTTGAAGGCCGGTGAGATGTATGAAAACCTGGATCACCTCGAAACCTATGGCATGAAGGTGACCGGTCGCAGTTTCGATCTGGACAAGATCGTGAAGCGTTCGCGCGGTGTATCCAGTCAGCTGAATGCCGGTGTCGCGTATTTGATGAAGAAGAACAAGATTGAAGTGATCGAAGGTGCGGCATCGCTTGAGAAAGGCGCGCCTGCACCCAAAGTGGTGGTGGCATTGAAAGCCGGTGGTTCACGTACGGTGACTGCAAAACACGTTGTGCTTGCTACCGGTGCCCGCGCCCGCACCATCCCGGCAATCGGTCTGCAACCGGATGGCAATCGCGTCTGGTCCTATCGCGAAGCACTGGTGCCCAAGGCCATGCCCAAGTCACTGGTAGTGATAGGTTCCGGTGCAATCGGAATCGAATTCGCCAGCTTCTTCCGTGCCCTGGGTTCGGAAGTCACTGTGGTGGAAGCACTGGATCGCATTGTGCCGATGGAAGATGAGGAGGTATCCGCTGCTGCCCGAAAGGCATTTGAGCAGCGTGGCATCCGTTTCCATATCGGTGCCAAGGTCACCAAGCTGCAGGGTTCAGCCAAAGATGTGAAGTTGCAGATTGAAGTTGCGGGCAAGAATCAGGAAATCACTGCTGATTACGCCATTGTCGCTGTAGGTATTTCTGCAAATGTAGAGAACATCGGTCTTGAGGCACTGGGAGTCAAGCTTGATCGCGGTCATATCGTAACCGACAAGCACGGTCGTACCAATGTTGCCGGACTGTACGCCATCGGTGATGTGGCCGGTGCACCTTGGCTGGCACACAAGGCAAGTCATGAAGGCATTCATTGCATCGAACATCTGGCCGGTCTGGCACAGACATACCTGGATTCGCCGGTCCCGGGCTGCACTTATTCCGTACCGCAGATTGCTTCAGTGGGTCTGACCGAAGCGCAGGCCAAAAAAGCGGGACATGACATCAAGGTCGGACGTTATCCGTTCAAGAATCACGGCAAGGCACTTGCCTCGGGTGACACGGATGGATTTGTGAAGACGGTGTTCGAGGCTAAAACTGGCCGGATTCTCGGCGTACATATGATCGGCGCGGAAGTCACCGAAATGATTCAGGGTTTCGTGATCGCCATGACCATGGAAGCTACTGAGGAACAGTTGATGGCAACGGTGTTCCCGCATCCGACCATGTCGGAAGCCATGCATGAGGCGACGCTGGCTGCCTTTAACCGTGCAATTCATATCTGATGCACATTGCAGGATGCAATCGTTAGTTAGTTGATATCACACGCCGCGCATCTGGTGATGCGCGGCTTTCATCAGACCATGGAGTGGGAAGTTTCGCATTGGATAACAGGCTTGTTCTGTTATTGAACTGACATAGCCTGCCAATCAGATTACCTGCTGGTTGAGTCCAGCGCGGGCGCATATGCATAATTCTTACAGGGCGCGGCTAGCAATATGAATACAAAGCAGTGGGGTCCGGGTTGGTATGTAAGTTTGAGCCGCTCGGAGCAGCGCACGGTAAAAGCCTGCGTCGGTGGCTGGGCACTGGATGCAATGGATGTGCAGCTCTACAGCTTCATCATTCCAGCGCTCATGGCATTGTGGCATCTGAGTACCACTGAAGCTTCTTTTCTGCAGAGTGTTGTGCTGGCGATGTCTTCATTAGGCGGTTTGCTGGCCGGGTGGCTGGCTGACCGTATCGGCCGGGTGCGTACCATGCAGATCACTATCGCATGGTTTGCCGTCTTTTCGTTTCTCTCCGGACTTGCTCAGAATTATCAGCAGCTGCTCGTCTGCCGTTCTCTCATGGGGTTGGGGTTCGGCGGTGAATGGGCGGCCGGTGCAGTGCTGCTCGGTGAGACTATTCGTGCGCAGCATCGTGGCAAGGCATTGGGTTCAATGCAGGCCGGTTATGCCGTGGGCTGGGCCATGGCATTGTTTTTCAACTGGCTGATCTTTGCATATCTGACACTGCCGCAGGATATCGGCTGGCGATTGATGTTCTTTGTAGGAATTACCCCAGCAATTCTGGTGTTTTTCCTGCGTCGTTTTATCGAAGAGCCTGCGGTATATCAGCGCTCACAGGCTCAGATCGCTGCCGGTGAAAAACGTGCTTCGGTGCTCGAGATTTTCCGCCCACCGTTGCTGCGCATCACCGTGCTGGGTGGTCTGCTCGGAGCCGGCGCACAGGGCGGCTGGCAGGCAGTGATGGTGCTGATGCCGAAGTATCTGATGAGTGAGCGTCACCTGTCGGTAAGCGGTTCCAGTGGTTCCATTCTGGTCATGATTATTGGCTCATTCTGCGGCTATATGGCCGGCGCCTATCTTTCGGACATTGTCGGCCGCAGAAATACATTCCTGATCTTTGCGATCGGTTCGTTTATTACGGTGCTGGTGTATACCGTCGCGCCATTCCCGGAAGGTGCGCGTTTGTTGATTGGTGCGCCGCTCGGCTTTTTCTCATCGGGCGTATTCAGTGCACAGGGTGCCTTCCTCACTGAACAGTTTCCGACCAGGGTCCGCGGAGTTGGCCAGGGATTTACTTACAATCTGGGGCGTGTGCTGGGTGCATTTACACCAGTGGTGGTGGCCCATCTGTCAGAAACGGTGCTGCCGCTGGGTACGGCGATCGGTGTGGTTGCTGGAGCCGCTTACGCGCTCATGGCATTTGCTGCATTCATGCTGCCTGAAACCCGTGGCAAGATTCTTGAACCGTAAGATCTGTTCTGTTGATGATTACGTCTTCTGTGAACGCATGTGATCGCTAATCTGGCTGGAGTGATGGAACCATGTTTTTCGAATTGAATGGGATTGGTGATGTGCTGCGCGTGATGTGCGGTGCTTTTTTTCTTCCGCATCTGGCGATCAAGATTTTGCATCCTGAACGTCCGCTGGAGTTTTTTGCAGCTGCGAGATTAAAACCAGGCCGGCTGGTGCTGAATATCGCAATCGTGACTGAAGCACTGTTTGCTGCCGCGCTGATTTTTAATGTGTATGCACGTCAGGCTGCGATTGCCGCCGCCGCTTTTTTACTGGTGGCTGCCGCTGCATTGATGCGGGTGAACAAGGGCGAGTGGTTATGGAATCGCGGCGGCCCTGAATATGCTGTGTTCTGGTCTTTGTGTTGTCTGCTGGTGGCGTTCGGAACCTGAGTTACGGCGCGTTACGATAGATTGTCAGCAGTTCGGCAAGCTGCGCTTCATTGGGTCTTCGTTTAATCGCTTTTTCAAGCAAGTATACGGCGGCCTGTTTCTGGCCGCGATCATGCAATGCAACCGCATAGGTATAAATAAATTGCACGTTGTCGGGTTCGCGGCGGCTGGCTTCAGCAAGCGCCGCAAGAGCTGGTTCATACTTGCCCTGTCTTACCAGAGAAAGTCCCAGCGCGAATTGCACGGCGCCGATATTTTCACGGCCATGGCGTAATGCCTCGCGCAGAGTTTGTTCTGACATGGCTTCATCACCCAGTGCGCGATAGCTGTCCGCGAGATTCAGATAGCCCAGTGAGAAACCCGGATCCAGCTTGATGGCAGATTGCAGCGCAGCTTGTCCGCCCTGAATATCATTTTGTGCCAGCAATGCACTGCCAAGATTGGCGCGCGCTTCGGGTCGATCAGAGTTGTAGCGCTGCGCGGCAATGTATTCACCATTGGCTTTCACCCAGTCATCCGTTCCCTGGCGCATGGCCTGTGAAGCAGCAAGCCGTACACTGAGCATGCTGTCCTTCAGTAATGGTTGCAGCACGGATGCATTTCCAGTGGCAGCTTCAGCCGCAGCTGCGCGTACTAATGCATCGGGGTCTTGAGCGGCTTTATTCAGTAACGTCGGATCTACTGCAACGCCCGCCTGTGACAGTCTGTGCAAGGCACTGGCGCGGATAATGGCTGGTAGTGAACTGTTCTGTGCGATAGCCAGCACCTGCTCGGATGCACCGGCTGCGCCGTGCTCAAGGGCTGCGAATGCAGGCCCCTGCGTCTGAAAGCTGTGTCTGGGTTGTGGATAGTGCTGCGTGATGATGGACTGCGCCCATTTGCTGTCGCGTGTTGTATGGCAACTGGTGCAGGCGTCCGGTGCGCCGATTTGAGCCGATTCAGCCGGCTGAGGAATGCGCAGTGAGTGATCGTGCCGTTTATCCACGCCCATGTAAGTATGAGTTGGCATGTGGCAGCTTGCGCAGCGTGCACCGTCTGATTGTTCCGGATGGAAGTGATGCTTCTGAGTCGCATAGCGGCTCGCGTCATGACATTGCGCACAGACCAGATCACCCGGTACACGCAGTTGCTGTGTGTGCGGGTCGTGACAGTCGCTGCAAGTGACGCCTGCGGCATGCATGCGGCTTTGCAGGAATGAACCGTAGTTATAGACCTCATCGCGCATCTGACCATCTGGGTAGTACAGACCCTGATCGAGCAGGGCCACCTGAAACCCCTGTGCCAGTGGTGCGGTGGCATTTACCTTGTCGATCAGTTGCAGGCGCCGTGAATGGCAGCGTGCACAGGTATCCAGTTCACGCGAAGTTGTTCGTGCGGTGCTGCGTTGCGGCTGGCCGCTGGTGGCATTGCGGGTCCATGTCACACCCGCGCGTTCATTCAGCAGATGCGGCAGACCCTTATATATCATTGATTTGGGTTGTCCCTGTTGTGCCCAGATCAGGTGTTGTGATCCCGGGCCATGACAGGCTTCGCAACCCACGCTGATTTCAGACCAGGTGGTGTTGAACGTATCTGATGCAGCATCGTATTGCTTGCGCAGATTGGTTGAATGGCAGTCGGCACACATGTAATTCCAGTTCTGCTGATAGCCGGTCCAGTGCAGCGGGTCACCTGCCTGATATGACTCGTCCGGATAGAGATCGAACCAGTGTTGACCGCCTGCTGTTGCCGGGCGACTGTCCCATGCCAGAGTAAATGCCTGTAAGCGACCTCCGGGCAGTTCAATCAGATATTGCTGTAACGGGGATACGCCGAATACGTACTTGACCTGATAGTCCGCTGGCTTGCCATCCGGCCCATCGGTATGAATAATGAATTGGCTTTCATGCGTAGAAAAAGTAGTGGTCTTGTCGTGATGTTTGAGTGATTCGCCGGCAAAAGGGGCTAGCACGGCGGTTCGGCTGACATGCTGCATCGCCATCTGATGTTGTGATGATTGCCACGCGTTGTGTTCAGCGGTGTGGCAGCTTGCACAGCGATCACTGCCGACGAAGTAAGCGCTGCTCTGAGCTTGCGAAGCCGTGTCGGTGGCAGGTGAACCGGAGTGGGGTGCGCAGGCAGTGGCCAGAAATGCCATTGCACCGGCAAACATGATCGAAGCATGGCGCAAGAATGTCTGCCCTGTTGGGTAGGTAAGCATGATAGGTTGCAAATCTTATCGCAGTCGGCTTTATGCCGAAGAATTTTTACTAAAGAGGGTGGGTTCAGTGCGCATCAAGTCAATGACATTAATCGGGTTACTCGCATGTTTGTCTGTGGCTCTGCCAGCCACGGCACAGAACACCGGCAGCAATGTCACGGGGCGCAAAGGCGTGATTGCCATTGACAAGGTTGGCAACAAGATCCGCTTTCTTGATCCGGTGTCACTGACCGAAGTGACAGCGCTTGAACCGCCGGAAAAGAGCGTACATGAACTGGCTATTTCCTATGACCACAAGACCGCCTATGTGCCTCTGTATGGTGATGGTATCTATGGTGCAAACAAGACACCCAATAACAAAGTTCTGATTGTGGATCTGGTGCAGCACCAGATTGCGGGTGTCATCGAGCTGGGCCAGTACATTGCGCCGCATGGTCTGCTCGCGACCCGTGATGGCAAGTTGTGGGTGACCTGCGATATTCCGAACAAATTGCTGTACATCGATCCGGCTGCCAGAAAGATCGAAGCCGTGTACGACATTCCCGGCAAGGGAGCCCACTTCATCACGCTGCTGCCTGATGAATCCAGATTGTTCGCATCCAATAAGGAAGCAGCTGCGCAGGTTTTTGACACAGTGAAGCGCAGCTTTGTAGCAGCGATTCCGGCCATGAAAGATGCGCAGGGAACAGGTAATGGCAGTGGCTATGAAGGCCTGACACCGACACCGGATGGCAAGCACCTGCTGATTGTCGATAACGACAAGTCCGAGCTGCATGTGATCGATACGAAAACCAGCAAGGAAGTTGACCGCATTCCTCTACAGGGCGCTGCACTGACCAGTATCAAGCGTACCCGTCTGGTCAAGCTGATGTTCTCGCCGGATGGCCGCACACTGGTTGCGACTTCCTATGGTGCCGGTCAGGCATGGGTAATTGATGCGCGTGACTATCGCAAACAGAAACTGCTGGCCGTGGCCAAGGGTCCGCAGGGTGTCGCGTTTGATCCGGACGGCAAGACGGTCATCGTCTCCAGTCATGACAGCGGTCTGTTGACCCGCGTGGATCTGGCTACCGGCAAGCCACTGCGCAGCTACGATGGCGGCGACGGTATCGAAGCACTCGCGTTTTATTGATCCTGTTCCTGCACCAGCTGCATGACTGCTTCAGCCAGTGCCAGTGAAGCAGTCAGCCCCGGGGACTCAATGCCGTACAGGCAGATGAGTCCCGGCACCTGGTGTGTGCTGGCATCCTGAATACAGAAGTCAGCTGCGGGTTCACCCGGCCCGGACAGCTTTGGACGCACGCCGGTGTAGGCTGGATTCAGGCTGTTATCAGGCAGCTCCGGCCAGTAGCGACGGATCGCCGGATAAAAAACATCTGCGCGTTCGGGTGAGATTTCATAGTTGATGTCATTCATCCACTCCACATCCGGTCCAAAGCGCATTCGCCCGGCCATATCCAGCGTCACATGCACGCCTAATCCCCCGTCAACTGGCACCGGATACACCAGATGGCTGAACGGCGCCGTGGCGCTGTATTCGAAGTAATGGCCTTTCGCCAGGTGCATGCGCGGTATGAATGCCGCATCCAGTCCATCAATGTTTGATGCCAGCTGTGCGGCATGTAATCCCGCTGAGTTGATTACATTGCGTGCGCGCAAGGGTGTTTCTTCATCAGGCAGATGTATTTCAAACCCATCAGTGATGCGCCGGATGCGTGTCACCGTAGTGCGAGCGGCAAAGATTCCGGCATGCTGCTCGAAATCACCGAGCAATGCCGTCATGTATGAATGACTGTCGACAATGCCTGTGACAGGAAGCCACAAGCCTGATGAGACTGACAGTGCAGGTTCGAGGCGCTGCACTTTATGCTGGTCAAGGAGTTCGATTTCAGTAATTCCCACGCTCTGCGCATTGCGCAGCAGTTGCTCAAGTCGGGTTTGTTCCGCAGCGCTGGTGGCAACAATCAACTTGCCGCATTGACGGAACGGTACGCCGTGGCGCTTACAGAATTCATACAGTAATTCACGGCCTTTGATGCAGCTGCGTGATTTCAGTGAGGCTGGCGGGTAATAAATACCCGAATGAATCACCGACGAATTGCGTGAAGATGTTTCGCTGCCGAAGGTGGCGTGCTGTTCAATCAGCACGGTGGAAATGCCGCTTCTTGCGCAGGCCCGCGCAATGGCAAGTCCGACTACGCCCGCACCGATTACAGCGCAATCAATATCCAGCAAGATGACCTGATTCCCCCGGCAGAGCGCCGCGTGTGGATGAATGCATGATGACGGGTAACGGTACTCGAAACTGTTATTGATCTCAAACCCGGTGTGCAAAGTGCTTCTGAAGGTTGAAGTGGCGTGGCACAATGAATCACATACTTAACTGCACTGGGAATCCGCACGACCATGGTGAATATCGTTGTTACAGATCGGGATGGCACCGAACATCGGCTGACAGCAGCATCAGGCACTACTCTGATGGAAGTGCTGCGCGATCAGGATATGGGTGTGGTGGCGTTGTGTGGCGGCATGTGTTCATGCGCGACCTGTCATGTGTATGTGGATGATGCGTGGGTGGCAAAGTTGCCCGCTGCGCAGTCCGATGAAACCGCCGTGCTGGATGATGTCTCCGATCGCAAGGCTTCTTCCCGTTTGAGTTGTCAGATTGTCATGGCGCCGGCCTACGAAGGTTTGAAAGTCACGGTGGCGCCGGAAGAGTGAAAGTTGGAAATATTGCAGTAGCTCATGCTGTGGTTGCTGCTTGCTCTTATTACCTGCTACAAATGCTTAATCAGCTGAAAAAAGGAAACATCGGAATGGGTGTACGTATTTCCACTGTAAAGCCTATTTTTAATGCGGTTTGTAGGCAGCCGTTGAGTATCACTGAAGTCACCCCGCCATGACCCCGGCTCATTTCTACCTCGATTGGCAGTTTTGGTAGGCAGTTGTAGCGCTGGCCGCACTCGTCTTTTCGCAGATGCCACCTGTGCATGTGTTGCTGCGAAGGTCAAAGCTACGCTGCGAGGCGTTTAGTCGACTCCACATTACCCACAAGGTTGGTAATCCCAATGCGCAATGGCACTTGATTATCGAGAACGCAGGTGGTCGAGCGCTTCGAGTAAAGGCTATTACTCTCACTTTTCGCCGTTCAGGAGGTAAGCCATTTACGCTGCTAGCTCAAAACTACCTGCGAACACCTGATGCGAAGGAGAATGTCATGCTTGCTCCGTTTCGGCTGAATCCTGGAGAAGAGTGGTCTCATGTTGTGAGTTTCTTTAATTTTTATTCGAGGGATGATGACAAGGAGTATCGTCGACTTGAGTCAGCCATTCGCACGGACATCCTTCGACAAAAAGAAGATCCAGCCAACAAGGAACGCATGTGTGAGGCAGCACCAGCGAGTGTCGAGCTCGCGACTGCGTTCTTTCGCCGTCATTTCCAATGGGACTCCGGTGAGTACGAGCTAGAGCTATCCGTGGAGACGGATCGTCCTAAAGCTAATTTGAAGAAGGTCTATTTGTTTTCCCTGTTCGAGTCTGAAGCTGGTGAACTTCGTGATTACAGCGATTACTACAGGTACGGATCTGGCGTTTACTGGGTTTCACAGGCACAGCCTGGCATTATTCTTCCAATTCGCGAAAAGTGATGTCTAATCGCTCATTTTGCGAGTATCAATGGTAGACCACCTGCCCGTGTAGCTCTGACGGTTTAACTGTCAGCTGGATGGCGGCTGAAGTGCTGTAAAAAAATGCGTAAAAGGCGCCTCGTGCGGCATGGCATCTGTTCGCTGAATGTGTTTGATGCTCACCGCTTGCTTGCAGATTCGTATAAAGGCATCACCTTGGGCAGGTTGGCTTGCAGGTCGCTGATGCGGTTGCTGCTGCTGGGGTGAGTGCTCAGAAAGTCCGAGCCATTGATGCCGGTTACCTGATTCATCTTTTGCCAGAGCGTGATGGCTGCATTCGGGTTGTAGCCTGCGCGTGCCATGAGTTCCAGGCCAATGCGATCAGCTTCGGTTTCCTGTTCGCGGCTATGCGGCAATCCGAAAGTGACCTGTGTGATGGTAGAGGCTACCTGCATGGCATCTGCGCCTGCGCCGGTTACTGCGGCCAGCACCCCCAGCCCGAGTTGTTCTGCATAAGCGCGTGATACGCGTTCACGGGTATGTTCGCGCAGCGCGTGGGCGATTTCATGGCCGATGATGGCGGCCAGTTCCGCGTCACTCAGTTTCAGTTTTTCAATGATGCCCGAGTACACCATGATCTTGCCGCCGGGCATGCAGTAGGCGTTCAGTTCGTCAGTCTTCTGTACATTGATTTCCCACTTCCAGTCTTTGGCATCAGCGCGGAATGCAGTTGTTTGCGGTATCAGCCGGTTGGCGATGGTGCGCACGCGGGTAACTTGTTGCGAGTCCACATTCAGGGCGCTTTTTTTCTCCGCGCCGGTCAGCTCCTGCTGGTAGGACTCGACTGCGCCCTGTTCAACTTCCTGCTCTGAAACCAGCATGAACTGTCTGCGATCAACACCAATCGCGCCGCCGGAAGTGGTTTGTACAGTTGTGCAGGCGGACAGGCTCAGGGCGAGCATGCCTGTGATGAGAATAAGCCAGTGTTTCATTTTGCCCCTGTGGAAGCGAATGCAAGTAACAGGGGATTATATCGTGTCGGATTCAGGCTGCTTCGCTGGTTCGCAGTTTGATTAGCCGGGTTGCCTGTCGCTCATCATGGTTAGTTGATAAGCGGAATATTCAGCGTGTGCCGGTAAGGCTTTCCATCATCAGGCCAGTGCCGCCGCGAGTGATGTGCGCAACAATGGCGGTGCGGCGATGTATCTTGGTGACTACGCCCAGATTGATGGCGAAGGTCAGTTGCACTGTTGAGCCTTTCTTCAGGCCCATGTTGCTGGTTTCAATGAAAACCCCATTAGCGCTGAGATTTCTGGCGCGACACAATCTGCCCGGGCGGCCGGGTGAGGAGATGAACACAATCGTGCGTGCCTTGTGTCGGTTATGCAGTCGTCGCTCCATAGGGGCGGCCTCGATGAGGTAGATGAGTGAATACTTGATCGTGGCATCAATGCGCGCTGTGATTATGCCGCAGTTTTAATCTGCATAGAATTACCCGAACTGGAGTAAATTGCGCTTATGTCACGGCGTGGGTCGCGAATGTCCCCGGTTTTTTAACATTAGATCAGGATGGTGTTGTGCCGGTGTAGCTGCCCTGACTGTATCTGTTTCGTGACCTGATCATAAGTTAACAACAGGCGAAGTTAATCTTGTCAATTATTGAAGCGATTGAAGCTAATGCGGGTTTGAGTCTTGAGCAGAAGCGTGAGTTGCCCATAGGCGTATTTGACTCGGGTGTGGGTGGGTTGACGGTATTGCGCGCGCTGCAACGCCAGTTGCCCGATGAGCAGTTTCTGTATCTGGGTGACACGGCCAGATTGCCGTATGGCACGAAGAGTGCTGACACCATTATTCGCTACTCATTGCAGGCGGCTGCATTGCTGGTCGGGCGCGGTATCAAGTGCCTTGTTATTGCCTGCAATACTGCTTCAGCCACTGCGCTGGAAGTGTTGCGCAAACGCTATCCGCAGCTGCCCATCATCGGTGTGGTTGAGCCCGGCGCAGAGGCCGGATGTGCTGCCTCAGTGAATGGGCGTATTGCTGTGGTGGCAACCGAGGGGACGGTGCAGGGCGGCGCTTACCAGCGTGCAATTGCGGCTATTCGCCCCGATGTCGTCGTGTCGGCACAAGCCTGTCCGCTGTTTGTGTCTCTGGCTGAGGAAGGCTGGGTGTCGGGGCCGATTGTAGAAGCCATTGCCCGGCGTTATCTGGGCGAAACCTTTGCCGGTCCGGATTCGCCTGACACGCTGCTGCTTGGCTGTACGCACTTTCCGGTGATCCGGCCTGCCTTGCAGCAGGTGGTGGGAGCGAATGTGACGATTGTCGATTCCGCTGAAACCACTGCTGCGGCGCTATTGTCACTGCTGACGGCACAAAGTCTGCTGAGGCAAAAGGGGGGCGATGCGCCAGCGCAGGTGGTACGTTTCATGGCGACCGATGGTCGAGAACGGTTTGCGCGCGTGGCTGCTTACTTTCTGGATCGGCAAATTGCAGCAGAATCAGTGGAGCTGATTGACATTGGATTGACCGATTCCGGAGCGCGGCAGCCGAAGTCTGAATAATATTTTCGCTGCAAATACCGTCTGGCGGCCGTTTCAGTGCCTGCATTCGAAATTTAGGCGAATAATGAGGTTGACACAGGGCAGTCAGATACAGAGAATGCCCGGCTCTTACGTCCGCAGGAGGGGTACTCAAGCGGCCAACGAGGGCAGACTGTAAATCTGCTGGCTTATGCCTACGTAGGTTCGAATCCTACCCCCTCCACCATGGCTGTCGGCGTTCAAGTGGCGGGATGAGTAAGTAGCTCTTTCTGTTGGTTTTTACGCAAGATTGCGGGTGTAGTTCAATGGTAGAACCTCAGCCTTCCAAGCTGATGGTGTGGGTTCGATTCCCATCACCCGCTCCATTGACTGGTTCGTGGTTGCAGATTTGGTGTTGATTGAAAGGAAGTTGGAGTTTGGCTTGAGCCGGAGTGCTGCAAGTGTCAGGGCCCACGTAGCTCAGTCGGTAGAGCACGTCCTTGGTAAGGACGAGGTCACCGGTTCGATTCCGGTCGTGGGCTCCAGCTGCCGCAAGAACTTGCGGCGCAGGTGAGATTAAAGAATGCGTCCCGGATGGACGCATTGCTCGGGAAAAGATGGCTGATGGTGCGTGTGCAACTATCTGGCCTTGGGCGTTTGTTTTAGTTGTTAGTCGCTATTTTTTAGAGGGTCGCCGTTGTGGCAAAAGAGAAATTTGAGCGTACGAAGCCGCACGTAAACGTGGGCACGATTGGACACGTAGATCATGGCAAGACGACGTTGACGGCGGCCTTGACCAAGGTGATGGCGGAGAAGTTTGGTGGTGAGTTCAAGGCTTAC
>CAILZL010000043.1 GCA_903838705.1 uncultured Pseudomonadota bacterium
AGCATCAATGAATTCGTTGAATCGCCAGTTGCTGTCGAAATTTGCGGTTACTGTGCGGTGTTTCTTATTGACCGCCGACAGACCCGTCAAACCGATTTCTCTGGTGAGGGTCGTATCTTCGGTACCTGTCAGGGTCAGACTGTTGCTACTGCGTTCACCGGTGAGCTGGCTCAGCATGGTCAGAAACTTTTCGGTGTGGTTTAACGTCTGCTGACCGCTATAGCGCGTCGCCAGAAAGCGGGGATCAAACTGCCACAACAACGTGTCGTCCTGAAACTGTAACCTGCCTGACACATCGGCCGCACCAGCCGTCGCACTGAGCACTGGCGCATACTGATTGCCGGCGGACAACAGGATGTTGTCGTCATAGGTACTGCTCAGCTGGGTGCGACCGGCATAATTCCAGGCACCGGCATACACCGGCGCTGCGGAACCCGCCATCAACAAGCCCGATGAAATCAGCACGCGTGCCATTCGGTTAGCCATGTCTGGATCGGATGGGCGTCAAAGAGAACGGCGCAATGCACTCACGGCACCACCACGGTATCACCGCTGTTCAGCAGGATGTTCGTGTCCAGTGCCTTGCCCTTCTCAATATCGGTGTAGTCAAAGCGAATCGCGACCTGCTTGCCGTTGACGCGACGCAGAATGCGAATATCAGACAACGCCGCATAGGGAGTTGCACCGCCGCCCAGGGCCAGCGCCTGCATCACATCCAGCGGGCTGCTGAAGGGAAAAACACCCGGTCGATTTACCTTGCCCACCACATAAATGTTATTGCCACCAATCTGCTTGGTTGCCACGGTTACCACCGGATCAGGGATATAGCGCTTGATCTTCTGGGTAATGACATCCGCCGTCTGTGCCACGCTCAAGCCACTGACAATCAGGTCGCCTGCTAATGGGAAAGAAATGCCACCATCTGGACGCACCAGCAATTCCGCCTGGAGGTCAGTCTCTTTCCAGACCGTGACCTGCAAAATGTCACCGGGTTGAATCAGATATGGCGGGGCTTCATCAGCATTTGCGGAAGGCAGAGCCGCCAGAGAAATCAGGCATAACATCATGATTTTGCTGATGAGATGCAACGACACACCGCGCACATTGTTATTATTCATTAGCTTTTCCACCATCGCGCTTCACTCCAGATCATCAATCTATTCCGCCCCATAGCGGAAATGTTCTGTTCGGCCTGATCGAAGTTGGTTAGACGCAAGTTTGAGACTTGTTATGGTTTAACCCAATGCTGCCAGACCACTGTGATCCTGATCAGCAGCCAGTTATTTCAACCGATTCTGCTGACGGACAATGATTTTGATCATAGCTGATATCCACATCAAATATGTGACACTCTTCTCAATCAGAGATCAATATCGAACCACAAGTGTTTCATATCCATACGTATTCAGTCACGCACTGAGACCTGTTCATGACAAAGAATTAACCAGAAACAAGGCTTATGCCAAATGAGATTCGAATGACGATGCGAGTTCCGGAACAGTCACTATTCGATTAAGCACGCCATTAGTGCGCCGGCGCCGACCATCAGCGCGACTGATCCGACTTCTGCAGCAATAAAGATGAAATGCAGTACCGTTGAAATATTCTGGGTGCTAGAAATAAAAAACCCGTCAGTCTATGAGGACTGACGGGTTGCGAGATAGACGAGGAAAAAGTCAGGCTTTGATACGGCGACGGAACAGGCCAAGCATACCCAGACCAGAGATCAGCAATGGGAAACCAGCAGGCACTGGAATCGGTGCAGTATTCACTGTACCCGAGTACGCACCACCGGCTGAACCATTGATCACACCACGAACCTGCAGCACGTAAGTGCCGGCAGCTAGATTCTGGGGTGGCAATACTACAAAAGATCCGCCTGCGAATGGGTTCGAGTTACCCTGGAAAGGCGTTGAGGAAGGCGAACCGAGGGTAATGCGGTTAGTGGTGGTTGAACCAGGTGTTGCCGGGTTTTCCACCGTGCCATTCCAAGAGAACAGACGCATATCCAGATTGCTAATTTGCAGAACCGTGGTCAAGTCCAAGGTGATAGCTGATGCATTCACATTGGCGGCAGTCACTGTGAAAAGATAATCGTCAAAGAAATCAAATGAAGTCGATGGAACGGGATCCGTATTCGTAGGGAAGGTCTGACCGAAGGTGTAGCTGGCAGGGACTGAAAGAACGGTTGGTGTTGTACTAAACTGAGTCTGCCCAGATGGATTTGGCACAGTCGGTGCTACTGCTTCATAGTTTAGCGCAATGGTCGCTGCCAGTGCATTTTGCGCAAGTGCAGAGGCACCCAGCAGCATGACTACTTTCAGCGTTGGAATAAATCGAGTGATCTGCTTCATATTCTTACTCTGCCACTTTAAGGCGATTTTGCAACCTTTTGAAATCCAGACATTTCGTCCCTGTCAGCACCCCAAATCTAAATCAAAAACACTAACA